>JBIIOM010000039.1:0-15289 GCA_044336925.1 Pirellulales bacterium
GCGGGGCTTGCGCTCCGCCCCACACGCCGCCTCAGGCCTTCTGCTTCTTCGGTCGGCACGCGGGCGGTTCCGCGAGCGAAAACACGAGCAGCTCTTCGCCGGTGATCGTCGAGATGTCGTGGTGCACGCTCACGAGCTTCACACCCACCGACTCCTCCACGATCGATTCCAGTCGCCCACGGCCCGTGGAGACCATGTGGGCGCGGACCTGCTTGAGCAGCGAGCGGCCGTTGCCGTGTTCATGCCCGTTGCCGTTCCCGTTGCCGTTGCCGTTGCCGGCCTCCGCCGTTTCATCGCGTGGCGCGATCAGCTGGCGTTCGGCCGGGGTGAGCACCCCCTGCAGACGCACGACCAGCAGCGTGCCGATCAGATGCGCATGGATGTCCTTGGGGCCTCGACCGATGAATTCCTGCTGGAATCTCGAGATGCCATCGCAGACGGCGGCCTCGATTTCGCCCTGAGATTTCATGGGTCCGAGCCTCCGGGGCTATTTCTTCTCGGTCCGCGACGCCGCAGCGGCAGCCACGCCGTCGCCGTTGCAGATCCGATCCCACACCTCGCGGCGGTGAATCGGCATCTTGTTGTCGGCCTCGAAGCCGAGCCGCACACGGCCTCCTTCGATCTCGAGGATCGTGATCTCGAGCATCACCTCGAGATCCTCGGGCCGCCCGATCACAACGCTTTCCCGATTCTTTCTCGTCAGCACCAACATGGGTCACCTCTTCATGGTTGCGGATCCCTCCGGAGTAAAGCTCAGACGCAAGCGGCTCCATTGCCGTTCGCTCCATTGGCATGCAGATGGGTGTTGACCGGCACGCCGAGCGCCGGCACACCCTGGCCGAGGAGGAAAAGCTCCACGGCAGGATTGGTCGTGTAGGTCTTGAGCACGCTGCCGTTGGCGGTGTCGATGTGGGCGATGCCGCTTTGCAGCTCCACGCCCGTGCTGCGCCGCAGGTGGGTGCGGAGCGAGTCGAGCGATTCGTCGAACAGGTAGCGGTGGAAGTCGTGCACCCGCGCGGCGCCGGCCGCGTCGGCTGCGAGCCGACGCTCGAGCGGCGTGAACGGCTCGAGCATGCTGACGACGAGCCAGTCGCCGTCAGACACCACCGTCACGCTCGCCGGCACGCGGCCGGTGAGCAGGTGCTCGAAGGTGCCGGCCGACTGGGCCACCTGGCGGGCGAGACGTTGCCGGGAAGCCTCGTCGGCGAAGGGGTCGGAAAGGCGTCCGCGGAGCGTTGGATGCATCGGGGTGGCTCGCTTTCGTTTTGGCTATGCAGAAACGAAAAAAGCCGGCGTGGGAGAGGGCCCGAAGGCTCTCTCTCGCGCCGGCTTACGCTGCGACGGACCACCCGGAACCAAACTGAATCACTCGGATTCAGGCCGGACTGCCCCTCGACTCGTCTTCCGTCAAAATGTTGTCTTTGCCGTAGGAAAGCGGCCGTTTGAGGTGCCTCATTCCTTCGACGGCCGACATTATATTGGGCAATCTGGGAAACGCAAGCAAGATTTTCCGCGCGTGCGTCGTCGGTTCACGCTGCGACGCAAACCGCGACGAAATCACTCACGCACACCCCCACCATGGAGGGGTGCGTCAGTGCCGGTGGGGAGGGCGTGGGGCGTGGAAGCGAAGCCGACAAGATCGCAGGGAGAGATCGAGGCGGCGGTGTGCGACGTGATCTCGCGCTTCCAACAGGAATACATGGGCCGCGGCCCGCGCGACATCCACACCCACCTGATCGACAACAAGCTCTTCGTGCACCTGCAGGGAGTGCTGACCGCCGCGGAGCAGCGGCTCATGGAATCGCATTCCAATGGCAACGGCCGCGGCGCCGAATTGCTCAAACAGTTGCGCAGCCATCTCGTGCTCACCGGCAGGCCGATGCTCGAGAAGCTCGTCCACGACGTGACGGGCACGCAGCCGGTCAGCGTCCACCACGACATCAGCACGGCGACCGGCGAGGAAGTGATCGTCTTCACGCTCGCGGCCGTGCCGAGCGTGCGGGATCGAAAGCGCAGGTAAACGTGTCACGAAAGCCCGCAGCCCACGGAAGCCCGCAGCGCGAGCAAGGTGTATCCGCCCACCACTCCGATCAACGCCACCTCCACCCGACCCGCGCGAAATGCCCCAACGCTCCTCGCTCGCGCGTCGGGCTTCCGAATCCAAGGCGATCGAGCGTTTTTGAATTCCCGACAATCATCACCATCCACACCGTATTCAGGCGGGTTCCCAGTCGGCTGCCGAGGGCGTTCGGCAGATCGCAGCCGGCGGCGCGGGGCATGGGTTCATCACCCGGCCCCGCCCGCCGGTCATGCTTCACGCAAAACATCGGCATCCTGCCGATGTTTGCTTGGCGAGCTCCGCTCGCTGGTGCTAACCCGGCCCTCCGGGCCTGGCGAGTGAAGTAGGACGGGCTTCAGCCTGTCCTACGTGGGGCTTGCGGGATTGCAAGGGCCGCCGAGGGGCCGCGCGAAATGCCGCCGTGTGCGATAATGCGATTTTCCCGCCCTTCCGTGGCCGCACGCCAGCCTCGATGGAAAGCCCGAGCCGCGCCGAACAGATTCGGCGGTCGATCGACCGCGCCGCCCGGTTTCTGCCCACGCAGGGGCCGATCGACGTCTTCATCCATCACAACACGCTGCACGCCTTCGAGGACGAGCCGTTCGAGGAGGCCGTCATCCGGGCTTCCCGCCTGTTTGGCACGGAACCTTTTCTCACCGAGTCGCGGTACCGGCAGGAGCTGGCCCGCGGCAGGATTCGGTCGGGCGACCTCGCGGCGGTGCTCGATGCCGATCTTGGCGACCGTGGCGGGGAACTCTTGGCCGGCGGCCGCGTGACGCTGCGAGCCCTCCTCTTCGGGCTGCTCGAGCACGAGGTGCGGCAGGAAGACGACGTGGCGGTCCGCTGGACGCTCACGGAGAATAGCGCCGTCGATGCCGGTGACGCCGCCGAACTGTGGCACGCCTGCGTCGAGGCGATCTCGCTGTCGCGGCCCGTGGTGGTGCATGTCCGGCCGCCGGTCCGCCATCGCGACCTCGTGCGGGCGATCGACCCCGCGCTCGACACCGACGCTGTCGTGCATCCGCAGCTCATCCGCTGGTGCGCCGCGTATCTCGATCAGGGCGTGGCCGCCTGGCCGATGCCCAGCCGGGACCGCGGCCTGCTCGCCACCGTCGCCGACATCTATTCCGGGGCGTTCGGTCCCACGGAGCCATGGAGTGCGCGGCTGCCGCAGGCCTTGGCCGCCATCCGCGGCCGCGATTGCCTCGACGTGATCGCCGCCGAGATCGATCGGCTCGGCGTGCCGCCCGACGAGGAGGCCGAATTGATCACGCGGTCGCTGCTCACGCTCCGCGGCTGGGCCGGCATGATCCGGCACTTCGAGGAGCGGCCCGACCGCGCCCCCGTCGAGGCGGTGCCGGCGCGGCTCGCCGATTTCCTGGCGCTGCGGCTCGTGCTCGACCGGGTCGCGGCCGAGTGGGTGGCGCCGCGGTTCGGCCGGGCGGGGGATCTGCCGGGGCTGTGGACCGAACTCCGCGACCGTTACCCGCCGCGGCGTGGGCCCGGCACCGTGGCCCGCGCCTACATGCTCTTTCAGGTCGCGCGGCTCGTGGGGCTCTCGGCGCACGACATCCGTGGACTCGACGAAAATGAGGTGATGCGGTTCGAGCGGGCGATCGCCGGATTCGATTCCGTCACGCGCCGCAGGCTGTTTCATCTCGCCTACGAGCGCCGCCACCGCATCGAGGTGCTCGACGCGCTGGCCGCGCACGTGGGCGTGGCGGTGCCGCCCGAGGCCGCCTCCGGCCGGCCCGCGCTCCAGGCCGTCTTCTGCATCGACGAGCGGTGCGAGTCGTTTCGACGACACCTCGAAGAGCAGGATTCGGGCTACGAGACGTTCGGCACGGCCGGCTTCTTCGCGGTGCCGATGTATTACCGCGGCATCGACGACTGGCACACGCAGCCGCTCTGTCCGATCGTCATCCGTCCGCGGCACACGGTCGTCGAGTCTCCGGTCGACGAGGCCGCGGGCAAGCTCGAATCCTGGCGGCGTCTGCGGCGCGGGGTCGGGCGGCTCGCCGGCGGCATGACGAAGGGAAGCCGCACGCTCATCCGCGGCAGCCTCTTCGCCGCCGTGGGCGGGGCGCTCGCGGCGATTCCGCTCGTGGCCCGCGTGGCCTTCCCGCGGCTTTCGGCGAAGCTCGGCCGACACGCCGTGGAGATCGCGCGGCGCGGCATCCCCACGCGGCTCGAGCTCGAGCGGCGCGACCCTGCCCCGCTGGCCGACGGCACCCTGGCGGGATTCGACGTTGATGAGATGGCGGCGATCGTCAGGCGGGTGCTCGAAGACATCGGCCTGACGCGGCGGTTCGCGCGGCTCGTGGCCGTGATCGGCCACGGCTCGTCGAGCCGCAACAATCCCCACGAAAGCGCCTACGACTGCGGCGCCTGCGGCGGCGGCCGCGGCGGGCCCAACGCCCGCGCCTTCGCGCTGATGGCCAACGATCCGCGGGTCCGCCAGCGGTTGGCGCTGGCGGGCCTGTCGATCCCGGCCGACACCCGCTTCCTCGGCGCGCTGCAAGACACCTGCGCTGATGCCGTGGTGTTTTTCGACGAGGGCCTGCTGCCGGAGAGCCACCGCGGCGACATGCAGCGGCTCGTCGCCGCCATCGATCGGGCCCGCGTCGCCAACGCGAAGGAACGCTGCCGGCGGTTCGAAACCGCGCCGCTCGACGTGAGCCCGGCCGACGCGCTGCGCCACGTCGAGGAGCGATCGGACGACCTCGCCCAGGTGCGGCCCGAACTCGGCCACGCCACCAATGCCGTCTGCGTCATCGGTCGGCGCTGGCGGACCCGCGGCCTGTTTCTCGACCGCCGCGCCTTCCTCGTCTCCTACGATCCCGCTGATGACGCCGACGGCGCCATCCTCGCCCGCACGCTGGCCGCGGTGGGCCCGGTGGGCGCGGGAATCAACCTCGAATACCTCTTCTCCACCGTCGACTCGATCGGCTACGGCTCGGGCACGAAGCTGCCGCACAACATCACCGGCCTGATCGGCGTAATGGATGGCCACGCCAGCGACCTCCGCACCGGCCTGCCCTGGCAGATGGTGGAGATCCACGAGCCGGTGCGGCTGCTGATCGTGATCGACGCGCCGCAGGAGCGGATCCTCGCCGCGGCGGAGCAACTGCCCGCCGTGAAGAAGCTGGTCGTCAATCACTGGGTGCGGCTCGTCGCCTGCAATCCCACCGACGGCAGCCTGGCCGTCTTCGAGGACGGCGTCTTCAAACCCTTCGTTCGCGAGGCGGAGCGGATTCCCGTCGTCAGGGATTCGGCGGCGTGGTATGCCGGTCATCGCTCCCACCTCCCGCCGGCCCGCGTGCTGGCCGCGCTCTCCACGCCCGCCGCCTCATGAACATCGCGACCCACGATCTCGTTTCGCTGCTCGTGGTCGCGCAGGTGGCCGCCCCGGCGGCCACGCTCGCGCTCATCGGGCTGCCCGCGCTCTTCGGCCGGCCGCTCGCCGAGCGGCTGACGACGCGGCTCGTCGGGGCGGGCTTCACGATCGGCTTCGTCGCCGGGCTCGCGATGCTCGCCGTGCTCGCCGCGCGGTCGTTCGCGCCGGAGGTCGTGCATCTCGGCACCTGGTTCGCGGTGGGCCACCACGCCGCCACGATCGACCTGGTGGCCGACGGCCTCTCCGTGCCCTACGTCTGTTTCTCGACCGGTCTCTGCGCGCTGGTCAACGCGTTCGCGGGCAAGTATCTCCATCGCGAGCCGGGCTTCACCCGCTTCTTCGTCTTGCTCGCGCTCTTCGGCACCGGCATGAACCTGATGGTGCTCGCCAGCAGCATCGACGTGCTCTTCGCGGGCTGGGAGTTCGTCGGCATCTCCTCGACGCTCCTGATCGGCTTCTTTCACGAGCGGGCCAACGCCGTGAAGGCCGCGCTCCGCGCGTTCGTCACCTACCGGATCTGCGACGTCGGGCTCCTGGCCGCGGCCGTGGTCGTCCACCGCGCCGTCGGGTCGGGCGATTTCGAGCGGCTCTTCGCCGGCACCTGGCCGCATGCCGAGTGCCTCGTGCCCGCGGGCACGGCGCTGGCCGTCTCGCTCCTGCTCATCTTCGCGGCGATGGGCAAGACCGCGCAGGTGCCCTTCTCGGGCTGGCTGCCGCAGGCGATGGAGGGGCCCACGCCGTCGAGCGCGATCTTCTACGGCGCCCTGTCGATCCACGCCGGGGCCTACGTGCTCCTGCGATGCGAGTCGCTCCTGGAGGCGGCGCCCGTGGCGCGGGCGCTGCTCGTCGCGATCGGCCTCGGCACGGCGGTGCATGCGGCGCTCGTCGGCAGCGTGCAGACCGACCTCAAGAGCATGCTCGCCTACGCGTCGATGACGCAGGCCGGGATCATCTTCGCGGAGATCGGCCTGGGCTTGCGGGTGGTGGCGCTCGTCCACATCGTCAGCCACGCGATCCTTCGCAGCCTGCAGATTTTGCGGTCGCCTTCGGCGCTCCACGATCGCCACGAGCTCGAGGCCGCGCTCGGCGGCCATCCGGGAGCGGCGGCCTGGTCGCTGGTGCACCTCTTGCCGGAGCGGGCGCAGCGCGGGCTCTACCGCGTGGCGCTCGAGCGCGGCTACGAGGAGATGGCCGTGATGCGGCTGGTGGTCGCGCCCTTTCTCGGCATGCTCGAGCGGCTCGCCGATGGCGAGCGGGCGTGGGCGGCCTGGCTCGGGGAGAACCGCGGCGACAGAACGATTCCTTCCGAAAGGAGTCGGCGATGACGGCAGCCGACGCGCAGGTCGTGATCCCCGGTCTCGTGGCCGCGATGGTCGGCGCACCGCTCGTGGCTGCGGCACTCCTGCAGGCGGGGCTTTCGCGGCAGAGCCCGCGGCTCCCCGCGGCGGCGGCGCTCGCGATCGCGTTCGTCGCCGGCAACCTGATCGCCTGGCGCTGGATCGTGGGCGACGGCGTGGCCTGCGAACTCGGCGACCGGCTCGGCGGCGGCTCGTTTCTTCATGTCGACGGCGTTTCCGCCGTGCTGCTGCCGTTTGCGGCGCTCGTCATGCTCGCGATCGTGCTCGTGGCGCCAAAACGGTTTTTCGATGCGCCGGCTGCGGTGCGGATCCTCGGCAGCGCCGCGGCCGTCTTCGCCCTTTTTGCCACCGCCCATCCGCTCGTGATCGTCGCGCTCTGGATCGCGACCGCGCTGCCGACCTGGATCGCCACCCGCGGCACGCCGGGCGGGCGGCCGAGCGCGCGGGTCTTCGCCATCGCGATGCTCGTGGCGCTCGGGTCGGTCGCGCTCGGCACCGTGCTGATGCTCGTCGACCCGCCGTGGGAAGGGCATTGCGGCGCGGTGGGTGCGGCGGGGGGCTGGCTCGTGGCCGTCGCGGTGCTCTTCCGCGAGGGGATCGTGCCCTTCCATTCCTGGTATCCGGCGCTCTATGCGGGTGCGCCCATGTCGATGGCGCTGGCGGCCACGGTGCCGCAGGTGGGGGCCTATACGGCCGTGCGACTTTTGATCGGCCATGCCGATCATGGCGACGGCGTGGCGCAGGAGCTCGTCGTGCTCTCGCAGCTCGCGCTCGTGACGGCCGTCTACGGCGCGGCCATCGCGGTGGTGCAGCGCGACCTCCGCGGTCTGATCGGCACGCTCGCCGTGAGCCAGTCGGCGCTGGTGCTCGCGGGGCTCGCCGGCAAGCTGCCGATGGAGCTCAACGGCGCGTTTTGCGTCTGGATCTCGAGCGGGCTCACGCTCACGGGGATCGCGCTGGTCGCCTGGGCGCTCGAGAGCCGCGCGGGTCCGCTCTCGCTCGAATCGCCGCGCGGCCGTTTTCGCGACTCACCCACGCTCGCGGCGCTCTTCCTGCTCTTCGGGCTCGCGAGCCTCGGGCTGCCCGGCACGCTCTCCTTCGTGGCCGACGACCTGATCGTCTCGGGCAGCCTCGACGAGCAGCTCCATGCGGGGCTGATGGTGATCGGCGCGACGGTGCTCTCGGCGATCGCCGTGCTGCGCGGCTGGTTCACGATCTTCGGCGGACCGGCGGCGGTCGATGGGCCGCGGCACAGCATGCTCTTCCGCGAACGGCTGGCGCTGCTGGCGCTCTTCGTGCCGATCATCGGGTTCGGGCTCGTGCCGGGGCCGCTCGTCCGGAGCCTGGAGCGGGCGGCCGGGCAGCTGCTTGGTGTGGCGGTGCATGGCGAGGCTACAATCGGCCCTCATGAAACACCGCCCAAAAACCCGCAAGCAGCCCCCTGAGCAGGAAATCGACATCGAGGGGCTCGGCGTCTTCTATCTCGGCCGCAAGGTCGATCCGGCGACCGGCAAGCCCGGCAACGCGGCCGCCACGAGCGGACCGCTGCTCGTCGATGCGCGGCGGTTCACGACCCACGCCGTCTGCGTGGGCATGACGGGCAGCGGCAAGACGGGCCTCTTGATCGGCCTGATCGAGGAGGCCGCGCTCGACGGCATCCCCACGCTCGTCATCGATCCGAAGGGGGATCTCGCCAACATCCTGCTCTCCTTCCCGAATCTCGCGCCGGCCGACTTCCTGCCCTGGCTCGAGGCGGATGCGGCGAAGCGCGAGGGGCTGTCGCTCGAGGAGCTCGCCGAGAGGACCGCGCGGAAGTGGGGCGAGGGGCTCGCGGCGGGCGGGCAATCGCCGGAGCGGATCGCGCGGCTGCGGGCGGCGGCCGACATGGCCGTCTACACGCCGGGCAGCCGGGCCGGCCGGCCGCTGGCGATGCTCGAGAGCCTCGAGGCGCCGCCGGCGGCGGTGCTCGACGATCCCGAGGCGCGGCGCGAGCGGATCGATTCGCTCGTGTCGGGCATTCTCGCGCTGGCAGGCATCGACAGCGAGCCGGGCCGCAGCCGCGAGCACGTGCTCCTGAGCAACATCGTCGACAGCATCTGGCGGAGCGGGCAGAAGCTCGATTTCGGGGCGCTCGTGCGGGCGATTCCCGCGCCGCCCCTGGAGCGGGTGGGCTACCTCGATCTCGAAAACTTCTTTCCGGCCGGCGAGCGGTTTCAGCTGGCGAGCCGGCTCAACACCGTGGCCGCCGCGCCGGGCTTCGATGCCTGGCTCACCGGCGAGCCGCTCGACGTGGGCCGCCTGCTCTGGACGCCCGAGGGCAAGCCGCGGGTGAGCGTGGTGTCGATCGCGCACTTGAACGACGCACAGCGGATGGCGTTCGTCACGCTGCTCGCGGGGCAGGCCGTCTCGTGGATGCGCACGCAGGGGGGCACGTCGTCGCTCAAGGCGCTCTTCCTGATGGACGAGGTCTTCGGCTACGTGCCGCCGACGGCCAATCCGCCGAGCAAGGCGCCGATCCTCACGCTCCTGAAGCAGGCCCGCGCGTTTGGCCTCGGCGTCGTGCTCGCGACGCAGAATCCCGTCGACCTCGATTACAAGGGGCTCTCCAACGCCGGCATCTGGTTCCTCGGCCGGCTGCAGACGGCCCGCGACAAGGCCCGCGTGCTCGACGGGCTCGAAGGGGCCGCGTCGTCGGCCGGGCGGTCGTTCGACCGCAGCCGGCTCGACCGTCTGCTCTCCGGCCTCGAGCAGCGGATGTTTCTCCTGCACAGCGTGCACGACGACGAGGAGACGGTCTTTCAAACGCGGTGGACGATGTCGTATCTCCGCGGGCCGCTCTTGCGCGAGGAGATCAAGCGGCTCACCGATGCCGCGCGGCCTGGGGACGCGCAGCCTGCCCCCACCGCCGCCGTTTCGCAGCCTGCGAGCCTTGCGGCGGGCGGCCCGCGGCCGATCCTGCCGCCGGGCATCCGCGAGGTGTTTTTCGCGCCGCGTGGTCCGGTGCGGCCCGATCGCGAACTGCACTACGAGCCGGCGATCCTCGGCAAGGCGCGGGTCCGCTATGCGAAGGCGACGGCGCGGATCGACGTCGATCGGGAGGTGATCTGCCTCGCGCCGGCGGGCGAATCGGTCGGCGAATCGGCCTGGGAAAACGCCGACGTGCTCCCGGAGCCGCCCGAGGTGGAGGCCGCGCCGCGCACCGGCTCCTTTGGCAGCCTGCCGGCGGTGCTCGCCGGTCCGAAGGGCTATGCGTCGCTCGGCACCGCGCTCAAGGGGCATCTCGGCCGCACCTCGAAGCTCGTGGTCTTCTCGGCGCCGGCCATCGACGCCGTCTCGCGGCCCGGGGAGAGCGAGGCCGACTTCCGCGTGCGGATCGCGCAGCGGCTGAAGGAGTATCGCGACGACGAGCTCGATCGCGTGCGCGACCGGTATGCCGCGCGGATCGCGACGCTCACCGAACGGATCGACCGCGCCCGGCAGAAGGTGGAGCGGGAGAAGGCCGAGGCGCACAACAAGTCGATGCAGACCTATGTGTCGATCGGGTCGGCCGTGCTCGGCGCACTGCTCGGCCGCAAGATCGCCAGTTCGACGACGATCGGCCGCGCCGCCACGTCGATGCGGTCGGCGAGCCGCTCCGCCCGCCAGCAGGCCGATGTGGCCCATGCCGAGGAAAGCCTGGCCTCCCTCGAGGAGCGGCGGCGGCAGCTCGAAGACGAGGTGAACGACGAGCTCGAGCGGATCAGGATCGAGACGGCCCCCGAGCGGCTCGCGCTCGAGGAGATCGAGATTCCGGCGCGGAAGACCGACATCGCCGTCGACGACGTGGTCCTCGCCTGGGTGCCGTCATGACGGCGATCCAGCCCGACCGCGAGATCGTGCTCGTCGACTGCCCGGATGCCGTGGGGCTGATCCACCGGATCACGGGCGTGCTCGAGAACCGCCGTCTCAACATCGAGGCGAACCATGAGTTCGTCGACACGGGCGCCGGCCACTTCTTCTTTCGCGCCGAGGTCGTGCCGGCCGGCCCGCCCGTGGAGGCCGCGCGGCTCGAGGCGGATCTCGCCGCCGTGCTGCCGCCGGGGGCGCGGGTGCGGGTGACGCGGCAGGATCGCCGGCCGATCGTCGTCTGCGCCACCCGCGAGCCCCACTGCCTCGGCGAACTTCTGCTGCTCGACGCCTGCGGCGAGCTGCCGGGGCGGATCGTGGCGGTGGTGAGCAATCACGACCTCTTGCGGTCGCTCGTCGAGCGGTTTGGCGTGCCGTTTCACCACGTCTCGCACGAGGGCGTCTCCCGCGACGCCCACGAGGAGGCCTTCGGGGCGGCGATCGACCGCCATGCGCCGGAATACGTCGTGCTCGCCCGCTACATGCGGGTGCTGTCGGAGAAGTTCATCGACCGCTATCCCAACCGGATCGTGAACATCCATCATTCGTTCCTGCCGGCCTTCGCGGGGGCGAGCCCCTACCGCCAGGCCTACGGCCGCGGCGTGAAGGTGATCGGGGCGACGGCCCACTTCGTGACGGCGGAGCTCGACGACGGGCCGATCATCGCGCAGGACGTCACGCCGGTGGACCACACGTTCACGCCCGAGCGGATGGCGCAGGCCGGCCGCGACGTGGAGAAGCTCGTGCTCGCGCGGGCCGTGCGGCTCGTGCTCGAGGAACGGGTCTTCCTCCACGGCCGCCGCACCGTGGTCTTTGAGTAGGGTAGGCTTCAGCCTGCCTCCGGTAGACCGCTTGCACCAAGTAGACCGCTTGCACCAAGTAGACCGCTTGCTCCAAGTAGACCGCTTGCTCCGCAAGCGGATCCCAATGCATGACAGGCTGGAAGCCTGCCCCACCGGAGGCAGGCTGAAGCCTACCCTACTTTCCCAGCGCGAGGCGCAGCCGATCGATCGCCCGCACGCGGAGCCGCGACACGGTGCCCTCGCAGATGCCGAGCGCCTGCGCGATCGTCACCTGGCTCTTCCCTTCGAGCAGCATCGTGATGACAGTGCGGAGCCGCGGCTCGAGGCGGTCGAGTGCGTGATGGAGGCTCGCGGAGGCCGCGTCTGCCGCGGCCATGTCGTCTCGAGTCTCGACTTCCGTCCAGCGGGAGACGCTGATGCGGGTAGCGTCACCGAATTCCGAAACCGGCGTGGCGTGCCGGGCTCTCCTGCGCCGGGCGCGAACGACGTCGATCGCGCGGTCGTGGGTCAGCCGGTGCAGGAAAGCCGCGCCGGAATCGCCCGGTTCACGGCAATATCGCGGCCGGTTGGCGGCGAACGGCATGACGGACCGTTCGCCGGGCGGTTGGCCGGGCAGCCGCCGGAGGTGGTCGAGCACGAGCGCGGTCGTGTCGTCGATGGCGGAGCGATCGTGAATGCCGAACCGCCGGAGCGTGCGCGCGGCCACGCGTTCGAGCAGGGGCATGATCATGCGGACAAGATCTGCGAGGCACTGCTCGTCGCCGCTCGATTGCCATTCGAGCAGGAGCGACTCGATCGTGGGGGAGCGTTCGAAATCGAAGCCGCGTCGTTCCATGATCTGTTCCTGAAGCGGGCAGCAGTTCCGCCGGCCTGCCCAACCGCTGCCGCATCCCTGCAGCCGACCCTTCGTCGAGGATGCTGGATGAATGCAAGGCACGGTTGGTCAGATGCCTGAGCGCGAACAAATTCCAAGAAACGCGCAAGATCGTCACTCTCGCAGCGTATACCCTTCGAGGGGGGCGTCCAGCCGCTCGTCGCGGTGCGCAGTCGCGTGACTGCCGCCGACGGGCGGCTCTTCAGGATCGGAGTGCGCCCATGCCCATCAGCTTGTCTCAGTGTTCGCAGTTGCTCGCCCTCGACGGTGTCCGGCATCATGTCGATGCCGACGAGGGGGTGATCCGCGCCGTCTTCGTCACGCGGCGATATAAAAACCTCCGCGGCGAAAAGCTGATCGTCATGAGCATCGAGACGCCCGACGGCGGGCATCGATGCCGCGTGTCGATTCCGCGGGCCTTTGCCGCCGACGGCGACGTGGCCGCCACCTGCCTCGCGCTCTGTCGGCTGGCCGCCGACACGCCGCTGGTGGCCGTCGAGTACGACGCCGACTTCGAAGACCTGCGGCTCGCGGTCGAGGTGCCCGTCGAGGATGGCGGCCTGACGGGGCTGCAGCTGCTCTCGATGGTGGACCGGTGCGTGGAGGCGGCGGAGCTCTGGGCGGTATCGATTGGGAGCCTCCCGGCAGCGCGGCGAAAACGGCGGGCGGCGTGAGGCTTTGCGGCGCGGTGAGGCGTCGCGCGGTCTAGTGCTTGATTGTCAACAATGTGGAATTACGCGCATCCAGGAAATCGTAAGTATGCTCTGTGACCAAGGGTGCCGAGCCAGGGAGGAAATATTATTGGGACGTTCATATGTCCAAGTCCCGGGGGTGATATTTGCCGACATTTGGGTAGGTCCAACCTGCCGCAGCGGGCGCCCCGTTTTCGGCTTCTCTTTTCCGCACACTTTTGTCTCACACCATGCCTCGCAACTTTGCCCGACACGAGCAATTTCTCCGTATCTTTGCCCTCCTTGAAACCCTCTCCAGTTCCCGACAGCCGATCGACGACCAAACGATGGTAGGTCTGCTCAAGGAGCGGTTGGGCCTGACGCGGCTCTCGCCGCGAACGCTCCGCCGCGACTGCGAGTTTCTCGGCTCATGCGGATATCCGGTGGATCACGTGCCGCTGCCTGACGGCCGCAAGTACGGCTGGCAACTCGCCAAAGACTCGGTGAACGGCCGAAAGATTCCGTCGGAGCCGCTGACGCTTCTGGAGCTCGTCGCCTTCATGGTGGGCCGCGATCTCCTGCGCACGTTCGAGGGCACGATCCTCTGGACGGGGATCGAATCGCTGCGGCACAAGTTCGAGCGCGACATGCCGGCGGCGATGCTCGAGCGGCTCGAGGCCGCGAAGCACGTCTTTCACGTGCGGGGAGTCGATCCATCCCGCTATGCGGCGCGGCCGCGGCTGATTTCGGCGCTCAGCGGCGCGATCACCGATTCCCACGAGATCGAGGTCGAGGAGCATGCCCAGAATGGCGCCCCGCCCGTGCGGATGCGGCTGCAGCCGCAACGGCTCGTGATCGAGCCGCCGATGGTGCGGCTGCTCGCGTTTCCGGTCGGGGTGGAGGCGACGGAGCCGGTGCTGCTCGACATCGAAAAAATCGCGAAGGTCACGCCGCTCGACACGACCTTCACCCCGCGGCCCCTCCGCCCGGAAGACCTGCCGGAGTAGGGTAGGCTTTAGCCTGCCACTGAATCGGCTGATATGTGGCAGGCTGAAGCCTACCCTACCGGTGGCAGGCTGAAGCCTACCCTACCGGTGGCAGGCTGAAGCCTACCCTACCGGTGGCAGGCTGAAGCCTACCCTACTGTTGCCCGCGCACGTACTTGTGGCACTGCACGCACTTCATCGTGACCTCCATCCACGCCAGCGCCGCGCCGTCGAGATTGCCCGCCTTGGCGGCACTTCGAAGCGAGTCGCAAGAGCGACGGAATTCGGCGCTCTGCCGGGCGTAGTCCTCGGTCTGTAGCACCTGCCAGCTCGACGCCTGGCTCGCCAACGCGAGTTCCTGGGCGCCGCGGGCGATCTTGTCGAAGTCTTCGAGCGTCAGCCCCTCGAGCACGTCCTGCGAATGTCGGAGCTTCGCCCGCATGAATTCCCCCACGACGTCGGGTCTCACCGCCGGCGGCTCCTGAGCATTGCCGGCAACGAACAGGCCAAGCAGGCATGCCACGACCGACGCGACGACGGTGGGGAGCGCGACGGATTTAAAGATCCAGGTCCTCGTTGTAGCCTTCCTGGACGACTGCATTTTCGCTCCTTTCGTGCGCCTGCATGTGGACCGCGAAGCACTCGTAGTCGCGGCCGGCCTGCTGCCACGCTGCGGCCGAAAGATCCCCCGGCGCGAGCATTTCCCGCAATCGCAGCACGAGGCTGTCGAGTTCGGCGAGCAGGGCCGGGTGCTGCTTCATGATCGCCGTGGCGGCGGCAGCGAGCCGCGGCATGCGGGCGATCGATTCCTCGAGGAACCCACCCTCCTCCTCCTGCGTGAAATGGCTGCGCAGATGCTCGCGCAGGCCGCTGACGGCCCCGATGAGCCGCTCCACGTGATGGCGTGTCGGAGCGGCCGTGCCGCCGAACGCGGAGCGGATCGCCGACATCTGACAGAAAAGCTCGCGGTGCTCCGCCAAAACATGCCCGAGAATGACCGGGTCGGAGCGATCGATCGATGCCATGATGAAACCTCGTGTTCGGTAGAATTGTAGGTGTGGCATCGGGCTGCGGGCCTCCGACGCGTGGCGATTGCGGGCGCGAGTGGCAACGCGGCATCGGACACGTTGGACGGCAGTCGAAAAGGCGGTGAGTCGATGGCCGAGTCGATGGCGATCCAGACACCGCGCGGGTTTCAAGCGCAGGCCGTGCTCGTCGGCACCGGCATCGATCTCGCCGCGCTCGGCGCCACGGAG
>JBIIOM010000213.1:0-4634 GCA_044336925.1 Pirellulales bacterium
GTTCGAAGCGACCGGATCCGACGCCGTCCTCCTGCTCGTCGACCAGCGGACCGACTGGGAGCGGGTGCGGTCGCGGGTCGGCGGCGCAACGGTGCTCGTCGCGGCCGACGAAGAGCCGCATCTCGCCGGTGCCGCCGACCACGGCCTCAAGCCGATCCTGCTCGACGTGGCCGGGCTGCCCGTGCACGAGCGGCTCACGCAGGCATTGCTCGAATGCGTTGCGGCCGAACTCATCGCGCCGGAAGCGCAGGTGGTCGCCGTCTACAGCGGCTTCGAGGCGGGCACGGTCGATTCGGTGAGCGTGCTGCGGCTCGAAGAGCACCTCGGCCAGCTCACGAGCCGCGACCTCCGCAACCTCGAGACGAAGGTTCCGCTCGAGACGCTCAAGATCGTCGTCGACCTCGCCGTCGAGATCGGCCGCGAAGGCCGCGAGGGCAAGCCGGTGGGCACGCTCTTCGTCGTCGGCGACACCCGCAAGGTGATGCAGTCGAGCCACGCGACCGGCTTCGATCCGGTCCGCGGCTACTCCCGCGCCGAGCGAAAGCTCACCGACCCGCGGGTGCGCGAGGGCATCAAGGAGATCGCGCAGCTCGACGGCGCCTTCGTGGTGGGCCCCGACGGCACCGTCGAGGGGGCCGCCCGCTACATCGACGCCTCCGCGGAAAACGTCTCGGTGGCCAAGGGCCTCGGCGCCCGCCACTGGGCCGCCGCGGCGATCACGCGGCGAACGAAGAGCGTGGCCGTGGCCGTGAGCGAAACCAACGGCACGGTGCGGCTCTTCCAAAACGGCGACGTCGTGCTCCGCATCGAGCCGTTCCGCCGCGCGATGAAGTGGAAAGACTTCGAATACGAGCCGCCGAGCGGCGACTAGTTTTACGAAAAACATCGCCATCCAGGCGATTTGTTCTTGGCAACCTCCGGTTGCTGGTTCTCACCCGGCCCTCCGGGCCTCTATGGAACGCGCCCAAACCGGCTTCGGGCAGCCCGTACCCCGTCGCCGGCGGATGCCGACCGGCTCCGGAAGCCCGCAGCGCGAGCAAGGTCCATCCGCCCTCCATTCCCACCGGCGACGCTCCCACCCGACCCGCGAGAATCGCCCCCACTCTCCACGCTCGCGCGTCGGGCTTCCGTAGCGCAGCGAGCGTCCGGCGACGGGGTGCGAGTCGCCCGAGCCGGCTTGGGCGCGCTGACGCCTCACGCGGGCGCGGTGCCGAAGATGCGGTGCACGATGCCGGCGACTTCATGCATCGCAAGCGGCGCATGCACCATTCCGGGGCGGGAGGCGACGAGAATCGTCTCGTGCGGATTGCGCGGATCGATCGCTCCGTGCGAGCCCTTCACGAGCGACGTGTCGAGCGGGATGCTCACGGCCGGAAGTTTCGCGCGGTCGATGTGCAATTCGACCGGGTCGTAGCCCGGCTTGCGATGGATGTCGACCGTGCGGGCGAACGACGGCGCCCGCGCGTCGTCGAGCCAGTAGGGATAGGCCTGCCAGCTGTCGAGCGTGCTTTCGATGACGATGTCACCGCAGCGGCTCGTCGGCCCCTGCACCGCCGCGTGGGCGAGCCCTGCGGCCACGAGTTCCGCGCCGGTGAGCACGCGGGCCACTCCCGCCCTGCCCCGAAACAAGCCGGCGATCTCGGCGCGGAGCCCGTTGTCGCCGCCATCCTGCAGGTAGACGTGGCTGATCTGGTGGTCGGCCAGCGCCCAGGCGCGGCTGGCCGAGAGGTCGAGGACCTCGCCCCCTTCCGACTCGCGGATGGCGAGCAGGCCCGCCTCCCGCAGGACGCGATTGGGAAAGAGCGTGTGGGAGACCGGCCGGATCCGGTATTCGCCGACGACGAGCACGACGAGATTGTCGGCGCCGACCAGGCCGCCGAAGCCGTCGACGAGCGCCGCGATCTCGGCGTCGAGTTCACCGCATGCGGCGAGCGCCGGCGGGCTGTCGGGCCCCGTGCGCTGCGCGGCGTAGTCGAGGTGTGGCAGATAGACGGTGGCGAAGTGGGGCGGATTGCCGGTGGCCGCCTCGAGAAAGCTCCGGGCGATCCAACGGCTCGACTCGATGCCGGCGATCGGGCCCCAGAATCTGTGCAGCGGGAAGTCTCCGAGTTTCTCGCGCAGCGTCGCGTAGAGCGGCTCGGGATTGGTGTGGCACCACATCGTCTCGGTGCCGTCGGGATTGTGCTTCGGCGCGGGCAGGCAGACGAGGTCCGCGGTGGCGTGCTTGGACTGGAGGAGAAACCAGGCTGCCGTCCGGAGCTCGGGTCGTGCCTGCTTGAGCTGGTCCCAGATCCGCGGTGCCCGGTGGACGCCGTCGGGGCTGATCCACATCTCGAGGTGTCGCGAGCCGCGATCGAAGAGGCCGTTTGAGACGATTTCGTGCGCGGCCGGCGCGACGCCCGTCGTCAGCGTGGCCTGCACCGGGCATGTGACCGCGGGAAACGGCGGGGCGAGCGGCACGCTGTTGCCAGCCTCGGCCAGCCGCGTGACCGCGGGCATGCGCGGCAGATCGTCGGGCCGCAGGCCCGGGATCGACAGGAGCAAGACGTGGGGCGTGGTGCGGCTCACTCGCGAAATGGCTCACTCGGCGGCGGGCTTGCGGGGACGGATCATGACGGAGCCTTCGCGGGCGATGCGGCCCCCGAGCTGGCTGCACTCGAGTTCGCCCCGGTAGGTGACGCTGCCGGGACGGGTGCCGATCGCGGTCACCAGCAGATCGACCGAGTCGCCCGGCTGAATCGTCTCCACCGTACCGAACCGGACCTCGCCCGGATAGACCTCGGCCGAGTGGCCGATCGCCTGCACGGGCTCCATGCCCTCCGCGAAGAAGAGCGTGGCATTCACCTGCGCCGCCGGTTCACCGCCGACATTGCGAACGGCGAGCCGCATGACGATCTGCTCCCCTTCCTTCACGAGCGACCGCGATTCGCGGACGTTGAATTCGAGTCGCGCGGGCACTCCGGCCAGCGGTGGCTCCGGAGCCGCGGCGGCCGCTTCCTTCTGCGCTTCGGCGTGCTGCTGTTTGGCGGCGAGCGCCGTCTTCACCCGCTCGAGCAGAGCGTCGGCGGCCCGGGTTTCAGTGGGGACGGCCTGGGTTTCAGCGGGGATCGGTGCGGGCTCGGCGGCGGTGACCCCGGAATCATCGGGTGCGGTGGTCGGGGCGGTGTTCGTCTCCGTCTCCGCGACCGCTTCGGCGGTTTCCGCCTCGACCGCATCCGCCTCAGCGTCATCGGTTTCCGAAAGCATTGCCTGAGGCGCAGGCTCACTCGGCGGGGCTGTCTCGTTCGCCGGCTCTTCTGCTACGGGGGGCTGCACGATCGGCGTGGCGCCGGTCGGTGCCGGGCAGCCGTGCTCGTCGCAGCCCTCGCGGATCGGGATCAAGAGCGGCAGGTTGGACGCTGCGATCCGCTGCGAGATCGGGCGGCGGCCGGTGGCGGCGGTCGCCTTGCTCGACTGGGCGACGATCGAATAGCGACGCGGGGCCGCGGGCTGGCCGGCAGACGCCTCGAGGGCGCAGAAGCTCGCCAAGGCCGTGAGGACGGCGATCACGAGGGCCTGGATGGAAGCGGTGCGGAGCATGGCGACGGATCCTGAAGGGGCGTGTGGTCCTGCCGGATGTATCGGTTTTCCGGATGCCGAAGTTTTGAGCGTCTGGTACATTTCCGGCTCGCCGGAGGCCCCGGATCCCCCATCCCACCCGTTTTGAGACGAGCCGTATGTCGATCGCACCATGTTCCTCCGCCGCGGTGTCGGCCCCCGGATCGCAGTCACGCTGGCAGGCTCTGGCCGATCGCGTCTTGGCTGGTGGCGGCGTCGATCGCGACGAGGCTCGGTCGATCCTCGAATCGTCCGACGTCGAACTGCTCGACCTGTTGAACGCGGCCTGGCGGGTGCGGCACCAGCACTTCGGCAACACGGTGCAGCTCTTCTTCCTGATGAACGCCAAGAGCGGACTCTGCCCCGAAGATTGCGGCTACTGCTCGCAGTCGAAGGTCTCGGAGGCGGAGATCCCCCGCTACAACCTGCTTTCGGCGCCGAAGCTTCTCGAGGCGGCGAAGCTCGCGGCCGAGCGGCAGTCGAAGACGTTTTGCATCGTCATTTCGGCCCGCGGCCCCTCCGAGCGCGAGATGGACTTCGTCTGCCAGATCGTGCCGGAGATCAAGCGGCAATACGACCTCAACATCTGCGCCTGCCTCGGCCTGCTCACGCCGGAACAGGCGCAGCGGCTCGCTTCGGCGGGGGTGGACAAGGTGAACCACAACCTCAACACGAGCGAGCGGTTCTACCGGGAGATCTGCTCGACCCACACCTATTCGGACCGCGTCGCCACGCTGGCCGCCTGCCGATCGGCCGGCCTGCAGCTCTGCAGCGGTGGCATCATGGGCATGGGGGAGAGCCACGACGACCTCATCGACATGGCGCTCGAACTGCGGTCGCTCTCCGTCGAGTCGATCCCGCTCAACTTCCTCAACTCGATCGACGGCACGCCGCTCGAGGGGGCGAGCCGCCTCACGCCGCGCGACTGCCTGCGGGGCCTGGCGATGATGCGGCTCACGAATCCCGCCGCGGAGATCCGCATCGCGGGCGGCCGTGAGATCCACCTCGGCAGCCTGCAGGCCCTCGGCCTCTACGCC
>JBIIOM010000040.1:0-15224 GCA_044336925.1 Pirellulales bacterium
GCAATCGAAGTTATTCGATCTGTCTGTGTTACTCACATGGTTCCCGACGCGAGCCATTCTGCGATGCCGAATGAACGGCATTCCAGAGGGCCCTGTCGGTGCCGGTCACGATCGCGTGCCGGCCGAAACCGAAAGAGATCAACTGCCGAATTGTCAAAGAACGCACCGGCCAACCGTTCCACTCTCATGGATCGATTGGCCAGAGAAGCAAAATCTACCAGGGACGGGCGGGAGGTCAACACCCCCTGCCGCGGACTGTTGAAAATCGGCAATTCACGGGCGGAACGTAAGCGGCAGACACTTTTGCCCCGACGATTTCCCTGCCCGGCGCAATCCTATTTTTCGGCATCCAGCATGAGGGGCACATCGAGGGCGTGCCCTTCGCGTTCCACGGTGATGAGCACCTGCTCGCCCGGATTTTTCGACTCGATTGCCGACAGGAAATCGTCGGCCGTTTTCACCGCCTGGCCGGCCACCCCCACAATCAAGTCAGCCCCCGCCCGGTCGACGCGCTCGAAATCCGCGACGAATGGCCCCTGCCGCCGCCGCTCCCGAATCACGCGAAAGCCGCGCAACCCCGCTCTTTCGGCCGGTCCTTCGGGGGCAAGTGCCGCCACCAGCAGCCCGCGATCGGTCTGATAAACCCTGGATATCCCCGCGTCTGGCCGCACCACCCTGCCTCGCTGAATGAGCTGGGGAACGATTCGAGCGAGCGTGCCCACCGGGATCGCAAACCCCACGCCAGAACTCTGCCCGGTCCGGCTCGCGATCGCCGTGTTCATGCCGATCAAGCGGCTCGAGCTATCGAGCAGCGGGCCGCCGGAATTGCCGGGATTGATCGCTGCGTCGGTCTGGATGATCGACTTGATCGTGCGGCCGCTCCGCGTGGGCAGCGAGCGATTGAGGCTCGAGATGATGCCGGTCGTGAGCGTGCGCTCGAGGCCGAACGGATTGCCGATGGCGAAGACCCGCTGGCCGACGCGGAGGTCGCCCGAGTTGCCGAACGTCACCGGCACGAGCACGTCCTGCGGCGCATCGACCTTGACGACGGCGACGTCTGTCGCAGGGTCGAACCCCACGAGCGTGGCTTGATGCGACGCCCCATCGAAGAGCAGTACCTGGATCTCCTTGGCCCCCTCGACCACGTGGAAATTGGTGAGCACGTGCCCCTGCTTGTCGAGCACGATCCCCGACCCCGCTCCTTCGGAGGGCACCTCGAGCAGAAACAGGCCCGACGCGACGGTGGCCTTCGTGTTGATGTTGACGACGCCGCGGTTTACCGCCTCATACACGGCGATATTGGTTCGCTCTTCCGGCGTAAAGGCGCGGCCGGGCTCGTCGGCGGCGGCTGGGAGACACAGGAAAAACACCGCGAAAAGCAGGCTCAGTCGCATGGCGAGCATCCGTGGTTTGGCGGGCCAAAAGGGCTGGAAAGCAAGTATTGCCGGTTCGCCGCGACGGTCCAAGGCGAGGTTGCGGCGAAAAGAATGGCCGCGATACCCTGCAAAACCGCCAAGACCGACGTTGGCTGGGAAAGCGGCAGTAAATATGCTTACGCCGTAGCCTTTTGACGCATGGATGCCGGTGCCAGAAAACTGCCAGGAGGGATCATGTCGCCCCGTTTGCCGTTCCTGCTCGCGTTCGCCGTGACGGCGATGCCGTGCGCGGCGGTGCAAGCCGCGCCCGAGGCCGCGGCGGTCTCCTTCGTGGAATCCGCACCAGGCGATGATTCGATGCCGCCGGTGACGGCAATCGCCCTGCGTCGACCGACAGGAGCGAACGCGAGTGAGTCGCAGCCGACGGATGTCGTGGTGCTGATCGACACGTCGGCGAGCCAGGTGGGCGACTTTCGGCAACGGGCCCGTGCAGCCGTCGCGGGCTTGCTCGAAAAGGCCAGGCCGGACGACCGCTTCCGCGTCGCCGCCGTCGACGTCGCCTGCGAACAGCTCGGCGATGGCTTTGCAGCCGCGACTGGAACGAAGACGTCCGCGGCGATCGGGGCGCTCGATGACCGGCCGCCCCTTGGATCGACCGATTTCACGACCGTCATCCGCGATGCGGCCGAACTCTTCGAGGCCTCGCCGACTCCGCGATCGATCGTGTACGTCGGGGATGGCCCGAGCCTCGGCGGTGTCGACCAGGCCGAATTCCAGGATCTGCTCGCGACGCTGCGAGCGAAACGCATTTCCTTCTCGAGCCTCGGCGTCGGCCCCCAAGTGAATTGGCCCTGCCTGGCGGCCGTGGCGCACGCCACCGGCGGCATGCTGCTCGTGCCGGACGATTCCGTCTCTCCTCGCGATGCCGGCAGCCGCCTCGGCGCCCTCGCCGTGGAGCCCGTCTGGTGGCCGGAGGACGTGATTCTTTCGAGCAACCTGCCCGACGCCCGCGTGCGGATGCTCCCCGGCCATCTTCCCCCGCTCCGCCGCGATCGGGATTCGATCGTCCTGGTGGAAGGCCCGCTCGATCGCGGCCGCCTGGAGATGTCGCTGGAAGACTCGACCGGTGCCGGCAGCCATCCGGCGGCGGTCGATATTCCGTCGGCGCTCCCCCGCCAGGAAAACGCGTTCCTCGTCGAACTGGCGAGAAACGCTCGCGATAGCGACGGCGCCTTTCTGCCGCTGCTCGGCCGCGAGGGATTCGATCTTGCCCGCACCGCCATCCGCGGCGAGGCGGCGACGCTGGCCAAGCTTTCCCGGCAGGCAGAGGCCGCCGGTGCCCACTGGCCCGCGCTGCGGCTGGCGGTGGCGTCGCTGCGGCGAGACCCCGACAACGTCGATGCTTCGCTCGTGCGCTCGGTGGCCCTCAAGCGGCTTCAAGGCGACGACGAAGCGGCCGAAACCGAAGAAGCCCCCGCCGTGGAAGATGCGGCAGCGGACGATGCGGAGCAGCCGGCCGCCGAATTGGAGTCACTGCCCGCACCGAAGGCGGCCGGCGAGGCGGGCCCGGCGCGGATGGTGCGCGAGCCGGTGGCCGACCCGCGTGAACTCGCCGAGTTCAACGCGATGCGCCGCGTCCGCGGCCAGCAACTCGAACAGGAAACGGCCGTTCGGCTGCGGACCGCCCGGCAACTGATGTCGGTCGATCCCGACAAGTCGCGGTCCGATCTCAAGGACCTGCAGCGGGCCGTGCTCGCCTCCGATGACCTCGATCCCGCCATGCGCGATCGGCTGGCGCGGCAAATCGAGATCAGCGTCCGGGAGTCGATCGTGCGCTCCCGCGAGAAGGCGGAGTGCGAACTTGCCGCCGAACGCAGCCGCGCGATCGGCCGCGAACGGATGCGGCTCGACGACGAGCTCCGCCGCCGCGAAGACCGGATCAAGCAGCTCACCGAACGCTACAATGCGCTCGTCGAAGATGGCATTCGCGTGGGCTACGCCCAGGCCGAGCGCTATCCCGCCGTGCTCGGCGACAACACCCGTCGCGAAGCGAAGGTGATCGCGAGAACGGAGCCCCCCACGACCGCCTTCACCGAGGCGGAGCGGTTTCCGGCCGAGCAGCTCGCCCAAGAGGCTCCGGATCTCTACGCCAATCACCCGGTGCCGATGCCGGCCCGCGTGATCGGCCGCATGGCGCCGATCGAGGCGCGGATCCACGACTACGTCGCCGAAAACTGGCGGACGCGCCGCGACCAAGAGCGGGGGTTCATGGACAGCCTGCACCTCGTCGACGTGGCCGCCATCCCGATGCCGGACGAGCCTCCGATCCTCTATCCAAGCGCCAGCCGCTGGGCCGAGCTCTCTCGGAAGCGGGAAAAATACAAGTCGGTCGATCTGGCGAATCCGGGGAGCAACGAGAAGAAGATCTACGACGCGCTCGACAAGCCCGTGGAAAACTTCGATTTCTCGGAGACACCGCTCCGCGACGTGATCGCCCAGATCCAAGACGCGCAGGGCATCCCGGTGCAGATCGATGCCAAGGCGCTCGAGGATGCCGGGCTCGATCTCGAGGCGCCCGTGACGCGCAACCTGTCGGGCATCACGCTGCGGTCGGCCCTGCGGCTTTTGCTCGGCGATCTCGACCTCACGTATCTCATCAAGGATGAGGTCCTCCTGATCACGACGAAGGACAAGGCCGCTGAGAATCTCGTCGTGAAGGTCTATCCGGTGGCCGATCTCGTGATGCCGGTCAACCCGAGCAGCGGCATGAATCCGTTTCAGACCGGCGGCGGCCTGGGCGGCGCGGGCGGCGTCAATAGCGGCATGGGTGGCATGGGTGGCGGCGGCATGGGTGGTGGGATGGGCGGCGGCATGGGGGGCGGCATGTTCCAGATCTCGGACGCCCGCGACCGGATCGGCCGCAACGAGAAGACATCGCTTCCCGCGACGGCAAAGCCCTCCCCCATCTCTTCGGACAAACTGCCGGAGACGGACGGGGCGGACGACATCGCCCTCCCGGCCTCGATCACCGAAGCGGTCGACATCCGCGCTGCGGTGCGGGCATACCTCGCCCCACGCCAACGCGGGGCCGACGCTCCATCGACCGGTGAGACCGATCCCTCGGCCTCCGCAGCGACGGCCACCGACGGCCGCGAACTCGCGGCCCGCCTGGCCAGGCTGCGGGTCACGGCCGCGGAACTCGGCAAGCAGGGAGAATTCGAGCGGGCGGCCGATCTCATCTCGGCGGCAATCGCCGCCGGCCACCCGGAACCCTGGATGTATGAGGCCCTCGCCGTGGCGCTCGATGCGGCCGGCCGCCCGAAGCGCGATGTCGAGCGGGCGCTCCTGTCGGCCGCCGACTTTGCGTCAACCCCCGCGGATCTGCTCGCCCTGGCGAACTATCTCGCCCGGTTCGGCTCCGAGCGTCAGGCGATCCGCATCTGCCGGCAGGTGACGACGCTCGACCCGGCCAACCGCGAGGGCTACGCCCTCGCCATGTCGCTCGCTGCCCGGACCGACGATGCGGCGGCCCTCCGCTGGTCATGCGCCGGCGTCTTGGCCCACGAATGGCCGGCCGATCAACAGGAGATTGCCACGCGGGCCGGCCGGCTTGCCAAAGCAACGATCGACCGGCTCCGGCAGGCAGGAAAAGCGCAGGAGGCCGATGCTTTCGAGGCTGCCGTCGACGAGGCGCTCGTGCGCGACATCGTAATGGAGCTTTCCTGGAACGGCGATGCCGACATCGACCTCGTCGTCGAAGAACCCAGCGGCACGGTCTGCTCGCTCGCGTCGCCGCGATCCACGTCCGGCGGCACGCTGCTCGGCGATACGGCCGCCGCCGTCGATCCGAAGAGCGCGACGCAGCGGGAACGCTACGTCGCCGCCAAGGCGTTTTCCGGAAGATACTGGATCCTGGTGCGCCGCGCCACCGGCAAAGTCGCCGCCGACACGGTCACGGCAGAACTGACGCTCCATCGCGGCACCGACCGCGAGCAGAAGCTTCGCCGGCAGATTCCTGTGGGAGCCGGCGAGGTCGTCTTCAACATCGATCTTCCCGAAGGCCGCCGCCGCGAACCGCTCCTGGATGCCCAGGTCGCCCACGACGTGGCCGTTCAGCAGGATCTCGGCCGTGCCATTCTGGCCCAGCAACTCGGCGGCATCGCCGATCCGGCCGCCGCCGCATCGCTCTCGCAGAGCCGGCGAGCCCCTGGGGGCCAGCCCATCCCGGGAATGCCGTTCTTTCGCAGCGGCGCCGTCGGCTACCAGCCCGTCATCTCGACGTTGCCGGAGGGCACCAACATGTTCGCGACGGCTGTCGTTTCCGCTGACCGTCGCTACGTCCGCGTGACAGTCACGCCGCTCTTCTCCGGCGTCGGCCAGGTAACGCAATTCAACTTTTCCGGCGGCGGAGCCCAGGGCACCGGTCAAGCCGGCGGCGCGGGTGGCGCTGGCGGCATGGGCGGCGGCGGCATGGGCGGCGGTGGCATGGGTGGCGGCGGCATGGGTGGCGGTGGCATGGGTGGCGGCGGCATGGGTGGCGGTGGCATGGGTGGCGGTGGCATGGGTGGCGGTGGCATGGGAGGCGGCATGGGAGGTGGCATGGGAATGGGTGGAGGCGGCATGGGCATGGGCATGTGCTGGGTCGCCCGCGAGGTCTACGGCCCGATGAACCCGCGCTGGCTGATCTTCCGGGGCTGGCTCCTTTCCGAAGCGCCGCACTGGCTCGTCGATCTGTACGCCAGTCACGGCGAGGACTTCGCCGCGTGGATTCACGACAAACCGGTCGTCAAGGCCATGGTGCGATTTCTGATGGATTGCGCGATCGCAGCGCGGGCGCCGTAATCATGCCGACGTTCGGAGTCATCCTCGCCGCGGCCGGCCAGAGCAGCCGCTTTCAGGACGCCAACTACAAGAAGCCGTTCGCGCCGCTCGCCGGCCGCGCGGTCTGGCTGCATTCGGCCGAGAAGTTTCTCGAGCGGTCCGACGTCAAACAGGTGGTAATCGTGGTCGCGCCGGAAGACCGCGAGTCGTTCGTCGAGAAGTTCGGAGCCAACCTTGCCTTCATGGGCGTGACGCTCGCCGAAGGGGGCGCCCACCGCGCCGACTCCGTGCGACGCGGCCTGGAAAAGCTCGGCCCCGAAATCGACTTCGTGGCGATCCACGACGCGGCCCGCCCCTGCATCGCCCCCCCCTGGATCGACCGCGTCTTCGAGGCGGGCGCCCGCACCGGCGCCGCCATCCTCGCCACGCCCGTCGTCGGCACGCTCAAGCGGGTGGGCCCCGACGGCACGATCACCGAGACGGTCGATCGCACCGGCCTCTGGGAGGCGCAGACGCCGCAGGTATTCTCCCGCGACCTGCTCGAGCGGGCGTTCGCGGTGCGGCAGGACGGCCAGCCTACCGACGAGGCGCAGCTGGTGGAGGGGCTGGGGCAGCGAGTGACCGTCGTCCCCGGCTCGCCGATCAACCTCAAGATCACGTCGCGCGAAGACCTGCGGCTGGCAGAGCAGGCGCTCAAGGCGCTCCCCAAGCCGAAGCTCGGCGGTCCGGCGCATCCGTTCGCCAACGACGACATGTGGAGGTGAGCATGGCCACAGACCTCCTCGCCGACTTCGAAAATCGCGGCCTCATTCACCAGTCGACCGACCAGCAGTCGCTGCGCACGTGGCTGGCCGGCGGTGGCCGGCGTGTGTATGCCGGCTTCGATCCCACGGCCGACAGCCTGCACGTGGGCCACCTCGTCGCCCTCATGCTCCTGCGCCGCGTCGCCAGCGCGGGGCACGAACCGGTGGCGCTCGTGGGGGGCGCGACCGGCATGATCGGCGACCCGAGCGGCCGTAGCGAGGAGCGCAACCTGCTCTCGCCGGATGAACTGGCCGCCAACGTCGCCGGCGTCGAGCGGCAGATCCGAGCCGTCCTCGAGACCACGGGCCGCACTGTCCACGTCGTCAACAACGCCGACTGGATGCGGGGCGTGGGCTACCTCGAATTCCTGCGCGACGTCGGCAAGCACGTGCCGCTCGCGCAGATGCTCGGCAAGGACTCGGTGAAGAGCCGGATCGATCGCGACGGCGGCCTCTCCTACACCGAATTCAGCTACATGCTGCTCCAGGCCTGGGACTTCGTCCATCTCTCCGACGCCCTCGACTGCCGCGTGCAGATCGGCGGCAGCGACCAATGGGGCAACATCACCGCCGGCATCGAACTCGGCCGCCGGCTCCGCGCCCGCGACCTCCACGGCATCACCTGCCCGCTGCTCACGAAGGCCGATGGCACGAAGATGGGCAAGACCGCGTCGGGCGCGATCTGGCTCGATCCCCGCCGCACGAGCCCCTACCGCTTCTACCAATACTGGATCAACCTCGACGACGACGACGCGGGCCGCTGCGTCGACCGTCTCACGGAGCTGCCGCGCGACGAGATCGAGTCGCTCGCCGGCCTGCGGGCCGCGACCCCCGCCGCTCGCGACACGCAGAAGCGGCTCGCCGAGGAACTCACTCGGCTCGTCCACGGCGAGGCGGGACTGGCAGCCGCCAAGCAGGCAACGGCGATCTTCTTCGGCGCCGAGATCGGCGGCCTCGATGACACCGCCCTCGCCGAAATTTTTGCCGACGTGCCGAGCCGCGAGTTTCCCCGGGCCGCGCTGGAAGGCGAGGGCCTCGCGCTCGTCGAGGCGCTCGAGGCCACGGGGCTCGCCGCCACGAAGTCAGCCGCGCGGCGCACGATCGAGCAGGGCGGGGCCTACGTCAACAACCGCCGGATCGCCGACGTGGCGCACCGCCTCAAGCGCGACGACCTCTCCGGCACCGCGACGCTCGTGCTGCGTTCCGGCAAGAAGAGCTACGCCCTCGCCCGCTTCCTGTGACTCCGCCCTCGGCCCTCTCGCGATTCCCATGCGCCTCGCCACAGCCATCTTGCTCGCAGGCATCCTCACCGCCTGCCGGCCCGCCATGCTTCACGGCGACGAGCCGCCGGCCGTCGGCAAGGTCGCGGACCTCGAAGACCGGCTGAAGACCGGCCTGCGGGCGCGGCGACCGGAGGAAAAGCGGTTCATCGAGCGCGTCGTGCAGCTCGTGCGCGAGGGAAATCTGCCTGGAAAACTCGTCGACTCGACCTATCTCTGGGCGATCGAGCGACAGCAGAAATATCCCTACCCGCTCTTCGAACGCGCACTGCGAATCCAGGCCGACCGCCTCGGCGTCGACCTGTAGGGTAGGCTTCAGCCTGCCTGTCTTCACGCAAACATCGCCGTCAACTCGCCCAACCCGGCTCGGGGCTGCACATGCCCTCTCGGCGGACGTTCGCTGCGGAAGGAACGGAAGCCCGACGCGCGAGCGAGGAGAGTTGGGGCGTTTCTCGCGGGGCGGGTGGGAGTGTCGTTGGTGGGAGTGTCGTCGGTGGGAGTGTCGTCGGTGGGAGTGTCGTCGGTGGGAGTGGAGGGCGGATGGACCTTGCTTGCGCTGCGGGCTTCCGTAGTCCGTAGCGAGCGTCCGGCGACGGGGTACGGGTCACCCGAAGCCGGCGATGCTTTCTAGCGCGATCGCGCCGATACGGGCACGTAGTCGCGAGGCGGCACGCCAGCGTAGAGCGACAGCGGCCGGATGAGCCGGTTGTCGCCCACCTGCTCGATCACGTGGGCCGTCCAGCCGCTCATCCGCGCGACGACGAAGATCGGCGTGAACACGCTCACCGGCAGGCCCAGCGCGTGATAGACGCGGGCGGCGGGCCAGTCGAGGTTTGGCCGCAGCCCCTTGCGGTCGAGCATGATCCGCTCGACGCGATCGGCGAGATCTTCGAGGGCCTCGGCGGGCGTGCCCGCGGCAAGCGACCGGCACATCCCGCCGAGAAGCTTCGCCCGCACGTCGCCATCTTTGTAGACGCGGTGCCCGAATCCCATCACGACCCGCTTCGCCGCGAACTGTTCGGCGACCCACGAATCGGCCCGGTCGATCGAGCCGATCGCCGAGAGCGTCTCGAGCACCTGCTCGTTGGCGCCGCCGTGGAGGGGGCCCTTGAGCGCGCCGATCGCCCCGGTGATGGCCGAGTGCATGTCGGAGCCAGTCGAGACGATCGTGCGGGCGGTGAACGTCGAGGCGTTGAACTCGTGCTCGGCGTAGAGCACGAGCGTGGTGCCGAAGACCGCCGCCTGTTCCCGCGACGGGGGGCGGCCGTTGAGCCGCTCGAGCAGGGCACTGGCGATCGGTCCCTTGGGCCAGGCGGCGACGGGCCGTCCTGCCGCCAAGTCCATCCATGCCGCCAGGATCGCCGGCACCTGCCCGAGGAGGCGCTCGGCCTGCGACAGCAGCGCGTCGCGCGGCCCCGGAGCCTGATCCCGTTCGATCTGGCCGAGCAGGCTCACGCCGGTGCGGAGCACGTCCATCGGCGACGCGTTGGGCATCTTCGCGGCGAGCCGGGCGAGGCAGTCGATGACGGCCGGGTCGAGCGAGCGGGCCGCCTTGTGGACGCGACTGGAAAAAGCCGCGTGCTCGGCCGGCGAAGGGAGTTCTCCGTGCAGGAGCAGGAACGCCACCTCTTCGAAGTCGCCCGCCTCGGCCAGCGGCCCGATCCCATAGCCGCGGTAGCGGAGATCGCCGTCGAGCGAGCAGATCGCCGTGCGGCCGGCGACGACGCCGGCGAGTCCCCGGGCGACATCGGACGCTTCTGGAGTGGTGGGGGTGGCATGCATGCGACACCTCGGTGAAGGAAGGACACGGCGGCGATCCAGATCGCACTGCGCCGTGTTGGTATAGCACCGGCTCGCGGGCGGCAGAAGTCGGTCGCTGCGCGACTCCTTTGGATCCTCGCGGTGGCCCTCGAAGACTCGGTCCAAATGCTCGTCGAGCTTCCGCCGACCCGCTCGCCTCTCCGACTGTAGACCGCTTCGTCCCGAAGCGGATCCCTGCCGACCCTGAGCCGGTAGTTTATCGAAGACCGTTTGTGCTAGCTCGTGGCGGGCAGATGCTTTTCAGGCTGTTTCGGGTCGTATCCGAGCAGGTCATAGAGCTCTTCGCGCGACTGCATCAGGTCGAGGAGGCCCTCCTGCGATCCCTCGTCGGCGAGCAGGCCGAGGCCCGCCTCGATCGCCTTCATCGCCAGCCGCAAAAGCGTGACGGGATAGAGCACGGCCGTGAACCCGAACCCGGACAGCTCGTCCAGCGTGAGCAGCGGGCTGACGCCGAATTCCGTCATGTTCGCCACGAGCGGCGTGTTGGCAAACGCGCGGCCCACGGTTTGAAACTCGGCCCGCGACGCGAGCGCCTCGGGGAAAAGCCAGTCGGCGCCGGCCTCGCGATAGAGGTGCAGCCGCCGCAGGCAGTCGTCGAGATCGGTCACGCCGCGGGCGTCGCTGCGGCCGATGATCACGGTGGCAGGATCCCGCCGAGCGGCGCAGGCGGCCGCGATCTTCTCGGCCATCTCCTCCGGCTCGACGATTTCCTTGCCGGGAAGATGCCCGCACCGCTTCGGCCGCCGCTGGTCTTCGAGTTGGATCGCGGCGGCTCCGGCCGCCTCGAGCTTCTGCACGCATTCGGCGACGCTCTCGGGGCCGCCGAATCCGGTGTCGGCATCGACCACCAGCGGGATTTTCACGGCCGAGGCGAGCAACTTCGTTTGGGCGACGAGTTGCTCGAGCGTGAGGATGCCGATGTCCGGCACGCCGAGGACGCCGGCGGAGAAGGCGGCCCCCGAAAGATAGATCGCCTCGAAGCCCTCGCGCTCGATGATCTTCGCCGCCAGCGCGATCGGAGCGCCGGGGATCGCGAACGTGCCCTCCGTGGCGAGCCTGCGAAGCGCCGCCCCGCGGGATGTCGGGGGCGATCGGTCGGAAGACGAGGGCATCGGTGGTATCCTTCGGGCGTTCGAGACAAGGCGCGACAAGCGGTGTCGCGAACTGGCGTACCGGGATTTTTGCAGTACCGTGATTTTATAGATGCGTCAGATGCAGAGCGGAAGCAAGGCCGCGGCCGTGGCCGAGATCGCGATCATGGCGGCGATCTTCGCGGCCGTCGGCGCCTGGCCCGTGCCAGACATCAACGAGGCGGTCTACCTCACGAAGGCCCGCCACCACGCCGATCCCGGCTGGGCCGCCGGCGACTTCTTTCTGGAAACGCCCGATGCGCACGGCGTGTTTTACGTGCTCTTCGGTCCCTTGGCGGCGGGCATGCCGCTGGAGCAGGCCGCCTGGATCGGCCGCGGGCTCGGCTGGATCGCCCTGGCGATCGGCTTTCGGCACGCAATCGCCGCGCTCCTCGCGACGCCGTGGGGCAGGGTCGTGGCCGCCGCGATGTTTGCCGCGGCGCTTCGCCACACGACGATGGCCGGCGAATGGGTGATCGGCGGCTGCGAGGCCAAGGTCTTCGCCTGGGCGCTGGTGCTGGCGGCCGTGGGCGAAACCGCGGCAGGCCGGCTTGCGATCGGTTGGCTTCTGGCCGGCGCCGCCACGGCCGTGCACCCGATCGTCGGCGGCTGGGCCATGGTGGCGATCGCAGCCACGTGGATCTCGTCGGGCGGGGGGATCTCGTCGGGCGGGGCGGCCGCGCGGCCGCGCAATGCGGTCGCGATCGGCGGCCTGGTCGCCGGCGCGGCACTGGCGGCCTGCGGCGTGTTGCCGGCGCTCGGGCTTTCGGCCGGCGCCAGCGTCGCCGAACGCGTCGCTGCGAATCGGATCTACGTCGTCGATCGGCTGTCTCACCATCTCCTTCCGGGCTCGTTCGCGGAGCCGCTCGTGGCTCGCCATCTCCTCGCCATCCTGGCCTGGTGGCTCTTGAGCAGACTGGCCGGCCTGCCGCGGTCTGCCGCGTGGTCTCGCGTGGAGTCGTTCACGCTCGCAGCGATCGCGATCTCGCTGGTGGGCGCGGCGATCGCCTGCTGCGAAAGCGTGGCCCCCGACGCCGCGATCGGCCTGCTCCGTTTCTATTGGTTTCGACTGGCCGACGTGATGGTGCCATTCTCGCTGGCCGTGTCGGCCGCGGCTCTGCTTGAAGACGAAGCAACGTGCCGCCGGCTCGGTCTCCTGCCGCCTTTTGCCTGGCGCGCGGTCATCACGATCCTGCTCTGCGCGGACATGGCGGGGCAATCGCGGCATTGGCCATGGCCTCATGCCGATGGGGTGGTGCCACGGGCCGACGCCAAGGTCGACGCGGCGGCCTGGGCCGACATCTGTGACTGGGTGAACCGCAACACGCCCGTCGACGCCTGTTTCCTCACGCCGCGCGGCGCCGCAAGCTTCACCTGGCGCACCGGCCGTCGCGACGTGGTTGCGTGGAAGAACAGCCCGCAGGACGCCCGGTCGCTCGTCGAATGGCGCCGCCGCATCGCCGACTGCTTCTCCGCCGATGGCGGGCTCGCCAACATGGAGACCTCGACCGTGGCGCTCGGCGCCGAGCGGCTCCGGGAAGTGGCCGACCGGTACGGCGCCGATTACGTGATCGCGCCGCTCAAGACGCTGGAAGCCTGTCGGCCCGGCTGCGTTCCGATGACGACCGACCTGCCGGCGGAGCGGGTGCATGCAAATGCGGGCTACGCGGTGCTGCGGTTGGAAAAACATCCCGGGGAGAAGTCGCCATGAGCCGCGGGATGCATGCCGCCATGGGCCGACCGCCGATCCGCGGCGTGGCCTTCGACCTCGACGGCCTGCTCGTCAACACGGAGGAGCTCTACCAGCACGTCGGCGGCGAACTGCTCGCCCGTCGCGGCCGCACGTTCGAGGCCGACCTGCTCGATCGGATGATGGGCCGCCCGCAGCCGGTGTCGCTCCAGATCATGATCGACTGGCACGGGCTCGACGACACGATCGAGACGCTCGCCGCCGAGACCCACGAGATCTTCGCCGGCCTGCTCGACACGAGGCTCGAGCCGATGCCGGGAGCCTTGCCGCTCGTCGATGCACTCGAGCGGCGCGGGATTCCGCGCGGCGTGGCCACGAGCAGCGGGCCCGACTTCGCGCACGACGTGCTCGGCCGCGTGGGGCTGCTCCACCGACTCGGCTTCGTGCTCACGGCGGCCGACGTCACCCACGGCAAGCCGCACCCCGAGATTTACCATTCGGCGGCCCGGCGGCTGGGTGTCGAGGTGGCGGAGATGCTCGTGCTCGAGGATTCCGAAAACGGCTGCAAGGCCGCCGTCGCGGCGGGAGCGACCGTCGTGGCCGTGCCGGGCGGCCACAGCCGGCGGCACGATTTCACGGGGGCGCGATTGATCGCCGAATCGCTCGCCGACCCGCGGATCTATGCACTGCTCGAGTAGACCGCTTCGTCCCGAAGCGGATCTCTCTCCTATCAAAAAACATCTCGGCCAACCCTGCCTGCGGCGCCATGGGCCGACCGCAGCCGGCCTGCGCGAGTCGAGACGAGTGCCGCGATATTCCTACGGCAGCGTTGCCGTCTGGCCGACGGCAGCTGGACGAACGAGTCCGGCCTGTCCGCTCGCCTGCGGCTCCGCGGCGGCGGGCTCGACGGTCGCCTGGACGGTGACGGTCGGCACGGCTCCCTCACCGAGATCGGTGGCAATCTTGAGCTGCCGCTCGATTCGGCCGGCGAGCGTGCCGGCCTGGAACGTCACCGGCAGGATGTGCACCGTCGCCGGCGTCTCCTTCGTCGGGCAGGACAGACAGCCATCGGAGCACGACACGCCCGTCACGCAGAAGGGCCGGTTGGCCCGCACGACGACGTTCTTCGTGGCCGAGCCGCCCGGCTGCACCGTGCCCAAGGCGAGCAGCTGCGGGCTCACGGTCACCTCGGCCACGACGCGCCCCTCGACGTCCATCGGGATCTGCGCGGCCCGCGGATCATTCGTCACGAGGATGAGCTGCCCCTTCACGTAGCCGGCCGGCGTCTCCGACTTGAGCCGCAGCATCAGGTCGTAGACCGACTGCGATGGCGTGTGCGTGGGCTTCGAGAGTTGCACCTCGAAATTCGGATTCGCGCTGCGGACATCCTTGATCTCCCACGGCGTGCCGCCGACGTGCGTGATCCGCACACTGCGTTCCGCGCCCTTCCCCAGGTCGACGTTGCCGAGATCCAAGAACGGCGGATCGAACGTGACATCGCCGCGGATGTTGCCCGCGACGCGGAGCTGCACTTCGGCGTAGAACGGCTTGTCGAAGGTCACGGTGAGCGTGGCGCCGTGCTGCCCGAGAAACGTCCGCGTATTGAACTTCGCGACGACCTCGCCGACGTCGTGCGTCTTGAGATCGCGTTTCGTCACCTCGGGCGACGTGCAGCCGCAGCTCGTCCGCACGCCGACGACGTGCACGTCTTCCTTGTAGAGATTGCGAAACGAGAAACGAAACTCGGTCTTGGAGCCGCGGGCGACGGTGCCGAAGTTGTGGCTCGTCGCCGAGAACATCTTGGTCGCCCATTCCTGCGCGCCGGCCGCGTCGGCGGTCACGGCACACACGACCACGAGGGCAACGATGCGAGGCAGGCGAAACGTCACCGACGGGGCGGCGAACATGGAGGAAGCCCTGAAGGAAGCCTTGGGAGAAGCCTGGAAGACGGAAGAATCGCTCGGGCGGGTCCGTGGCAGCAGCAAGGAGAAGAGTAAGGATGCCATGAAAGCGTCGTCAAATGGGCGGGGACTGAATGGCCGGCGGGAATACGGTCCGCCTCCGGACAAGTATCCCCCACCGGCAGGTGTCGCGGCGGCCTTGGGGGCGTTTTTTCCCGGAAAATTCAGGTCTTGGCGAGGCATGACCGATACAGCCCTTGAAGTTTCCTACAATGGAAAAGTCGTCGGCGGTCGACGATCCAAAAAACCCAACGGGGGCGTACCGGTTTCGACCGGATGGCAAGAGGTTCAGATTGCGTGTCGTGGTTGGTCGGCTGGCCACGTTAAAAGTCGACCAAGCTT
>JBIIOM010000214.1:0-4553 GCA_044336925.1 Pirellulales bacterium
GTCCGATCAATTCGGATCGAGCACTTGGCAGGCTGAAGCCTACCCTACCGGGTCCGATCAATTCGGATCGAGCATTTGGCAGGCTGAAGCCTACCCTACCGGGTCCGATCAATTCGGATCGAGCACTTGGCAGGCTGAAGCCTACCCTACCGGGTCCGATCAATTCGGATCGAGCATTTGGCAGGCTGAAGCCTACCCTACGGGCCCGATCACTTCGGATCGAGGGTGATCGAGGCGGAGTTGATGCAGTAGCGGAGCCCCGTCGGGGGCGGGCCGTCGTTGAAGACGTGCCCGAGGTGGGCGCCGCAGCGGCGGCAGGTCACTTCCGTGCGAATCCCGAAGCCGGCCAGGCCCGCCAGCGAGCGGTCTTCGTGCTCCGCGATCGCCTTCCCCTTCACGTTTTCCCGCTTCGCGTCGATCGGCGCATAGAAACTCGGCCAGCCGCAGCCGCTTTCGAATTTTTGCCCCGACGCGAAGAGCGGCTCGCCGCAGCAGATGCAGCGATAGGTGCCGGGGGTCTTCGTGTTCCAGTATTTGCCGGTGAAGGCCCGCTCGGTGCCCTTCTTGCGGGCCACCTCGAATTGCTCGGGCGTGAGCCGCTTCTTGTATTCCTCGTCGGATGTCGGGATCTCGTCGTCGGCAAGCCGGCCGGCGACGGCGGGATTTTTCTCGGCGTCGGCGTCGTCGGCAAGCACGGGGATGGCTCCGAGGAGGAGGGCGAATATGGCGAGGAGGGTTCGACACATGGCAAATCCGGAAGCCCGACGCGCGAGCGAGGGGAGTTGGGGCGTTGTTGGAGTGGAGGGCGGAGCGACCTTTCTTGCGCTGCGGGCTTTCGTGTTTCGGGTCACTTCGGTGTCGTCTTGGGCTCGTAGGGGTGGCTGCGTTTCCGCACCACCACCGCCTTCACGATTTTATCCGGATCGGCGCCCGTGGCCATTTCCCCTTCCGTCCGAGTCAGCTTCGGCAAAACGTCTAGCCCCTCGATCACACGGCCAAACACGGTGTGCTTGCCGTCGAGGTGCTCGGTCGGCCGAAACGTCAGGAAAAACTGCGAGCCGCCGGTGTTGGGCCCCGCGTGGGCCATCGAGAGCGAGCCGAGGAAGTGCTTCCGCGCCCCGGGCTTGCCCACTTCGCATTCGATCGTGTGGCCCGGGCCGCCGGTGCCGGTGCCGGTCGGGTCGCCCCCCTGCGCCATGAAGCCGCCGATCACGCGGTGAAAGGGGGTGCCGTCGTAGAAGCCCTTCTCCACCAGCGCGATGTAATTCGCCACGGTGTTGGGCGCCTCGTTTTCGAAGAGCTCCACCAGGATGTCGCCCTTGCTCGTGGAGATTTTCACCCGCGGCAGGTCGTCGGCCTTCGCGTCGGCCGCGCGCTTGGCCATCTCGTCCTTCACCTTCGGCCGCTCGGCCGCGATCGCCTCCTCGAGTTCCGCGACCTTCTGCTTCGGCATGCCCGCCGCGCCGGCCTTCTTGAGCCAGGCGGCGGCGGCGTCGAGATCGGAGAGGAGCATGTCGGCGGCGGCGGCCATCATCATCACGTCGGGGCTTGCCGCGCCCGCCTTGTCGAGCATGTTGGCAAGCGTGAGGGTCTTCTTCGGGTCGTCGGTGGCGAGCGAACCGGCCACGACGGCGCCGGTGATCTCCTTCGCCCCCTTGTCGGTCGGATCGACCATCGCCAGCGCGAAGGCGGCGGTCTCGAGGCGGTCGCTCGTCTCCTGGGCCTTCACCTTCGTGGCGTCGAATTTCGCCTCGATCGTCTTCTTGTCGCTGCCGGGCTTCTGATACTCGGCCTGCAGGGCGGTGAGCTCCGCGACGAAGCCTTTCATCGCCTTGCTCGCGTCGGCGAATTCGGCCTTCGCCTTGGCGGGGTCGATCTTCGTCTCGACGACGGGCGTCTGGGCGAGCGCGGGCGTGGCGAGGAGGAGGGCGGCGAGCAGAGGCAGGATGCGGGAGAGCATTTCGGGCTCCGGCGGTTGGGTGGGTCTTTTTATGACAGTTGCCACGGAAGCCCGACGCGCAAGCGAGGAGAGTCGGGGCATTTTCTCACGGGGCGGGTGGAGGCGGCGTTGATTCGAGTGGTGGCCGGATGGACCTCGCTTGCGCGTCGGGCTTTCGTGGAGGTTAGATTACCAGTTTCCGCCCCCAGCCGCGCAGGCGACATGCCCAAGCCATCCCGCACCGATCCGAGCCAGGCCGAAGCCGCCAGTGCCCCGCGAATCATCGGCGGCAGCCTCCGCGGGCGGCGTCTCGAATTCAGCCCCGACCCGCGCACGCGTCCCATGAAAGACCGCGTCCGCGAATCGCTCTTCGATCTCATCGGCATCAAGGTCAAAGGGGCGATCGCGATCGATTGCTTCGCCGGCTCCGGGGCGATCGGGTTCGAGGCCTTGAGCCGCGGCGCGGCGCGGGCGGTCTTCTGCGAGCGGCATTTCCCCACGGCCGACCTCCTGAAAAAGTCGGCCCGGTCGCTCGGCGTGGAGGATCGCGTGGAGGTGAAGACGGGCGACGTGCTCCTCTGGCCGAAGCGGATGCCCGCCCTGCCGGCCGATGCCCCCTGGCTCGTCTTCATCTCGCCGCCGTGGGAGTTTTTCCAGTCGCGGCCGGGCGACGTGATGGCCTTGGTCGAATCGCTCAGGCAGTCCGCCCCGCCGGGCAGCACGTTCGTGGTCGAGGCCGACACGGCGTTCGACCCGGCCGCCCTGCCCCCCGCTAGTTGGGAGGCGCGGCCCATCCCGCCGGCCGTCCTCTATTTGCTATTCTCATGATGGACGGAATCCCGACGCGCGAGCGAGGTGGGCTGGGACTTTTCTGGAGTGGATGGCGGATGAACCTTGCTCGCGCTGCGGGCTTTCGTGTTCTGTGATTTTCAACTTCAATAACGCCCATGGATGTCATCAATCAGCGGGAGGCGGTTCCCTTCACCACCGTCGACGGCTCCACGATCCGTGAGCTGCTCGCCCATCGCAATTCGGCGATCCGCCAGCAGAGCCTTGCCGAGGCCCGCCTGGCTCCGGGACAATCCACCACGCCGCATCACCACAAAGTCACCGAAGAGATCTACTACATCCTCACGGGCACCGCCGATATGACGCTCGCCGGCGAGACCCGGCCCGTCGGCCCCGGCGACGCCATCGCGATCCCACCCGGCATGAGCCACACGATCAAAAACACGGGCTCGGTCGAGCTGGTCTTTCTGTGCACGTGTGCCCCCGGCTACGAACACACCGACACCTTCCTCGAGTAATGCCCCCGCTCGCGCCATGGGCTTCCATCGGCACACGAAAGCCCGCAGCGCGAGCAAGGTTCATCCGCGATCCACTTCACATCCCCACCGAACTTCCCTCCCCCGCTTGACAGGCTTTTTGGCAGGCTGAAGCCTACCCTACTTTTGGCAGGCTGAAGCCTACCCTACTTTTGGCAGGCTGAAGCCTACCCTACTATGCCCGACGCGTTTTCCAACATCCTGATTTCCGAGGGCATCGTCAGCGTCGAGCAGCTCGCCGAGGCGTTGCAGATCGCATCGTCCTCCGGCAAGAAGCTCCACGACGAAGTCGTGCGGCTCGGCTATGCCCCGGGCGAGAAGGTGATGAAGGCCCTCGCCAAGGCCTATCGCCTCAAGCTCATCGATCTCGCGACTCTCGAGATCGCGCCGGAGGTCGTCGGCCTGCTCCCCGAGAGCGTGGCCCGCGAAAACACGATCTTCCCGGTCGCCGAGGAGGGCGGGTCGCTCCGCGTGGCCACGTGCGATCCCACCGACATCGACACGCAGGAAAAGCTCCGCTTCATCCTCAATCGCGAGGTGGAGCTGGCCCTCGCGCCCCGCGAGCAGATCGTCGAGGCGATCAACCGGTTTTACGGCACGAGCGACGGCGAGAGCGCCGACTCGATGCTGCAGGAATTCACCGACACGGCGATCGACTTCACCGAAACGGCCGTCGAGCAGCAGGCCAACCAGGCGCAGGAGGAGAATTCCGACGCCCCGGTGGTGAAGCTCGTGAACCTCATCATCACCGAGGCGGTGAGCCTGAAGGCGAGCGACATCCACATCGAGCCCTTCGAGGATCGCGTCCGCATCCGCTATCGGATCGACGGCCGGCTCGTGGAGCGCGACAATCCCCCGCGGCGTCTCCTGGGCGCGATCCTCTCCCGCATCAAGATCCTTTCCAAGCTCGACATCGCCGAGCGGCGCCGCCCGCAGGACGGCCGCATCAAGCTCACGGCCGACGGCAAAGACTACGATCTCCGCGTCTCCGTGATGCCCACCAATCACGGCCAGACGATCGTCATGCGGATTCTCGACAAAGACAACATCCGCGTGGGCATCCGGCAGCTCGGCCTCTCCGAGGGCGACTTCCGCCAGTTCAAAAACCTGATCCGCCGTCCAAACGGCATCATCCTCGTGACCGGCCCCACGGGCTCGGGCAAGACGACCACGCTCTACGCCTCGCTCAACGAGCTCAACCGCCCCGACACGAAGATCATCACGGCCGAGGATCCCGTCGAGTATTACCTCGCCGGCATCAACCAGGTGGAGGTGAGGCATCAGATCGG
>JBIIOM010000215.1:0-4482 GCA_044336925.1 Pirellulales bacterium
GGTCGTAGGCGAGCGGGGCGTTGCCCGCCTGGTTGTTCCGCTGCAGGAAGAGCAGGTCGAAGATCGCGTAGTGCGTCCAGCTCGGGCAGCAGCAGCACCGCCGGAGTTCCTCCATGCAGGCGTCGTCTTGAAACAATTCCTCCGGCGTGGCTTCGGTGGCAACGGGGGCGGGGATCCCGGCGAACGGGTCAACCGCGTCGGCGAGCGCGTTGCAGGCGGCGACGGCACACAACACGAACGCCAGAACTCTGCATGCATTGATTGCAACCGCCATGACCCACCCCCCGAGGAAAAACCGCACGACCCCACCAACCCGAACGTGGATATCGTCCCGGCGCGAGTCGAAAAAGAAGCGTTACCGGCCGTTTTTCCAACGATTTCGGTCACGCGTTGGCAGCCTAAAACGCCTGTGCGCTTCCGCTTGAGCCTGGGCAAACCTTGCCGGTCGCCCCAGTAGGGTAGGCTTCAGCCTGCCCCAGTAGGGTAGGCTTCAGCCTGCCAAGGTAGACCGCTTGCTCCGCAAGCGGATCTCCCGCTTTAGATCCGCTTGCTCCGCAAGCGGTCTACTTTGGCGCCACCGCCTCCACCCGCCGGTAAAGCTCGATATCGAGCGCATTATGCGTCTCGATCACGCGCCGATCCTCGGCCGAGACCTTCTCGATCGGCACCTTGCCCTTCGTGCGGTTGATGCGCCGGTCGGTCCACCGGCTGCTCAACCCCGCCGCCGCGCGGATCGCCTCCATCGCCGGCGTGAGCCGCTCGAGCACGCCGACCACATCGTAGCGTTCCTGCAGCACGTCCCAGGCGGCATCGACCGACCCCTCCGGATCGGCCTCGGCCTCGTCCGGCGTCAGCCCCAGAAACCGACAGACCATGTCGTTTCGTAGTTCGTTGGAGATGCCAGAGGCGGCATAGTCGCGGAGCGACATCTGCTCGCGCATCACGCGGTCGTGCAGGTAGTGCCCGGGCGTGGCCTTCACGAAGTAGTAGTGCGAGACGATCCGGGCGACGGGCTCGCGGAGGATCGTCACCGCCACCATCCCCGGATCGCAGTGGTCGAGCAGCGGATGGACGCCATGACCGAGGACAAACTCGTAGGAGTGCCGCGCGGGCTCGGGCAGCGCCAGAAACTCCTCCTGCTCGTACGGCCTGGCGCCATAGCGGTCGAATGTCGCACTGACGACGTAATGCCGACGAAAGTAATCGCTCATCGACGTGCCCCCGCACTTGGGCACGTGCTCGAAGAGCAGCTTGCGGGCATGCGTCGATCGTTGCAGCAGATTGAGCAACATGACGGCCTCCGTGACGGACGGATCAATACTGAAAAGATCGGCAGCTACGCATTACCACTTTAGTGGGGGTCGCCGCAAGCCCGGTTCCCGGCCGCCCGTCCCACGAAAGCCCGCAGCGCAAGCGAGGTGAGTTGGGCTGTTCTCGCGAGACGGGTGGCAGCGACGTTGCCTCGAGTGGTGCGCGGATGGACCTTGCTCGCGCTGCGGGCTTTCGTAAAGCAGGCTATTCGCCCGCCAGCCGCTCGCGGGCCGTGGCCAGGTTGGCCCGAATCGCATCGGTCCGCAGGGCCTCCGGGATCTGCTCGAGCATGGCGATCGCCTCCTCGAGCCTTCCGGTCTCGATGTAGCAATTCGCGAGGTTCGAGAAGCAGTCGACGCGGTGTGGATACCGGTGGACGGCGAGTTCGAAGCACTCGATCGCGTCGTCGAACCGGCCGGCGCTCGCATAGAGCACGCCGAGGTTGTTGATCACATACATCCGGTTGGGATTGTCGCGGCGGGCCCGCTCCAGGCAGGCGGTCGCCTCGGGCAGGTTGCCGAGCCTGATCTGCCCCACGGCCTCGAGATAGGCGATCGGCGTCACGAAGGCGTCGAGCGTCTTCCAGGGCGTGGTGGCGAGCCGCGCCTCATCCACCACGCCTTGCCACTGCTTGTCGCGGATCGCCCGCCGCGCGAGCACCATGTGCCGCTCCTGCGAAAGCGCGGCGAGCGCGTAGACGATGCCGATTCCCAAGGCCACGAGCGCCGGCGGCAGCGCGTAATGCCAAGGCAGCGGCCACGCAGCCGGGCGGGCCCCAGCCGCAACGCCCTGCTTCGTCACGAGGATTGCCGCCAGGTAGACCGCCAGCCACACCTGGTGGTTGATCCGCTCGAGCGGAAAGTCGAAGCAGGAGCCGAGCATGTAGGCGACGAGGCCCATGAGGAGAAAGACGGCCAGCCAGGCGTCCTGCCGCGTGCCGGCTCCGCGCAGGATCGTGCGGAGCGACGCAAAGGCGAAAAAAAAGATCCCTACAAACGCGGCAAACCCGAGGATGCCCTTCTCGGAAAAGACCCAGAGAAAATCGTTGTGCGGCTGGATCCAGTTGGTGGCGACGTTTGAAAAATCGAGGTCGTCGCCGCCGAAGTATTCGTGCAGCCGCACGGTGAAGTTGCCCGCGCCGACGCCCGTCAGCCAGTGGTCGGCGATCATCTGCCGCGTGATGCCCCAGATCATCAGCCGGCCGCCCTCGCGGGGCCGCCCTGGATCGACCGTGGCATTCGTCTCGAAGATGCTCCGAATTCGGCCGGCGAGCGGATTGTCGTCGCCCGCCGTGGCGACGAAGCCCACCGCCCCAACGGCGCCGGCCACGAAGAGGCCCGCAATCACGCCCCGCGTCCGACGCGAAAGCCCGAGCTTGTCGCTGGCCGCAAGCGCGGCCAGCACCGCGGCCGTGGCGCCGCCGGCGAGGCCCACATAGGCCGACCGCGATTGCAACAGCAGGAGCATGCCGCCGGCCACGATCGACGCCGCGATCGCCGCCCCCCGCCACATCCCGCGGAGCGCCACGATGCCAAACAGGCAAAAGGGCAGGGCGAGGTTCAAAAAATGCGCGAAGAGATTCACGTTGGTCATGAGCCCCATCACGGTCTCCATCGTGTGGCGGCCATGGATGCCGAGGCCGTGCTGCGAAAGCAGCTCCCACCAGCCGATCCCGCCATTGGCGAGCGCGGCCACGATCGCGATCTTCGCGAGCGACTCCTGCCAACGGGGCACGAGCGGCAGGAGCAGGCACGAGATACAGAGCACCAGAAACGTGGCGAGCATCTTGAAGACGTCGGTGAACCCGGCCGACACGTTGGTCGCGAAGACAAGCGAGATCGCCGTGATCGCGGCATAGGCGGCGAAGCAGCGCACGAGCGGATCGCGAAGGATCGCCGCATCGAGCGGCCGCCCCGTGACTCTCGTCCCGAACACCGGCACGAGCGGCAGCGCCACGAAGAGCATCGCCAAGAGCGGCAACAGCCGCGGGATCAGCGTCTCGTCATAGACGCTCACATCCCGCACGAGCCCAAGCCCGACGAGCAGAAACCCAAAGAACGCGTAAAAAAACGTCGTCGCCGATTTCATACATCTCCCACGAAAGCCCGCAGCGCAAGCAAGGTCCATCCGCCTTCCACTCCAACCCGCGACCTCCCTCGCTAGCGCGTCGGGCTTCCGTTTGCCCCCTCCGGCATCCGAAACCCCCGCGGCCGAAACCCCAAATCCCGCCTCGCCGCCGAATGGTCAAACACCATGTCCTCGTTCATCCGGTCAAACATACCCAGCGAAATCCCCCGGAAAGACGGCAGCAGCCGCAAAACCGGCACCACAACCTCGAAAACCCAACGCGGGAGGGCCACCACTCGGGGGTTCCCCCCAGCCGCATTGGCCACCCGACCCACCAGATCGCGATAGGAGAGCGTCTCCGCCCCAGAAAGGTCGTAGGCGGCCTGCGGAGCCCCCGCCGTCAGGGCCGCCGCACAGGCGGCCGCCACGTCGTCCACGTGCACCGGCTGCCGGAGGCCGCTCGCCGACCCGAGCACGGGAAACCAGCCCCGGCGGCGGATGAACGTGGCGATCAGGGTGATGTTTTTGTCGTGGAGGCCGTCGTAGATGAGCGTGGGCCGGAGGATCACGGTCGAAATGCCGCGGGCCGTCCCCCAGTCCTGAACCGCCTCTTCGGCGGAGGCGAGCCTGCGGGCCACTTCCCGCTCGGCCGCGTCGGCCGAGGCGTGCTTCGTAAACCGGCTCGTCGACGAGAGTGCCACGAGCCGTTTCGCACCATGGGCCTCGAGCCGGGCGAAGTGTTCGGGCACGGCCCAGATCGGGCAGAGCGCGATCCAAAACGGGATCTCTACTCCGCCTGCCACCGCCGGCGAGCCGCTTCGCGAAACCGGCACGACCCGCCAGCCCTCGCGCTCGAGCATCGGTATGAGTGCCCGGCCGACAAAGCTCGTCGCCCCGAGCACGCCAACGCTGCGCTCGTTCACGAAACAACCGGCCTCGCCACCGGCCGCACCGCCGCCTTCACGCCCGCCTTCGCTGCCCGCCGCTTCCGCGCGATCGTGGCCGGCAGCGCCGCAAGCTCCGCCTTCGCCTTCCGCGCCACATGCCGCGAAGCGACCGCGCCGAAGCGCCCCCACACCGCAAACGCCACGAGGCTCATGAGCG
>JBIIOM010000216.1:0-4405 GCA_044336925.1 Pirellulales bacterium
GACAACCACCCGGGGGGTGCGGGATCACCGCGTCCCGCCATCCGCCGCCGCATGCTGCCGCATTCGAGCGAGCATCGCGTCGGCGCCCTGTCGCCGCAGGTCGTCGGCCACTCTCCGGCCCAGGGCCTCGGGAGCCCCGCCGGACAGTTCGCTCGCCGCCCGGGCCGCGATCCGCGCCACCGAGCCTCCGCGGTCCTCGAGCACGCAGCCGCCGAGTTCGAGCCGGCCATCGCCGCCGACATGCGCCCAGCCGCCGATCGGCGCCAGACAGCCGCCGGCGAGCGCTGCGAGGAAGCTGCGCTCGGCCCGCACGGCGTCGTGCGTCGCGCGGTCGTCGAGCGCCGCGACCGCAGCCGCCACCGGATCGTCGTCGGCGCGAATCTGCACGACGAGCGCCCCCTGGGCGACCGCCGGCCAGAAGGCGTCGGGGCGGAGCAGTTCGGTGATGCGGTGGGAGAGGCCGAGCCGTTCGAGGCCCGCCGCCGCCAGGATGATGGCGTCATACTCGCCGTCATCGAGCTTCTTCAGCCGCGTATCGACGTTGCCGCGGACGGGATGAACGACGAGATCGGGCCGCGCGGCCTTCACCTGCATCACGCGGCGCACGCTCGAGGTGCCGACCACGGCACCCGCGGGGAGCGTTGCGAGGGTGGTCGGACCGCGGGCCACGAGGGCGTCGAAGGGTGTGGCGCGGCGCGGCACGCAGGCGAGCGAAAGGCCGGGTGTCTCCGCCGACGGCAGATCCTTCAGGCTGTGCACGGCCGCGTCGATCCGCCCGTCGAGCAGGGCCCGCTCGAGTTCGCGGACGAAGACTCCGTCACCGCCGATCCGCGCGATCGGCATGTCGGTGCGGGTGTCGCCGATGGTGTTGATCGTCTCGATCTCGACGGCATGGCCGAGCGACCGCAGCTGCCCGGCGACCCATTCGGTCTGCGTCCGGGCCAGAAGGCTCGCGCGGGTGCCGATGCGGATCGTTTTCGCGTCGTTCATGTCAGTCTCCGTGTCGGGACGCATCGTCGGCCATGCGATCCGCCCTGGCGATCGCCGCCACGTAGACGGCTTCGGCGCCGTCCGCGGCGAGCGTGCGGCGGCAGGCCGCGAGCGTCGAGCCGGTGGTGACGACGTCGTCGACGACGAGCAGGCGCCGCCCCGTCACCGGCCGCCGCAGACGGAAGGCCGTCGCGACGTTGCCGCGGCGTTCATTCACCGGCAGCTCATTCTGCATGGTCGTGGCGGTCTGCCGCGAGAGGGCCCGCACGAACGGCACTCCCAGCAGGCCTGCGACCCGCCGCGCGATTTCATCCGCGGCGCTGGTGCCGCGCGACATCCGCCGCAGCCAGTGCATCGGCACCGGCACGACCCCGTCGATGCGCCAACCGGCGAACGTCGGCCGGTGGCGGCCCACGAGCAGCGTCGAGAGCGCGCGGGAGACCTCGTCTCCGGTCGGCCTCTTGCACCGCAGGACAGCCTCCCGGAGTCGGTCGCCATAGGCGGCGAGCACGGCGATCCCGTCCCAATCGGAACACCGGCCCCGGCACCTACGGCAGGAGCCGCCCGCACCGGGCTCGCCGCAGGCCATGCACCGGCTGCCGTCGGCCGAAAGATCGCGAGCGCAGCCAACGCACAGCTCGGGGGCCGCGATCGAATCGCCGCCACCGCCGTCATCCGCGAGCGGAAGGTCCTGCCGGCAGAGCGCGCACCGCGGCGGAAACAGCAGGTCGATGCCCTCCCCCACCCAGGATGCAGCCTCCCGACGCAAGCGCTCCCCCCAGGTGATGATTGGCCGGCTGCTCATGAGATCGTGGCGGTGAGGGGGCTGTGGGGCTCGGCTTTTCGCTGCTTCTGGGTGCCGCCCGGACACGATTGACGGTGTCGCCGGACCTTCCTATCCTCCCCGGCCCTCCCGACGGACCGGCCACCCTCGCAGGCGGAGTGGCCGAGCTACCGAAGCAGAGGGCGAGAACGACGGCTTCCTTCGCTGGTGCGACCGATGCTCATCGACCGCTACATCACCCGCGCCCAACTGCAGGCGTTCGTGATCGTATTCGTGAGTCTCGCAGGGCTGACGTTCGTTGTCGATGCCTTCACCAACATGGAGGAATTCATCGCCCACTCGGCCGAGGCGGGCGGGCTTTGGAAGGTGCTCGGCACCTATTACGGCTGCCGGCTGATCTCGTTTTTCGAAGCCACCAGCGGCGTGATCGCCCTGGCCAGCGCCATGTTCGCCCTCTCCTGGCTGGAGCGGCACAACGAGCTCACGGCGCTGTTGGCGGCCGGCATCACCCGCTGGCGGATCGCCCGCCCCGCGATCGTGTTCGCCGCCATCGTCGCGATCCTGGCGATGGCCAACCGCGAACTGGTGCTGCCCCGGATCCGGCACGCGTTTTCACGCAATGCACAGGATCTCCGCGGCGACGCGGCCCATCCGTTCGAGGCCCGTTACGACCACGCCACCGAGATCCTGTTTCGCGGCCGCACGGCCCAAGCCGGCCCCTGCCGGATCGAGGCGCCGAGCCTGCTCATGCCCCCTTCGCTGGCCGACTTCGGCCCACAGATCGACGCCACCGAGGCCTTCTGGCGCGCGGCCGACGCGCAGCATCCCGCGGGCTACCTGCTCTGCGGGGTGCGCGAGCCGGCCGACATCGACCGCCTCGAGTCGCTCCAGGCGGGCGACCGCACGATCGTCCTGACCCGCGCCGCGGCCGATTGGCTCGAGCCGGGGCAGTGCTTCGTCGCCAGCGACGTTTCGTTCGAGCAGTTGATCGGCTCCTCCAACTGGAGCCAGTATTCATCGACCGCCGAACTTGTCGGCGCGATCGCCAATCCCAGCCTCGGCGTCGCGGCCGACGTGCCGCTCCGGGTCCATGCCCGGTTCGTGGCGCCGCTGCTCGACATGTCGCTGGCGCTCCTTGGCATCCCGCTCGTCGTCGGCCCCAACCGCCGCGGCGTGTTCGTGGCCGTGGGTCTCTGCGTGGCGATGACGGTGATCTACTTCCTCGTGGTGCTCGGCTGCCATGGCCTCGCGACGGCCTACGTGCTCAGCCCGTCGGTCGGCGCCTGGCTGCCGCTTCTCGTGCTCGCCCCGCTGGCCGCCTGGCGGGCGCAGCCGATGTGGCAGTAACAACCGACATATCCCGAACTTCTCCCGGGATTCGGCAGAGGCTCCGCAGACAGCCCCAACTCCCTGCGCCGCAAGGGCTTCCGCACCCTCCTTCTTTCTCCAAGCCTTTTTTCTCTACCCCGACCCCCCGAAGTGCCGATGGACAGTGTACGAACGGGAGTTCGGTTGGACAGAAGGATGTTCGGGCGAGAACCGCCCAGGCAAAGGAGTGCCACGGCCATGCGGATCAACACCACCAGATTCGGGCGCATCGACGTCGACGCCGCCGACGTTCTCAACTTTCCCAGCGGCCTGCCGGGCCTCGAGGACTGTCGCGAGTGGGCGCTGCTCGCCGACGCGACGAACGACTCGCTCGGCTGGCTGCAAAGCACCTCGCGCGGCGACATCGCCCTGGCGGTGGTCAGCCCGCGCCGGTTCGTGCCCGACTACCAGGTGCGAATCCCGCGCAGCGAGCTCACGCCCCTCGCGATCAGCGACATCCGCCAGGCGCAGGTGGTGGTGGTGGTGGGCCAGAACGGCAAATCCCTCACGCTCAATTTGAAGGCGCCAATCGTCATCAACCTTGAAGCCCGCACTGGCCGTCAGGTCGTTGCCAGCGGCGAGCTGCCCATGCAATACGAACTTTCGACCCACCAGCCCACACTCAAAAAGAGTGCATAATAAGAGTGTCCTCCGACACAGGATTGTCGGGGCCACGAAAGGATCAGGAAGGAGCCAGCGATGCTCGTACTCTCCAGACAACGTGACGAAAGCATCATGATCGGCGACAATATCGTCGTCACGATCGTGGATATCCGGGGAGACAAGGTTCGCCTTGGCATCAACGCTCCGGCCGAGATCCCGGTGCACCGGCAGGAGGTCTACGAGGCCATCCAGCGCGAAAACCTGCGGGCCTCGCGGCTCGAGCCGGGCGACACGCAGGGGCTCGGGAAGCTCGCCGGCCGCGGCTCGCTCAACGGCCAGCAGGGCAACGGCCCGAAGCCGGGCGACGCCCCGCGGCGCCAGTAGCTTCGTCCAAGCAGACCGCTTCGTCGTAGACCGCTTCGTCCAAGTAGACCGCTTCGTCCCGAAGCGGATCCCCTGCTCTCGGTCGTCAACTCGCCCAACCCGGCTTCCCGGTAGGACAGGCTCCTCCGCACAATCCACGGAAGCCCGCAGCGCAAGCAAGGTCCATCCGGCCTCCACCCCCAACCGACGACGATCCCACCCGCCCCGCGAAAAACGCCCCGACTCTCCTCGCTCGCGCGTCGGGCTTCCGTACCACCCGTAGCGAGCGAGCGGGGT
>JBIIOM010000041.1:0-14664 GCA_044336925.1 Pirellulales bacterium
GGGCGGATGGCGGGGCAGCGGTATGGCGGGCTCGTCGTGCCGGCGGAGATCGGCGCGACGCTCGTCGACATCGTGGCGGGCCATCGTTCGTCGCCGACCGCGCAGCCCGCGCGGCTCGCCGGCCTCTTCGACTCCTGGTCGGCGCCGGCCCGCGATCGCGTGATCATCGACGCCGGGGAGCAGGCGGCGATCGTGACGGACGGTTGGCACTTCGTCGCCTCGCGTCCGCCTGGCGGCGGTGAGAGGCCGGCACGGCTGTTCGCGAAACCGGATGATTATTTCGAGCTTTCCGACGTGGCGAATCGCTGTGCGGCGGTGGCCGACGAACTCGAGCGTGCGCTCGAGCCGGTCTGGCGCGGCGACATCCCGGAGGCCTACGCCCGGTCGCTCTCGATCGACGCCACGTCCGGCCAGTGAGCTGGAGGCCGCAGAGTAGACCGCTTCGTCACAAGTAGACCGCTTGCTCCGCAAGCGGATCTGGGGATCCGCTTCGGGACGAAGCGGTCTACTCTATCGCGGTCTTTCCCGGGTCTTTCCGACGGTCAACCTCCCTTTGCGGGGCCGGGCGGGGCCGCTATGCTCCCCGGCCCTTTTGTCCCCCCGGAGAGTGCCGCGCCCGCCGACCGACTCATGGCCGATTCGCCTCCACGACTCCGCTCCCGATTGGTTCGTCGCATCGGCCTGGCCTGCGCCATCGGGTTCGCGATCCTGTGCGGCCGGTCGGCGCGGGCCGATGGCAGTGAGCCGCCGGTGGCGATCCGCGTGACGTGGGGCGGCGGCAAGGCTGTCGCCTGGTCGGGCACCATCCGGTTGATCGGCTTCCCCGAATCGACCGGAGCGGCCACAGCCCCGGCCCCGGCGGTCGACTGGCGACTCCTGTCTGACGACCCATCGGCGACGGCGACGATGCACGCCGATGCGGGTGCCATCGTGATCCACGAGCAGCACGGGCTCGACCTCAACGGTGTGGAACTGCAGGTGGCCGACTGGCGTCGCGCCCGATTGAGCGTGGAGCTCGTTCCGAAGAGCGGCCGTGACAAGCCGACGCGGCTCGACGTCGCCGTGGCGGATCTCGTCGTGTCGCCCGTGCAACAATCGCTCGATGCCGACGGCAACCGGCTTGCGATCAGGCGATCGCCGGGAGACGAACTGCGGGTCGTTTTCGATGAACCCGCCGCGTCGATCCGCAGGCCCGGTGACACGATCCGGTTCACCGTCCATCCGCTGCTGTCGCGCATGGCGACGGCGACCGCGCCTGAACTGCGGCTGCGGCTGAAGCGTGCGGCCGGGGGCGCCGAAATCCGCGCGCAATCGAAGATCCTCGAGGCCATTCCGGAAGAGATGTCCCGCGCCGCGGGGCCCGTGCCGCAGCCGTTTGCCCCGGTGCCCCTCGCGGTGGCGTTGCCGGAGCAGGAGGGGGCCTACGACCTCGAGATGGAACTCGTCGAGCGCGGCGGGCTTCGCTGGTCGCGGTCGGTCGCCACGCGCACGCTGCAGGTGGTCGCCGTCGCCGATGTCGCGCCGAAAGAACCCGCCGGTGGCGATTGGCGAGTGATCTACGAACTCGATCCGGGAAGCCCGAAGCTGCTCGAACGGCTGCGGCGGCTGCCGGGCGTCTCCATGCCGTCGATGGGGATGCCATCCGTTTCCATGCCGAAGATGCCGTTGCCATCGTTCTCGCTGCCGAAGGTGCCGGTGCCCAACGTGCCGGTGCCCAGGCTGCCGTCGGTGAATTCGATGGTCCCCGGGCTCTCCGGCCTGCTCTCGGTAGGGCACTCGACGCTCGACACGCACCCGCTGGGGCCGATGCTGAAGCTGCCTCCGGCCGGTGCGGAGCCCGCGTGGGAAGGGATCTCGCTCGTGTCGGCGGAGCCGGGCAAGCCGCATCTGGTGGAGATCGAGTATCCGCTCGATCAAGACGCGCTCGTCGGCGTTCGCGTGCTCGAGCAGCCGGGCGCGGCCGTGCGGGCCACCGGTGGCAGCGGCTTCGAGGTGCGGCGGCCGCAGATCGCCGCCGGAGGGGCGCCGCAGCTCGGCGTGCATCGCTTCGTCTTCTGGCCCCACACGCGCACGCCGCTCGTGCTCGTCACGAACCTCTCGTCGCGATCGGCGGCGAGCTTCGGCCGCGTTCGCATCCTGGCCGGCCCCGCCCGCCTGGCCGCCGCCACGAGCCTGGCGCAGCAAGGCAGTGCGCGGCGGGTGCTCATGCACCTGCCCACGCCCGATTTCTCGTCGTTCGGGGCGGTCGATGGCCCGCGCGATTGGGATGCCTTGCTCGGCGGCGTGCGGCGATCGGCCGAGTGGGCTTCGGCCCAGGGCGCCGCGGGCGCCGTGCTCGGCGTCTATGCCGATGGCGCCGCCATCTGGCCGACATCGTTCACGCACGCCGCGCCGCGGTGGGGCAGCGGGGGATCGTTCGACGGCGCGGTCGATGCCGCTCCGAAAGACATGCTCGAACTTGCCTGCCGCCTCTATGCGCGGGAACGCCTGCGGCTCGTGCCGGCGGTCGTCTGCAACGGCGCCGTGCCGGCGCTCGAGGCGCAGGCCGCGCGCGATGGAGAGCCCGCGGGCATCCTCTGCGTCGGCCGCGACGGCCGGCCCGATCCGGGCGGCGAGGGAATGCGGGCGATCCGCTACAACATCCTCGATCCGCGGGTGCAAAACCTGGTCGAACGACTCGTGTCGGAGTTGGCCGACCGCACCAGTGCGTCGCCGGCCGTCGATGGGATCGCGATCCTGCTTCCGCACGATGGCTGGCTCCACTCGCCCGGTGTGGCGTGGGGCCTCGATGACACCACGTTCGGCCGCTTCATCGCTGCGGCGGGGCAGGAGGCGGCCGTGCTCGCCGGCCCGGTGCTTCCCGGCGTCGATCCGAACGGCCGGCGGTTCGAGGGGCGGGCGGCGCTCGTCGAGGGTCCGCTGCGGGAGCAGTGGCTCAGCTGGCGGGAGGGGGAGGTGGCCGCATTCTATGCCCGCCTCGCCGATGCCGTGGCGGCCCGCAAGCCTTCCTGGAGCTTGTATGTCGCGCCGACGACGCTCTTCGTGGAAGGGCCGCTTGCCTCCCGATTTCGACCGACGCTCGCGGTGCATTCGCCCGACGCCGACGTCATGCGGTCGATCGCGCTCGACCCGGGCCGCATCGCGGCACACCAACACATCGTCTACGTCTCGCCGCACGTCCACGCTGCGATCGACGACGTGGTCGAGCGCGGGCTCGTGCACCAGGCCAACCACTCGTTGCCGCTCCTGCGGGCCGCGGCCGAGGCCGCGCGTCGCGGGGCCGTCTTCGTCGAGCAGCCCGCCGCGTTCGACGTGAAGCCCGTCGTGCCACACGGCCCCTTCGCCACGACCGCGGCGGCGCCGGTGGTCGTGCCGGCGGTGGCCACCGGCGCCGAAGCGCGACGGCCGCTGGCCGAGTCGCTCGTGGCATCCGACATCGAGGTGGTCTTCGACATGGGGCTCGCGCACCGCCGGAGCGACGACGACGACCGACGGCGTCAGCGGGCGATCGAGGTGCTGCCCGCCGAGCGGCTGGAATTGGTCGAAGACGCGCCCGCGCCGCTCGTCGTGAGGACCAAGAACGGCGAGTCGGGCACCTGGGTGACCGTGGTCAACTCGAGCGCCGCGGCGTGCCGGGCGGCGCTGTCGTGCGATCGCGCGCCGCCGGCCGCCGTCGATGCCGCCACGCGGGTGGCGCTGCCCGTGGCCCCGACGGGGGAGGTGGCGATCGATCTCGACGCCTGGGAGACGAAGACGATCGTCTTTGAAGGCGATCGCCGGGTCGTGTCTGCCCGGCCTGCCTTCGCGCCCCAGATGCAGGAGCAACTCACCAGGCTGCTCGCCGACCTCGGGCAACGCCGCGCCGCGCTCGAGGCCGCCGTGCCGATGGCGGCGCTCGACAACCCGGGCTTCGACTTGCCGCAGCTGGGCGGGCTCGTGCCGGGCTGGGAACTGCTCGAACCGAAGCGCGGCTCGCTCGCGCTCGTGGCCGGCAGGCCGATGGAGGATGGCGGACGGGGCGCGCGGTTCGCCTCGGTCAACGGACTCGCCACGCTCCGCTCCAACCCGTTTCCGCCGCCGGCGACCGGCCGCATCAGCATCGCGCTCTGGGTGCGGATCGCGGCGGGGGATCAGCAGCCCCCGCTGCGGATCGCCATCGAGGGCGTCGAGGACGATCGCGAGTTTTACCGGTTCGCGCCGGTGGGCCGCGGCTCGGGCGCGATGCCGGTCTCCGGCGAATGGTCGCAATTCGTGCTGCAGATCGACGACCTGCCGACGCGGGGCATCGAATCGCTGCGGGTGCGGCTCGACCTGCTCGGACCGGGCGCGATCGAGCTCGACGACGTGCGGGTGTTCGATCTCGCGTTCGACGAATCGCAGCGGGTGCGGCTCACGAGGCTGCTGGCCGTCGCGGAGGAGCGGCTCGCCGCCGGTGACCTCGGCGGCTGCCTGATCCAGCTCGAAGGCTACTGGCCGCGGTTTCTCGCCGAGCGGGTCACTGCGGTGGGGCCGCTTGTGCCCAAGGAGACCGCCGGCGGCCCGCCGGCATCGCAGCCGAGCCGCACGGGCGTGATCGAACGCGTCCGCCGCTGGTGGCAGTGAAGAAACTGCGTCCCCGGTAGACCGCTTCGTTGGGTAGACCGCTTCGTCCGGTAGACCGCTTCGTCCGGTAGACCGCTTCGTCCCGAAGCGGATCCAGATCCGCTTGCGGAGCAAGCGGTCTAGTGCGATCGCGAGTGTGTTGGACCAGCAGGGTGGAAGTCCCTGTCGAGGCTGTCTTGGGCCTCGTAACCGAACGAAACTGCGTTCCCGCGAGGGGAGGTGGAGAGCATCGGAAGGTGAACGACCAGTCCGTAGTAGCACGAACTCGATTCGGCCTGTCGTCGCGGCGAGCCTGCTGGACCAAGGCGAAGCCCAAGTGACGTCGAGCGGAACCCTGCCTGAGTGGGTGGTCTGGCCAATAGGCCGGACCGACGGTAAGCCCGGCTGTGAACACCAAGCCGCACACCGGGGTGACGAGGGGTGGTTGGAGACGGAATGGTCGGAAGGTTCGACAGATGAAGCGATGAGACCTGCTGGCGACCAGACGAGAGCCGGCAGGAGTCAGAGAAGCCATAGTAGCGGTGAGTCCGGGTAATGCCGGAGGAGCGAAGGGCTTCAGGGAGATGGATGCGAGATGACCAGACGAGCGGAAGACCGATCGGCGACAGTGCCGCGTGCTCAACAAGCCGAAGAGATCCCCGCCATGTGGCGGTGGGTCGAACCGACTGCCTGGACCGTCCGCATGTTGACGGCTCTCACACAGGGAGTGAAAGGAGAGAAATGGTTCCGACTGATTGACAAGGTGTTCGCGGAGCGGAATCTGCTGGCAGCGTTCCAGAAAGTGGCGAAGAAGCGAGGAGCCGCAGGGTCTGATCACGAGACGGTCACAACGTTCGCGAGGCGTATTCCGGAAGCGATCTGGGAACTCTCCGACACGCTGAAGGCCGGCACGTACGAGCCCCAGCCGGTCCGACGCGTACACATTCCAAAACCGGGCACGAACGAGACGAGGCCGCTGGGAATCCCCACGGTTCGAGATCGAATCGTCCAGGCGGCGGTGGTGAACGTGATCGAGCCGATCTTCGAGCGCGACTTCGCGGAGCACAGCTACGGATTCCGTCCCGGCCGGGGCTGCAAGGACGCCTTGCGGCGGGTCGGTCAGTTGCTCGAACGAGGCTTCGTCTACGTAGTGGACGCGGACCTCAAGGGCTACTTCGACTCGATCCCGCACGACCGGCTGATGAGCCGCCTGGAAGAGAAGATCGCCGACGGCCCCGTGCTGAAGTTGATCGAGAGCTTCCTGAAGGCGGACATCCTGGACGACGCAAAGCGATGGACGCCCGAGGAAGGTGCCCCGCAAGGGGCAGTCCTCAGTCCACTCCTCAGCAACATCTATCTCGACCCGCTCGACCACATGATGGCCAGGCATGGAATCGAGATGGTGCGATACGCCGACGACTTCGTGATCCTATGCAAGACGGCGCACGACGCCGAACGAGCACTGGAACTCGTCAGGCAGTGGGTGGCCGAAAACGGCCTCACACTGCATCCGACGAAGACACGCATCGTCGACGCCCGGACGGAGCGGTTCGACTTCCTGGGATACAGCTTCCGAGGACAGGATCACTGGCCACGGCAGAAAGCACTCCAGAAGCTACGAGACGCGATCCGTGACAAGACGCCCCGGACGAGTGGCAAGAGCCTGCACTGTGTGATCACGGACGTGAACGCCATCCTGCGGGGATGGCTTGCGTACTTCAAGCACAGTTCCTACCGGAACGTCTACCACGACCAGGACCGCTGGGTGCGAGGTCGACTGCGGAGCATTCTCCGCAGACGATCTGGCCGTGATGGACCTGGGGGTGGGCTGGACAACATCAGTTGGCCAAATGACTTCTTTGCCGAGCTTGGGCTGCTCAGTCTGGTAGACGCCCACGCCGCGGCCGCTCAATCCTCACGGAGGTAACACCATCAACCGGAGAGCCGTGTGCGGGAGATCCGCCAGCACGGTTCGGAGGGAGGGGGGCCCGAAATCAATCGGGCCTCCCTACCCCTATCTTTGGAGCAAGCGGTCTACTTTGGAGCAAGCGGTCTACTTTGGAGCAAGCGGCCTACGGGCGCGGTCTACTCGGCCGGATTGGCGTCGGACGGCTGGGCGGGCTTGCGGCTCCGGCGGCGGGGCGTCCGCGGCAACGCCCATTCCTTCGTCAATTCCTCGAACACCTCCGGCGTCTCGTAGCGGATGACGCCCGCGCCCTCGGGCATGGGCCCGATCAGCGACCGGAAGACCGGCGCCCCGCGCAGCTCCAGATCGGTGCTGCAGTCATCGACGCCCATCTGCAGGTGCGTCCGCAGGATCACTTCGGGAGAGTCGAAGTCGTGGATCACGAGCTCCCCGTCGGGGCCGCGGGTCACGATGCGCCAGGTGTTTTTCTTCGCCATATTTCTCCCTCGTACAGGGAGTCATCGGCCGGTGGCGGGCGGCTTCGCGAATCGGGGGTGACGGCGTGTCATCGCCGTCACCAGCGGTCCAACCGGAACGGCGAACCCCCGCCCAAGTAAATCGCTCGCTCCTGTAGACCGCTTGCTCCAAAGTAGACCGCTTGCTCCGCAAGCGGATCTGGATCCGCCGTAGACCGCTTGCTCCGCAAGCGGTTTTTGGGATCCGCTTGCTCCGCAAGCGGTCTACTCCGCGGGAAGCGGTCTCCGAGTCAGTGCGTGCAACCTGCCGCCACGGCTTCCGGCCTGGCGGGCCGCCGGCCGAAGTCTGTCTCGATCGCATGCTTCGACATCCGCAAGAGCGTGGCGTCGTCGAGGGCGGGGCAGGAAATGTGACCGGCGATCGCGTCGGTGTTGCTGCGGTCGAAGGCGGGATCGTTGCGGAAATAACTCTGGTAGACCTCGAGTTGGGTCCGCAGGTTGTCGGCGAACCAGCGCTCGTCGCAGAGATCCGGAGCGTCGGGAGAGGCGGCCTGCGAATACCGCTCGACCGCCTCCTGGATGACTCGGCCGACCGCGAGCATCGGCAACGGTTGCGGGTGGGTGACGTGCAGCGTGCGGCCTCGTGCGTCGGGCGTCTGCACGGCATGGGCGATCACCTGCGAAACCCAGTCGACCGGCACGAAGTTCTTGTGGTCCGCCGGATCGACGCCGAGCAGACCGAGCATCGCCGGGCCGCTCGTCGAGCCGATGGCCACCCGCGTGAGGAGCGTGTGGCCGAGCCGCAGCCCCGCAAAGAAGCCGTGGTAGGTGGACGTGAAACCGGTGCGGGAATCGCCCACGATGATCGACGGGCGGTAGACCGTCGCCGAGGCCAGGTGGTCGGCGGAGCGCACCATCTTTTCGGCCTCGGCCTTGCTCCGCTCGTAGTCGTTGCCGAATGGCTGCCCCACGTCGAGATCGTCCTCGAGCACCACGCCGCTGCGAAGCCCGCAGACGTAGGCGGTGGAGACGTGGTGGAAGTGCTCGATGCCCGTAGCGCGAGCCAGATCGAGCACGTTGCGGGTGCCCGTCACGTTCGTCAGCCAAGGCTCGGCCGCACGATCGGCGCCGCGGAAACTCAGCGAGGCGGCGTTATTCAACAACTCGCCGCAGTTCCAGTGGATCCAGTGGCGGTCTTTCTCGCCCAAGCCGCAGAGCGGCTCGTTGAGGTCGCCCTCGAAGACCATCGGACGCGGGAGGCTCGTGCCGAGCGAATCCTCCCACTGTTGCACCACCGCTTCGACGCGGCTCGCGGCGGACCGCTTGCGATCGCGCCGCACGACGAGAGCCAGGGGCCGGCCGGCGAGGAGCAGATCGCGGACGAGATAGGAGCCGAGCAGGCCGGTGCCGCCGGTGAGGAGCAGGTGGTCGGGGGCGGAGGGTTTCAACGCTGCCTTCGTGCGGCGAAGAGAAGTCTGGATGGGAGGGAAGGCAAGGTACCCCTCGTTTCGCGGCCCGACAAGGGTTATGAACTTGAGCCGCGAAGGCATCACTTTTATATTGTGGTGAGCCATTCGGAGGGTAAGCGAATTGGCCAGCGGTCTGACTCGAAATCAGATGTCCCGAAAGGGATTGTGGGTTCGAATCCCATGCCCTCCGCCTTACGTAGACCGCTTGCTCCGCAAGCGGGTCCAGATCCGCTTGCCGAGCAAGCGGTCTAGTTTCAAGCGGTCTTCTTGGAAGTCACACCGAGACGACGGTGCCTGGCCGCATGAAGACGAGATCGGCCGTGATGCTCTGCGGAGCGAGGCCGAAGAGCTGGGCCACGGCGCGGCGGTAGTCGGCCAGTTGCGGCGCGTAGAACGCCGTTTTCTCGTCGACGAGCCGGGCCTGCTCGGCCTTGCCCGTGTCGCTCCCCATGCCGTCGAACTTGAAGTCGACCACCTCCGCGGCGATCGGCTTTCCAGCGCGCGACCAGATCACGAGGCGGTCGATCACGCCCTGCACGATGCCCTGCTCGTCGCGGAGCACGAAGGCATGCTCGCGCAAGAGCCGCGGCTCGGCCGGCCCGGCGGCGATGCCGCGGGCGACGAATTTCTCCGGCAGCACCGCCGGCGGCTCGGCGAGCACGGCGGCGACGGCGGGGTGGCCGCACATCCGGCGGAAATCGGCCAGGAGCGTCGCGTGCTGCGCGGCAAGCGCCGGATGCTGCGCCGCGATCGCCAGCAGCCGATCGTCGGGGGGGATCGCCGCCGGCCAGCCGAGCGCTTCAGCCCAGGCGTGCAGGAGCGTGCCGACATCCTTGGCCTGCTGTGAACCGGTGTCGAGGAGCGCCGCCGCGGTCATGATGCGGCCACCCTCGGCCGACGACGGCGTCCGCAGGGACGCGCCGCGACGGCGCCCGCCCTGGTCGAGCGGCTTGAGCGGGATCGGCCCCGTGCCCGGCGCCGGCTCGGCCTTCGGTCGCGCCGCTGTCGCCGTCATGACCGCGTCATCGCGGGCGTCGGCATGGTGGGCATGCGTGAAGAGCACCGCATCGGGCGGCGCCTCTGGTGCGTCGGGCAGCGTGGCCCGCAGGATGCCCGCGAGCGTCTTCGGAACGGTCTTCTCGTTCTCTTTCGCCGGGGCGATCACGATCTCGAGGCCCTGGATCGCGCGGGTGAGCCCCACGTAGAGCGTCGCGATCGCTTCGCGGACGATCGGCTGCGGAGCCGCATCGCACCGCTCCCGCCACTCGTCGGGGAGGAACGGCTGCAGCTCCTTCGACGTGGCGGCGAGCACCCGCCGGATCGGGGCGAGCGGGCCCGCGCGGTCGATCACCACCCGCGGCGCATGGGGCATGAGCTTGCGGTCGAGGTCCGTGAGCACCACGAGATCGAACTCGAGCCCCTTCGCCTTGTGGATCGTCATCACCCGGATCGGCGAAGGCACGGGATCCGCCACGCTCGTCCGGCGGCACTGGGCGATGAAGGCGCCGGTGCGGGCGAGCCCCGCCCGCGGGCCCCCGGCCGCCAGATCCCAGACCCGCGCCGACTCGACGAATTGCTCGAGCCGCCTCGCATCCCGCTGCGACCCGCTCGAGGCCGCGATGGCCGCGAGACGGCCGAGCACCGGGCCATAGCCATCGTCGATGAGCTCGCGCCGCAGCCGGTCGATCGCCGCGATGCACCCCGGGGGCGGGGCCGCTGCCGAGGCGGTCGCCTCGTCGAGCCCGAGGGCTGCCGCCAGCGGCGACCGGCCGACGTGAAAGCGGGCGATCGAATCGGAGGGATGGTCGCAGAGCGTGAGCACCGAGAGCAAAAGATCGACCGCGGGGGAGTCGTCGAGCGGATTGCCCCCCTCGGCGCTGGCCACGATGTTTTCGCGGCCCTTGAGCCGGGCGATCACCTGCTCGGCCGCATGATTGGTGCGCACGAGCACGCCGATCCGCGCGGCGGGATTCGCCCGCGCGAGCGCCGCGGCCCGCGCGGCGGCGTGCGCGAGGACCACGTCGGACTGCTTCTCGTTTTCCTGGGCAGCCGGTGCCGTCCGCAGCCGCACCCAGCCGGGCAGATCCCGGTTCCGGGCCGCCGCGGCGTGGGAGACGAAGGCTTCCCCCCAGCGGGCCGCCACCGCGGCGTGATCCATCAGCGGCTCGCAACCGGCCAGGTTGTCGAACACCTTGTTCACGACGTCGAGCACGGCGGGGCTCGAGCGGTAGCTCTCCGCAAGCTGCAGCATCACGAGCGGCGTCGCCGCCTGATCGAAGAAGTCTGCGAGCGAATCGATCAATTCGGCCTTGCCGCCGCGCCAGCCGTAGATCGCCTGCTTGTCGTCACCCACGGCGAAGAAACTGCCGCCGCTCGTGGCCGTGTGCTCCGCGAGCCGTTCGAGCACCCGCCACTGCGCCAGTGACGTGTCTTGGAACTCGTCGAGCAGGAGGTGCTTCGCGAAGGAGATGCCCCGCCACCGCGCCGCGTCGAGCGTGCCGTCGCCGGCCGCGAGGCCGACCATGCGGGTGACGTCGTCGAACGACACGATCCCCTCGGCCGCGGCGAGTTGGTCGATCGTCTCGACGTAGCGGTCGAGCACGTCGCGCATGCCGCGGGTCTGGGCCGCGATCATGCCGAGCACCGCCGTCCGCGCCAGGGCGAGCAGCGTTTCGTAGGCCCGCTGCACCTCCGGCTCGATCGGCTTCCGGTAGTACGTGGCCTCGCCGAGGAGCACCTTGCTCGCGATGCCCTTGCCCGCGAACGCCTTCCATTCGCCGGTCCGAAACGCGGCGAGGTCTTTGTCGCGCGCCTCCGCGATCCGCTTGTCGGTGAACGTCGCCGCTTCGAGCGTGGCGATCGCGTCGTCGATGTCGGCGCCGGCCGGCGGCCGGGGCACCGTGAGCCAGTCCCAGGCTGCGGGCTCGGCCTCACGGTGGACCGCCGCCAGATCCGACACGATTCCCTCGAGCAGCGATTCCAGGCCGGTGGTCGTCGCACCGCCCGACACCCGCACGAGCAGGTCGGCCATCGTGGCGGCGGGCGAGCGGCCCTCGTCGTCGCCGAAGGATCGTTCGATCGTGCCGTGGATCGCCCGCCGCCGCTGCGACTCGAGCTCGGCCTCGGTGCCGATCGTCCAGTTGGCCGGCAGGCCGAGCTCGAACCGCGTGGCATCGGCACAATTCACGAAGAAGCTGTCGAGCGTGCCCACCGCGAGCCGGTCGAGCGCCGCCATCACCTTCAGGAGCAGGTCGCGAAAAAATGCGGCATCGGCTTCAGGCCGCTCGATCGCGGCGGCCAACTCGGACGTCGCGGCCGACGACGCCAACTCGGACGTCGCGGCCGACGACGCTGGCTCGGCCGTTGCGGCCGACGACGCCGGCTCCGCCGCCGATGCCAGCCGGTGAAGCACGCGGGCGAGGATCTCGCCGGCGGCCTTGCGGGCAAACGTCGCCGCGAAGAGATCCCCCACTTCCGCGCCGTCGGCAAGCAGCCGGATCATCCGTGTGGTCAGCGCGTGCGTCTTGCCGGTGCCGGCGCTGGCCCGCACGCTGACGAATGGCGCCTGGCTCGTGGCTGTTGTCGCGGCGCTCATGGCTCCTCCTCGCCTTCGTCTTCCACGATCGCGGCCGTCTGGCAGATCGCGTCGAATTCAGGAAACGCCCTGGCCGCGGCGTCGTTGGCCGGCCAGAAAACGCCCGTCCGCACCCGCCGCACGACCTCGCGAGCCGTCTCGTCGGCGGCCGCATAATCCGCCGCGGTCCACGTCGGCGTCTTGATGCCGGTCTCCTCGATGCGGGCCGGCACGTTGAAGTAACCGACGTCCACGAGCGCACTCGCGCCGATGCCGGGCACGTCGCCGAGCAGATGGCGGTAGAGTGGCAACTGCAAATCCACCCACTCGCCCGCGCGGCGATGGCTCTCCTCCGGAGTCCTGCCCCGCGCGGAGGTCTTGTAGTCGAGCACCTGCCAACGGCCGGTCGCCGGATGATGATCGATGCGATCGATGCGGGCGGAGAGCTTGATCGGCGTGCCATCCACGTCGAGTGTGGCATCCTTCACATGGTGCTCGGTGAGCTGGATCCTCCAGCCCTCGGCTGCGCGGCGCGCCTGTGCGTGGGCGAAGGCCCCGAGCCGCCGCCGCGCCAACTCGGCCTGCACGGCCACCGCCGGCGCCGCCTGCGCTCCGTAGCGAAAGTGAACGAAGGTGTCGAGGATCCGCGAGAGCTCCGCCGCGAGCGCGTCGCCGTCGGTGCACGAGGCAAGATCCTCGCGCTTGGCGAACCGGTCGAGGCATTCGTGGATCAGCGTGCCGAAGTCGGCGGCGCCGAGCTCGAGCGCGTCGTCGGAGACCCGCGCGAGCCTGAGCCTGTGCCGCAGCCAGTAGCGGTAGGGGCAGGCGAGGTAGTCCTTGAACTCCGTCACCCGCATCGACGCCACCGCGACGGGGCCTTCCGGAGGCCGGGGCACGACGAGCCGCGACGAGGCCACCGGCGAGAGCGCCGCGGCGGCCTCCGGCTCCTGCGCCGCGAAGAACGTCCGCGCGGCCGTCACCACGTCGGCGGGATCGCGCCGGAAAAGCAGCCGGCTCGGCACCGTCGGCGAACCATCGGCCCCGCGCCGCGGCACGAGCACGAGCAGGTCGCGGCGGCAGCAGGCCGCGAGCGAGAGGATCCAGGCATCGCGGGCGGCGATCCGGGAGGCATCCTCGAGCGCGAGCGGCTTCCGCAGCGTTTCCGGAAGGAGCGGGTCACGGACTTGTCCGGAGGGAAGGCAGCCTTCCACGGCCGACGTGATCGCGAGCGCCGCGGCATCGTCGAGCGGCACTTCGAGCCAGCCGACGATGTCGATCGCGTCGGCGACCGGCAGGGGCGGCACGAGCTCCGCCGACCAGTTCGCGAGCAAGAGCCGCGCGAGCCCTTCGGAGCCGGCGGCCGCGGCGAGCGGATCGGGAATCGTGGCGAGCGCCGAGAGCCATTCGCCGAGCGACCGGAGCGAGCGGGCGACGACGCGGTCGTCGGGGGAGTCGCGGTCGATCGCCACGCCCTCGAGCGCCACCGCCACGGCCTGCCGCACCGCCTCGGTCCAAGTGGCGGCGAGCCCGCAGCCCTGCGGCGCGGGCTTGGCCTTGGCCTTTGACGTGGCCTTTGATGTGGCTTTCCTGGCCGGTGGGCGATCGATCGCCGCAGAGGCTTCGCGCACCGCGGCCAGCCAGCGATCGATGCCATCGAGCATCTCGAGAAACCGCGCATTGGCCTCCCGATGCTCCGGTCGCTCGGCGGCCTTGGCCAGGTGCTCGCGGTCGATCGCGAGCGGCAGATGGCGGGCGGCCACCTCGTCGGCAAGCGCCGCCGGCAGCGCGATGCCGGTCTGTCGTCGGATCAGCTCCACCACGGCCGGCGATCGCACGAGTGCGGCGAGCGCTGCGAAATCGCCACGGGCGAGCCAATCGAAGACGGCGGAGAGCATCTGCCAGGGGGTCGAACGCCTGACGGTGCGGCCGGTGCCGTAGCGGCCCGTCGCGCCGGCGGCGGCGAGCTTCTGCTCGATCGCGGGCGCGACCTTGTCGTCGGGGACGGCGATCGTGATCTCGTCGGCGGCGAGGCGGCCGTCGAGGCTCCGCAGCCAGTCCACGATCGCGTCGGCCTGGGTGTCGGTGTCGTCCACGAGCCGGATCGAATCGAGCGGGAGGGGAATCGCGCGCATCGCCCAGGCGTCCGGCACGATGCAGCCGAAGGCATCGAAGCAGACGGAAAAATCCTCCGCCGTCATGCCTGGCGGCGCGGCGACGAGCGCGTCGATCGTCGTGGCCGTTGCGGCGAGCATCTGCCGCTGCAGCGGGTCGATGTCGACCGTGGCGAGCAGGACGATCCGTTTGTCGCAGCGAACCTCGTGACGTTTGATGGCTTCGCGGCGGGCGGTCTGGCGATCCCAGCGGCCGGCGGCGTCGATCCGGTCGAGATAATCCCGTTCGATGCGGGCCAGGGCATCCCACCGCGCATGGTCGCCGAATCCCGGCAGGACGTCGTCGGCCTTCTCTGCGAATTCATGAAAGCCGAGGCCGATCGACGCCAGTTCGCGATGGGCGGCCACGAGCGACCGCGCCACCTCGATGAGCCGGCCTTGCGCGGCGCCGATCCCCGGCGCGCAGGCGATCCCTGGCGCGATCCGTTCGCGGTCGGCGTCGCTCGCGCCGGCGATCGCGGCGACCCAGGCGAGCGTCTCGACGGCG
>JBIIOM010000217.1:0-4392 GCA_044336925.1 Pirellulales bacterium
TACGAAAACAAACCGGGCCGCTTACGCGGCCCCGTTCGCTGAACTCCATCCACCACCACGCGGACGGTTGTATTGCGACCGATACGAAGCCTCGGTCGAGGGCGGTTGCGTGCGGGCGATCAAGCCGTCAGGGCGATCGCACCTTCTTCATCATTCCACTCGCCATCCGAACCTTCGCCATCCCGCTGCCGCAGCTTGCGGCGGCGGTAGCCATGGCCCACCGCGGCCGCCGCACCGAGGCCGGCGAGTATGATCGTCGGCGGCTCGGGCACGGGAACTGGCACCATGGACGTGTCGTTGATCACGTTGAAGTTGGTAACGGCCGTCTGGGCCACCCCAAAGACGCTCGCGGCACCGATGACCGCGGTGTATTGAAACGCGACCTGCGTGATGTTGGCCGTCGGGCTCAGACCGGCCGCCCCACGAAGTGCGGCCCAGTCGATGGTCGTGGAGCCGCTCCACGTGCCATTCGTCGCCGAACCCTGCGGTCCGTTGACCGTGACCTCCGGTGGCACGATCGCCATCGAACCGCCAACCGCACTGCCGCCGCTGTAGGGCGCCCAGTCCACACCTGTCACTTGGACGGTGTAATTGCCCGTCATCGTGACCTTGGCGATCGATGCCGGGCTGCCCGCCCCCATTGCGCCAGCCCCGAACGGAGCCCACACACTGTAGGTGCCGGCGATGTTGAAACGGGTGCCGGTCAGTGCGTAGCCGAGGTAATCAGGATCCGAGGGAAGTGCATTCCCGATGATGTCGATGTTCAACTGCGACGACTTGGACTTCAGGTCGAAGACCATGCTCTGATCGGTCTGCACGAACTGCTGCGGCGAAAACGACAACTGAGAATCAGGCACGTTCGTGACCACTGGAGTTGCCGGGACGAACAACGAGGGAGGAATATCGACGCCGCTTTCCGTCACGTTGGCGTATGTCGCCTTGGTGCCGGCAAACGTTCCATGGTTGACGGTCCCAGCGTATCCGGTCACCGCCCCCAGGCCGGCGCTCAGCAATACCGCCGCGGGAAGCAATCGCTTTAACCGCTTCAGCACAAGTCTCGCATTCATGGTTCGTGATCCTGTTTTCGTGATGGAGTTCATTGCGTTCGGAGGCGGATTGCCTCCTGCCGAGGTGGCCTCCGGCGGGGATGAACCCGGCGGATCCCACGGGGCATGAGCAGTCGAAAGGTGGTGGTGACTGCTCACCCGGCCGTGGCCTGGTGATTGACTGGACTGGGCCTGCCTCGTGGCTCGTCGTGCCGTGGCTGCCTGCATCTCGGGGGCGAAGTGGTGCATCCACACGCGTCGCCGTCGGGCGCGCCGCGCAACGCCGCGCCGGATGTTCCGGGCGAGCGGCCCGCGGAGCCGGCGCGAGGAGGTGCGCCGTCTGAGCCGCGAGGGGCTGCTGGTTCGAGTTGGACGGAAACGAGGCATGGAAACGCTCACTGCGATCCGGGGTGTCGGGCTTTCACGAACGACGGCGAACTACCAGGCGAACCGCTTGTTGCGACGGCGGTGAATGCCGTTGGCCTGGGTCGGGCCGCGACGCGAGCTGGCGTGACGGGGCGGCGACTGGCGACGGCTCTCGTGGTTGCTCTCGCGGCGATCGCGGATCCGCTGCGACGAGTAATCGAGGTCCATTTCGTCGGCGTGGTACGGGGCGGACATGGTTGGCTGCTCCTTTGAGTGCTTGAGGTTGAAAGAGACTTGGAAGGGAAGAGAGGAAATCACCACGAGCCGGCGAAGGCCGGAGCGCCGTCGCGGAGGCGGCGGGCCTCCACGCAGAGGCTCGTCAGGCTGTCGCCATCACACACGCCGGGCAGATAGAGCCAGGCGCCCAACTGGCGGGCCCAGAGCTCCTCGTCGACGTTGTCTTCCGAGCCGCAGATGACGAGCAGCGTGCCCGGACGGGCCGCGAGCTCCTCCGCGATCTCGATCGTGTCGTTCACGCGATCGCCGAGCGGCGAGGCGAGATCGACGATCGCCAACTGAAAGTCGCGGTCGATCGCCTGGCGGAGTTCGCCAGTCGCCTCGGGCGACTCACACTCGAGCCATCCGGCGAGTTCGACAGCCGCCACGAAGCGGCTGCGACGCGACGCATCGCCCGACACGACCAGGCAGTCGAGAAGCTTCGCCCGACGTCCGCTGCGGGTCGAAACCGCATCGACCGACGCCGGGGTCAGCACTTCCGACGTGATACCTACTGCTGCAACCATCATCATTGTGCACCTCCTTTGGTTCTGTCTGGGTGCCCTGGGGCACTCGTTGGTTTGCCTTGCGGCACACAGAGGAAATGCACGTGGCGTGCCAGATCGCGGCACGGCTTCGTGCGCGGAGCGCAAGTTCCTTCCGCACAGCGGAGTTGCGCGCGATAAAAATTTTGTGGCGCGAGAAAACGGCGAGAACGGCCGCTCACCAGCGTGGTGAGGCCACTTCACACTCCCGCGCAGCCAGCGTCCGATTGGCCGTTGTTTTCACGGGCGCAACGTCCCTTCTCACCGGCCTGGTGAGGGCTCACCAATCGAGTGAGCGACGCGAAGGCGGCCGTCAACGCACCGCGCGGAGGGCGCGATGGAGGATGCGATCCACGGAAATCGGCCCCCACTGCCGGGAATCGCGGCTCCCGGAGGGGAAGTCGCCGAGCACGAAGCACTCGCGCGGCCCGAGCCGCCATTCGACGATCGCGTCCGCGGCGGGCCGATGGAGGATGTCGCGCCAGACGAAGAGGTTCTCCACCGACGTCGCCGGCTGCTCCGGCGGGGTTTCATCGCGGTATTCGACCGCAAGCGGTGCGTCGGCAGGCGCTGCATCACCCCAGGAACGCACCAACTGCCATGCGGCGGGGGCACCGCTGAAAAAACCGCTGCGTCCTTCCGCACCCGTGGGCGGGACGGCAACCAGCGGCCAGGCCGCGGCCACGAACCGGCCGTCGAGCCGGCCCGCGACGAGCATGAACCGGCCGGCGCCCCGCGGCCGGAATCGCACGGCCCGATCCCCCACGGCGAACCGCAGGCAGGCGATGTCTGCGGACGCATGGATCACCGCCGCCAGCCCGATGTCGCGCACCGGCAAGAGCATCCGCCGCTCCTCGGGCGCGAACGGCGCATCGTCGAGCGGCGGTTGCTCGACGACGAGCCGGATCGAGCCATCGCCGCGCCGCTTCTGCTCGGCCGGCACCGGCGAGGCGATTTCCGCGAGGACGCAGGGCGGCGTGAGGACGACGTCGCCGTCGATTGCGAGGTCGCCGTCGGCAATCGTCAGCCGCTCTCCCGGCAGACCGGCGATCCGCTTGATCCCGATCGAACCGTCCGGGGCCCGCACGACGACACGGTCGAACCGCCGCAGCGGCCGTAGCGAATCGAGGACCGGGAAGGCCGCGGATTGCACGACGTCGCCGGGAAGAAGACCGGGGGCCATCGAGAGGCCGTCGACCTCCCAGCGCAGCGGCCGCGCGAGCATTGTGGCCAGGGCGCCGAGGGCGACGAGGAGCGGGAGGATCGCGAGGCGACGCATGGGGCGTCAGTGTAGACCGCTTCCTCCGGAAGCGGGGCGGGATCCGCTTCGGGACGAAGCGGTCTACTGGGGACGAAGCGGGCTACTGGGGACGAAGCGGTCTACTACGGGGGAGGCGAGCGGGTCGGCGGAAGCTCGACGAGCATCTGCAATTTCGACCTTCTGAGATCAGCAGCGCCGTAGGTCGTTAGCGGAGAAATTGCAGCGCGTAGTCGACTTTTGCCGCCCGTGAGCCGGGGATGAGGCGGTTGATCCGCTTCGGGACGAAGCGGTCTACGCAGGCAGGCTGAAGCCTACCCTACTGGGGGCGGCGGCGGATTTCGAGGAGGACGCTCTCGTTGTCGCTGCCGCGGATCGGCCAGGCGGCGATCCGGCGCACCGTCACCTTCTTCGCAAAGCCCTTGTGGCGGGCCTCCCCCTTCTCCTCCTCCCACCGCGGCCCCTTGATGACGAGCAGCCGGCCATACTGATCGTAGAGCGGCTCGAACCAGCCGAGCAGCTTCACGAGCGGCGCCACCGCCCGCACGACGAGCGTGTCGAAGGGCCGTTTCGCCGCGGCCGCCTGGGAGACGACGCCCTGCGCGGCCCCCTCGTGCACCGGCAGCGAAAAGCCGATCTCGGCGACGATCGCCTGCACGGCCCGGGCCTTCTTGGCGACGCTGTCGCAGAGCTCCACCCGGAGATCGGGCCGCAGGATCGCGAGCACGACGCCCGGCACGCCGCCGCCGGTGCCCACGTCGAGCACCCGCTCCTTGGCCGCGAGATGCGGGGCGATCGCCGCGGCATCGGCCACGTCGCGGGAGACGAATTTCTCCACGTCGGTGTGCCGCGTGAGATTGAGCTTCTCGTTCCAAGACCAGAGGCTCGCCGCATACGCGGC
>JBIIOM010000002.1:0-41096 GCA_044336925.1 Pirellulales bacterium
TCGTGTCGCCCTTCTATTACAAGCTCTCGCCGGAGAGCGTGTATGCCTACTTTCGCGAGATCGGCCGGCACAGCCCGATCGACGTCACGCTCTACAACATCCCGATGCTCGCCTCGCCGATCGACGTCGCCACGGTGCGGCGGCTGGCGGAGGAGTTTCCGCGGATCATCGGGATCAAGGATTCGAGCGGCGACATCTCGCACATGAGCCGGCTCATCGCGGCCGTCCGCCCGATCCGGCCCGAATTCTCGTTTCTCACCGGCTGGGATGCGGCGCTCGTGCCGATGCTGCTCGTCGGCTGCGACGGCGGCACGCATGCGTCGAGCGGGATCGTGCCGGGGCTCACCCGCGGCATCTACGACGCCGTGCGGGACGGGCGGATCGAGGAGGCCTTCGCGCTGCAGCGCACGCTTGTCGAGATCTTCGACCCGCTGATCCAGTGCCCCGACTTTCCCGAGGGCTTCCGGGTGGCCGCGGAGGTGTGCGGCTTCAAGATGGGACAATCGCGGCAGCCGGCCACCGAGAGCCAGGTCGCCGAGCGGAAGAAGCTCGGCGAGTGGATCCGGGAGAAACTCGGGGCGTGCGGGCTCTGCTGAGCAGCCCGTAGCACGATGCAACCCGCGCGGCACGCAAGGCGGGTTTGGGCGAACTGTCCTGCCATCTGTCGCGCGGCCGGCGGTGAAGCTGGCCTGCGACCGCTCCCGGTGCGGAAGATCGACGGCATCCCGAATCCCCGGAGGAGACATGCCATGGTCGATCCCTACTTGAATGGCCAGGCCAGTGCCGGAACGACGGCCGTGGCGGCTCCGCGAGAGAGTCGACTCTCGGCGTCAGCGGTTCAGACGCTGCGGGTGGGGCTCGTCGGCTGCGGGGCCTTCGCCCGGTTTTCGCTCGCCCAATACCGCCAACTGCCCGGCGTGACGATCGCGGCCGTCGCCGACATCGATGCCACCGCGGCCGCCCGGGCGGCGCACGAGCTCGGCGCACCGGCCCACACGCCCGACGCGGTGCTCACCGCGCCCGATCTCGACCTCGTCTACATCGCCACGCCGCCGGCGCTGCACTTTCCGCAGGCGAAGCGGGCGCTCGAACACGGCAAGCACGTGCTCGTGGAAAAGCCGCTCGCCACGACGGTGGCCGACGCGCGGGAGCTCGACGCGCTCTCCACGCGGCACGGCCGCGTCTGCGTCGCGAATCTCGTCGAGCGCTACAACCCGCTCGCCGACTGCGTGAAGCGGGTGATCGAGGGCGGCCTCTTGGGCGACCTGCTCCACGGGCTCTTCGTCAACGAGGCGGCCGACGAAGGGCTCGCGCCAGCGCACTGGTTTTGGAACCGCGAGACGAGCGGCGGCATCTTCATCGAGCACGGCGTGCATTTCTTCGACCTCGTGGCCTCCTGGCTGGGGGAGGGGCACGTGGTGTCGGCGGCCCGCAGCCTGCGCGAACCGTCGGCCGCGGACGGCGCGGTCGAGGAGGAGGTGATGTGCACCTGCCGGTATCCGCGGCCGCACGCCGCCGCCCGTGCGGGCGTCTGCACGCGGCACACCGGCCTGCTCTTCCACTTCGAGCACGGCTTTCACCAGGCCTCGCGCATGGATCGCCAGGAACTGCGGCTCGTCTTCGAGCGGGGCGAGCTGCGGCTCTTCGATTGGGTGCCCACGCACGGGCTCGTCCGGGCCATGCTCGACGAGGCCGCCACCGAGGCGCTCGCCGGCATCCTGCCACGTGCCGCGGTCCATCGGGTGGAAGCGTATGAAGGCACCGCCCGCATGGCCCGCGGCCGGTTCAAGCCGTTTCTCGCATCCGGCCTCGTGGAGATTCGCTTCACGACCGGCCTCGACAAACTCGGCATCTACGCCCAGGTCGTTCGCGATCTCGCCGCCGATCAGCTGGCGTGGATCCGCGATCCCTCGCACCCGCGACGGCTGACCGAGGCCGACAGCGTGGCATCGGTCGCGATGGCATGCACCGCCGACCGGATGGCGATGGAGGGCTGGTAGGCGGCGGGCCTATTCGTGCCGGCCCTCGACGTGGGCTTCGCCGTCGGGGTCGATGTCGACGTGCAGCACCATCGGGTTGCAGCAGACGGGGCAGTCCTCGACGTAGTCCTGGTGCGACCCGGCCGACACGTCGAGCGGCACCACGATCTCTTCGCCGCACGATTCGCAGACGTAGGTCGCTTCCACGTCGGACGAAACACTCGGCGGGTCCTGTCGGTTGTTGCGGCGGTTTTTACTCATGGCTCGATATCTCCTTCTGGGGTTCCCTCTGCGCCACAGGGTATCATTCGCTTCTCGCGACGCGGCGGCCAGTCTGCCGCCGCCGCCGCGCCCACCACCGCCCCGGAAACGCTCGCGCCATGCTCGCCCACACGCTTCAACTGGCCCTCGCCGGAGCGCTCGGCACGCTCTTGCGGGCGGGCTCGAATGCCCTCGCGACCCGGCTGTGCGGCCATTCGACCCCCTGGGCGACGGTCGCGGTGAACGCCATCGGTTCGTTCGCCTTCGGGGCGATCGTCGCCCTCTGCCGCTCGCGCGACACTTTCACCGTCGCGCAGGAGACGATCCTCCTCGTCGGCCTGCTCGGCGGATTCACGACCTATTCCACGTTTGCCTTCCATTCGGCCGAGATGCTTTCCCACGGCCGTTTTCTCACGGCCGCGGCCTACATTCTCGGCACGAATCTCTCCGGGCTCGCGGCCGTCTGGGCCGGCCTCTGGCTCTTCGGCAGAGCAGGCTGAGCGGGGTCTGCAAAGCCGCGACCAGAGCCAGGAGACGCTATCGCCCCTGTTTTTCCAGCGCGAAAACGTCGCTGCATGGCATGGTGGCGTTTTGGCGGCTAAAATGCCAACTATGTTTCCCAGGCGCTGCCCCATCCCGGAACGATCGTGCTTCCTGTTGGGCCCGCGTGGCACGGGCAAGTCCACGTGGATCCAGAGCAGCATCCGCGCCGGTGCACACTATGACCTGCTCGATTCCTCCGAGGCGATTCGCCTCGCGGCCGACCCGGCTATCCTCGCCCGCGAGACAGCCGGAATCCGGCCCGGCGGCTGGGTCGTGATCGACGAGATTCAGAAAGTTCCCGGCCTTCTCGACGAGGTGCACCGTCTCATCGAGTCCCGCCGGTTGCGATTTCTTCTGTCCGGCTCCAGCGCCCGGAAGCTTCGCCGCGGAGGCAGCAATCTGCTCGCCGGCCGGGCCGACGTGAGGCACATGTATCCACTCGTGTCGGCCGAAATCGGCGCGGCCTTGGACGTCGATCGGCTGATCGAATACGGCTCGCTGCCGCTGGCCGTGACGAGCCCCGACCCGCGGGCATTTCTCAAGAGCTATGCGCTCACCTACCTGCAGGAGGAGATCCGCGCCGAGGCGCTGACCCGCAATCTCGGAGGTTTTGCCCGATTTCTCGAGACCGCCGCCCGTCAGAACGGCCAGGTGACGAATGTCGCCGGCATCGCCCGCGATGCGGGCGTGACGAGGCAATCGGTGCAGAACTGGTTTGAGATTCTCGTCGATACGCTGCTCGGCTCATGGCTCCCGGCGTGGAGGCTCAAACGTGCCACGAAGCAGGTGTCGCACCCCAAGTTTTATCTGTTCGACAGTGGCGTCGCCCGCGCCCTGTCGGGACGACTGCCCTATCCTCCCCTGCCGGAGGAGCGGGGGTTCCTCCTGGAAACGTTCATTCGCAACGAACTTGCGGCCTACCTGGATGACAGCGGCCTCGACTATCCGCTCACGTTTTGGCGGACCCCGGACGGCGTGGAGGTCGATTTTTTCTGCGAAACGGCGCGAGGCTACACGGCGATCGAGATCAAGGCGACCACGTCGTGGAGACCACAATACGGACGGGGATCAGCGCGGCTCGTGGATGAACTGGGTTCGCGGAAGGTTCGATGTTTTGGCGTCTATCTCGGTGCCCGCGAGGCGCACTATCCACCCTGTCGCGTATTGCCAGTGAACGACTTTCTGCGGCTGCTCTGGGCGGGCGGCGTAGTCGGCTGAATCGAGGCTCCGTCGGCCGGCGGCCCGATCGCCGGGCTGGAGTGCGCGAGCGCGAAGAGCCGCATCTCGGCGAGCGCGCCCAGGTAGGCGAGCGTCGATTCGGCGCCCTGGTTTTCGTTGGCGCGGTCCTCGAGAAGGCCGTCGCGGCAGCCACCGGTGCGCGGGTCGCAGAGCGCCACGCCCAGCACGTTGTGGCCGCGAAACCAGTCGAAGGCGAGCCACGCCCGCTCGATCCAGCGCGGATCGCCGTCGGCATGAAAGGCCTCGATGCAGGCCGCCACCATGCCGTGCGCCTCGAGCGGCTGCTGATCGAAGGCCGCCGGCTCGCCGCCGCGCCGCAGGAAACCGCGGCAGCCGATCGGCGAAAACCGCCCCGACTGCGAGCACTGCACGTGCCAGAGCCAGTCGAGCATCGCGAGCCCCGCGTCGAGCGCGTCGGCGCGGCCGGTCCAGCGGCCGCTTGAAATCAGCGCCTGGCAGGAGCGGGCGTTGTCGTAGGCGGCGATGTCTTCGAACCACGGCCAGCCGGCCGCGGCGGTGGCGCGGCGGAGATCGAGCAGGCGGTCGACAAATTCGTCGCGCAGGCCGGCCACGAGCCGGTCACCGTGCAGCCGCCGCAGATACTCCTGGATGCCGAGGATCGCCAGGGCCCAGGCCCGCGGGCTCGTCGTGGCGCGCACGGCGCGAAGGGCGTGGGAAAAATAGTCCACGGCCCACCGTGCGAGCGCCGGCCGACGCGAGCGGCCGATGCACGTGCCCAGCGCCACAACGGCGCGGCCGAGGCAATCGTCGGTGCCGGCGTCGTCGAGCCAGCGGCCATCATAGGCGAGGAAGTTGCGAAACCGACCGGTCGAGGGCACGAACGCATGGCCGAGAAACGCCGCGTAGTTGGCGGCGGCCCGGGCGGTCTCCGGCCCATCGAGGGCGAGATCCTCCAGCATCACCATCAGCGAAAGTCCGCGGGCATTGTCGTCGGTGCAGTAGCCCTCCGCGCGGTTCGGCACGTCGTGCGTGGCGTGTTGCAGGAGTCCGGTGGAATCGGTGAGCCGCCAGAGGTGCTCGAGGTGCAGCGGCGGCAGCGGACGGTGCGGCGCGAGCGTCGGCCGGGGCTCGCCACCGCCTCCGGCAAGGGGCCGCCGCGATTTCACGAGCGTCGCCTGGCGGGTCTTCGCGAAGGCGTCCGCATACCGCTCCGCCACGCGGCTCCAGATCATCTCGCGTCCGAGATCGTGGGCCCGCTTGCGCATCGCCTGATGCCGCTGGGGATCGTCGAGCAGGCCGCCGATCTCCCGCGCGATCGCGTCGGCATCGCCAAAGGGCACGAGGATGCCGCGACCGTCGTCGAGGAGTTCGCGGGCGTGCCAGTAGGGCGTGGAGAGCACGGCCTTGCCGCAGCCAAACGCGTAGGCGAGCGTGCCGGAGGTGATCTGGTCTTCGTTGAGATAGGGCGTGAGGTAGATGTCGGCGGCGCCGAGAAACGCCGTCAGCTCGGGCATGTCGACGAAGCGATCATGGAAGACGACGTGCCGATCCACGCCGAGTTCGGCGGCGAGCCGCCCGAGCCCCTCGCGGTAGGCCTCCCCCTGCTCGCGCACGAGGTGTGGATGGGTGGCCCCGAGAACGACGTAGCGGGTGGCCGGATGCCGAGCGATCACCTCCGGCAGCGCGCGGATCACCTGCTCGATCCCCTTGCTCGGCGAGAGCAGTCCAAACGTCAGGAGCACGTGGGCGCCGTCCAGGCCGAGGCGGCTCTTGTGAACGCACGTGTCGGTGAACGACACATCGGGGATCCCGTGCGGGATCACGTCGATGCGCTCGTCGGCCACGCCATAGACCTCGCGCAGGAGCGAGCGGCCGCGATCGGTCATCACCGCGAGCCGCGACGAGAGCTGGATGACGTCTTGCATCACTGCCCGCTGTTCGGCGTTCGGCCGCGCGAGCACCGTGTGGAGCGTCGTGTGGATCGGGGGACGCAGCTGCCGCAAGAGCTCGAGCACGTGGCTGCCCGCGGGGCCGCCGAAGATGCCGTATTCGTGCTGCAGCGACACGACATCGACATTGGCGAGGTTGAGGAAGTCGGCAGCCCGCGAAAACGCCGCAGGATCGGCCTCGTCGCACTCGAACCGCACCGCCGGCGGATAGGCGTAAGGGCCGCCACCGTCGTTCATGGAAACGACCATGCATTCGGCGCGAGGCAGGTGATCGGCGACGGCCGTCTGCAGGTCGCGGGTGAACGTGGCGATGCCGCATCGCCGCGGCGCATGGTTGCCCACGAAGGCGATGCGGTGGAGCGAGGAAGTGGGCATGGAAGGCTCTCCGGAGTGGGCGACGGCATGCGTCGCGCGGACCTCGCCATTCCATGCGCCGGCGAAGCATACGGCCCGGCCGCGGCACGGGCGAACCGCACGGGCGGGCGGCCGATGGCCTACAGCGCGCGGTGAAACGCTCTGGCGGACAGTTATTCCGTTTTCGATCTCGAACGGAAGCCCGCAGCGCAAGCAAGGTCCATCCGCTCTCCACCTCGAGCAGCTACGCTCCCACCCGCCCCGCGAGAAACGCCCCAACACTCCTCGCTCGCGCTTCGGGCTTCCGTGGCGGATCGGGGTCCGCCTCCTGTAGACCGCTTGCGAGAGTAGACCGCTTGCTCCGCAAGCGGATCCAGATCCGCTTGCGGAGCAAGCGATCTACTTTAACTCAGGCGTCTCTTTCGCGTAGGCCTGCCAGGCGGCTTCGATGTCGGCTTCACGCTCGTCGCCCGAGTGGAAGATGAGACGGTGGCGGAGCCGGAGCGTCTCGCCCGGCGCGAGCGTGATCGCGGCGTCGGGGAGATTCGGATCGTAAGACTGGCTGGCGAATGGATTCGCCGTGAAGAGGCCGTAGGTGCGGACATGCCAGCGGGTGGGATGCCGGAAACTCGATGGATGATCGAGGAACGCGATGCCGAGCTTCTCGCCATCGATCGGGCCGTGATAGTCGCACCAGCGGGCCGGCTTCGACCAGGCGTCGGCATCGACCGCGCCTTCGCTATTGACGATCCGCCCGCCTGCCTTCGAGTCCACCGCCATGGTCACCGGCACGCGGATGAAGAGCCCCGCATCTTTCCGGTCGCCGATCCGCACCGGCTTGTCGCCGCCGACGAGATCCTGGTCGACGTCGATCGTCCGCGTCGTCGCCGTCGCCCGAAACGTGAGGCGGCGGCGCTCGGTGAGGTTGACGTGGCCGCTCGGGCCGATGTGATCGCAGGTTGATTCCACGATCGCCCGCTCGGGGCCGGCTTCGAGCACCGTGAACGCGCGGTGTTTGATCGACCCCAGGTGTGCGATCGCCTGGCGGGCGCGGGCCTCCTTTTCGGGATCCGCGAGCCCGGCCTCGTAGGTGCTGCGGTCGTGCCAGGTGTCGCCGGCATAGTCTTCATGTCCGAACGTGAGGCCGCGATGGTGTGGATGGTCGCGCTGCTGCTCGGGCTCCGAAGGCCGATCGACCAGCGGATAGCCGCGGGTCATCTGCTTGCCGGTCGGGCCCACGATCGGCCAGACATACGGCTTGTTGGCCCGGTCGATCACGTAGCCGGCGAACGTCTTGCCGTCGAATGCGACGGTCACGCCCGAGGGGGTCTGTTGGATCGAGAAGCCCCGCGGCGCCTCGGCCGCGAGGGCCGGAGCAGCCGCCGCGATCGCGGCGGCCATCAGCACGAAAAAACAGCGTGATTTCATGATCACCGAGTATATTCTCTGCGAAATCGAGAAAGGAAGGGTGCCTGGCGATGCGCTACGCGATCTGCAATGAGACCTATGGCGATTGGCCGTTCGCGAAGGCCTGCGAGCATGCGGCGGCCTGCGGCTATGCCGGCATCGAGATCGCTCCGTTCACGCTCGCGCCGCTCGCCACTGATGTCTCGCCCGGCCGGCGGGCCGAACTGCGTCGCCTGATCGAGGCGGCGGGGCTCGAGTGCGTGGGGCTCCACTGGCTGCTCGCCAAGACGACGGGTTTTCACGTCACGCACCCCGATGCGGCGGTGCGGCAGCGGACGACGGACTATCTCGGCGAGATCGCCAGGCTGTTGGCCGATCTCGGTGGCCGCGTGCTCGTCTTCGGGTCACCGCAGCAGCGGAGCCTCATGCCGGGCGTGACCCACGAGCAGGCGACGGATCATCTCGATGGCGTGTTTTCGCGGCTCGTGCCGGTGCTCGAGGAGACTGGCACGGTCGTGGCCCTCGAGCCCCTTTCGCCGGTCGAGACGAACGTGCTGACGACGGCCGCCGAGACCTGCCGGCTCATCGAACGGATCGGGTCGCCCCACGTGCGGCTGCACCTCGATGTGAAGGCGATGGCGAGCGAGCCGACGCCGATCCCGGAGATCATCCGCGCAAGCGCCGGGCATCTCGAGCACTTCCACGCCAACGACGTGAACCTGCAGGGGCCGGGTTTCGGCGACGTCGACTTCGTGCCGATCTTCAAAACGCTCGAGGAGGTGCGCTACCAGGGCTGGGTGAGCGTGGAGGTGTTCGACTATTCTCCCGGCGCGGAGCGGCTCGCGCGGGAAAGCATCGCCAACATGCAGGCCGCAAGGTAGACCGTAATGAAAGTAGACCGCTTGCTCCGCAAGCGGATCGGGACCCGCTTGCGGAGCAAGCGGTCTACCGACGCGGATTGGGACCCGCTTGCGGCGCACGCGGTCCACCTCGTCCGTACAATCGACATTGAATCTGGCAACGCTTTGTCTCTGTGACGACGTGATGACCGATCGGGGCATCGATCAGATCCTCGGCGAGCAGATCGTCGTCAGTCCCGGCAACCGCTCCGGCAGCGCATGATGGCCCCGCACCGCTCCCAGCCCCGGCGCGAAATCAGAAAGCGGCTGTCGATCGCGGGCGTGGTGCAGGGGGTCGGATTCCGGCCGTTCGTCTGGCGACGGGCCACGCGGCTGGGCCTCTCGGGCTGGGTGGAAAACGATGCCGCGGGCGTGACGGCCGAAGTGCAGGGACCGGCCGAGGGCGTGCAGGCCTTTCTCGACAGCCTCGCGGAGGAGGCGCCGGCCCTCGCGGTCGTGCAGCGCGTGAAAGTGGAAGACGTGCCCGTCGAGGAGTCGGCGGCGTTCGTCATCCTCGCGAGCGCGAGCCGGGCTGCGCCGACCGTCGCCGTCTCCCCCGACGTCGCCACCTGTGATGCCTGCCGCGCCGAGCTCGACGACCCGCGCAACCGCCGCCACCGCTATCCTTTCATCAACTGCACCGACTGCGGCCCGCGGTTCACGATCATCACGAACCTTCCCTATGACCGCCCGCAGACGACGATGCGGGATTTTGAAATGTGCGCGGCCTGCGTTGCCGAGTATGCAGACCCCGCCGATCGGCGGTTTCACGCGCAGCCCAATGCGTGCGGCCGCTGCGGTCCGGCCGTGTGGCTCGCGGCCGCGGCAGACGGCGAGACCGCGACCGAACGGCCCGCCGGCGGCGCCGTGGGGGAGCGGGCGATCGACGGGGCGCGGCGGGCGCTCCGCGGCGGAGACGTGCTCGCCATCAAGGGGCTCGGCGGTTTTCATCTGGTCTGCGACGCGACGAACGAGGCCGCCGTGAACCGGCTCCGCGAGCGGAAGCATCGCATCGCCAAGCCGCTGGCCGTGATGGTGGCCGGCGTGGAGCAGGCGCGGGCCTGCGCCGAGATCGACGAACAGGAGCGGCGGCTGCTCGAAGGCCGGGAGCGGCCGATCGTGCTCGTGCGCAAGCGGGCCGACGGGGGTGGCATCGCGGCGGCGGTCGCTCCGGGCAACGATTTTCTGGGGCTCATGCTCCCTCACTCGCCACTCCACCATCTGCTCTGCGCGGGGATGCCGCCGCTCGTGATGACGTCGGGCAACCTCTCCGAGGAGCCGATCGTGCATGACAACCGCGACGCCGCGATCCGCCTCGCGCCGCTCGTGGACGGCTTTCTGATGCACGACCGGCCGATCCACGTGCCCTGCGATGATTCGGTCGTCCGCTGCGTGGCGGGCATGGCACTGCCGATCCGGCGGTCGCGGGGATTCGCGCCGCTGCCCGTGCGGCTTGCGCGCGGGGGCCGGAGGGTGCTCGCCGTCGGCGGCGAACTGAAAGCGGCCCTCTGCCTCGCCCGCGGCGACGAGGCGATCATGAGCCAGCACATCGGCGACATGGGCAACCTCGAGACGCTCGACGCGCTCGCCCGCACGGCCGAGCACTTGATGCGGCTCTTTCGCACGGCGCCCGAGATCATCGCGGCCGACAGGCATCCGGGCTATCTCTCGACGCAGTGGGCCGCGCGGTTCGCCGCGGAAAGAAAAATCCCGCTCGTGCAGGTGCAGCACCACGAGGCGCACGTGGCCGCGCTCATGGCCGAGCACGGCAGGATGGAAAGGCCGCTGATCGGCGTCTGCTTCGACGGCACGGGCTTCGGCCGCGACGGCACGATCTGGGGGGGCGAGGTCTTCGCGGTGCAGGAGGGCGTGTTCCGCCGCGCCGCGCACGTGGAGCCGTTTCCATTGCCCGGCGGCGATGCGAGCATCCGCCACCCCTGGCGGACGGCGCTCGCGATGCTGCATGCGGCGGGATGCGAGTGGAACGGGTGCCTCGCTGCGGTGCAGGCCGCGGGGGATGCGGAGCTGCGGCTGCTCCGGCAACAGCTCGAGAAAAACCTCAACTGCGTGGCCGCGAGCAGCATGGGCAGGCTCTTCGATGCGGTGGCGGCGCTTGCGGGCGTGAAGCAATCGATCACGTATGAGGCGGAGGCGGCGATGAATCTCGAGGCGCTCGCCGGGGAGGCGGCCGGTGATGACGGGGCGTATGCCTTCACGATGCAGGCCGGCGGGCCGGTGCGGATCGGCTGGCAGGGAGTCGTGCGGCAGGTCGCGGCCGATGCGAGCGCGGGAGTTCCGGCGGCGGCGATCGCGATCCGGTTTCATCGGGGCGTGGCGGAGATGATCGCGGAGGCCTGCATGCGGCTGCGGTCGGACGGGGCGGGGAATGTCGCGGGGCTGACGGGGGGCGTGTTTCAAAACGCGCTGCTTCTGCGGCTGGCGATCGACGAATTGCACCGCGCGGGCTTCGACGTGCTCTGCCACGAGCGGGTGCCGGCGAACGACGGCGGCCTCGCCCTCGGCCAGGCCGTGTTGAGTAGGTGAGCCATTGGGCTCTGGGTAAACCAGATGGACGGCCGCTGGTACGGTAGCCCGAAGCGCGAGCGAGGAGAGTGGAGGTGGAGCGGAGTAGCGAGGAGGTTTGTCCTTGCTTGCGCTGCGGGCTTTCGTGGCAGGCTGAAGCCTGCCCTACTGGCGGCGTGGGTGGCAGGCTGAAGCCTGCCCTACTTTTTGCGCTCGGCGAGAAAAGCGAGCCACTCGTCGAGGCCCGCGCCGGTCTTCACCGACGTCTCGATGATCCGCATGCCGGGCCGCACGGCTTCGATGTTCGCCCGGGCCAGATCGCGGTTGAAATCGCAGGCCTCCGCGAGGTCGATCTTCGTGATCGCCGCGATGTCGGCCGTGTTGAAGAGGCCCGGATACTTGAGCGGCTTGTCTTCCCCCTCGGTCACCGAGAGGAGCGCGAGGCGGACCGATTCGCCGAGATCCCAGCTCGTGGGGCAGACGAGGTTGCCGACGTTTTCGATGAAGAGATAGTCGAGCGCGGCGAGATCCCAGTCGGCGATGTGGGCCTGCACCATGTCGGCCTCGAGGTGGCAGAGGCCGTGCGTCATGATCTGCCGGACCGGTGCGCCGCTCTCGGCCAGCCGGCGGGCGTCGTTGTCGGTTTCGAGGTCGCCGACGACCGCCGCGGCCGGGATGCCGCGGGCCACGAGCCGGGAGAGCGTCTCCTTGAGAAACGCCGTCTTGCCGGTGCCGGGGCTCGACACCATGTTCACGACGAGCACGCCGAGCGACTCGAATCGTGCCCGCATCGCGCGGGCCGTCTCGTCGTTCTTCTTGAGGATCTTCGTGCGGACCTCGAGGATGCGCGGCTGGCTCATGCGTCGGCGGTCTCCCCAGGCTCGGTGGATTCCAGTTCGATCGATTCGAGGTCGAGTTCGCGTCCGGCGCGAATGTCGGCCGACGGCGTGCTGCAGATCGGGCAGGCGAATCGCTGGATGCCGGGCAGTTCGAATGCCGCCTCGCACCGCGGGCACCAGACGCTCACCGGCACGGCCACGATCCGCAGTTCGGCCCCGGCCAGCGGCGTGCCCTCGCGAACCATTTCGAAACTGTACCGCAGCGCATCCTCGTGCACGCACGAGAGCCGGCCGATCCGCAGCGTGACCGCGGCCACGCGGTTGCCGCCCGCCTCTCGGACGTGTTGCGAGGCGATTTCGACGATGTTCGTGGCGATCGACAATTCGTGCATAACGCACCGGGGGTGACGATCGCCGACATACGGTGGCTGTCTCCGCGGGAATTCTACCTGGGCAGCGGCTTTCAGACACGCCGCCACGGCGATACACTTCGTCATCCCAAGCGCAGCGGATAGCGGATGCGATCCCGAGCGAGGTTCCGCGATGTCCCCGGAAATCTTCGGCCTCTGCCTGGCCGCACTCTCCATCGGCGTGGTGCATACGCTCTTGGGGCCCGACCACTACCTGCCATTCGTGGCGCTGGCGAGGGCCGAAGGATGGACCGCCCGCAAGACGCTCGGCGTGACGATCGCCTGTGGGTTGGGGCACGTGGCCGGCTCGGTTGCGATCGGCAGCGTCGGTCTCCTGCTCGGGGCCGCCGTCATGAGACTGGAGGCGCTGGAAGCGTATCGCGGCGACGTGGCTGCGTGGGCGCTGATCGGCCTGGGTGTGGCCATCATGGCAGCGGGGATGAAACAACCCGCCGCATCGGCTTCACGGTGGGCCCCGTGGCTCATGTTTCTCGTTTTCGTGTTGGGCCCGTGTGAGCCGCTGATCCCGCTGCTCATGATTCCAGCCGCCACGATGAACGCCGGCGTCGTGGCGGTGGTCGTCGCCGTGTTCACCGGGGCGACGGTCGGCACGATGGCGATCATGGTCCTGGCGTTGCGGCAGGGGCTCGTGGGCGTGGAGACGACGCCCGCACACCGCTTCGGCCACGTCGTGGCGGGCGTGGCCATCATGGCATGTGGCGTTCTCGTGAAGGTGGGGCTGTGAGCGTGGACGAGGCCCGCCCGTTGCGGACACTGGTGATCGGCTGCGGCAACGTGCTGCGCGGCGACGACGCCGCCGGGCCCGCGGTCGTGCGCCGACTGCAGGAACGTGGGGTTCCCGAGGGCGCGCGGTGCGTCGATGGTGGCACGGACGGCATCGCGGTGGCCTTCGGGATGAAGGGGGCGTTGGAGCTGATCGTCGTCGATGCCTGCCGGTCGGGAAGCGAGCCGGGCACGATCTTCGAGGTGCCTGGCGAGGAGTTGGAGCACCTGCCACCCCTCGTCGGCATCAACCTCCATGCGTTCCGCTGGGACCATGCGATCGCCTTCGGCCGCCGGCTGCTCAAAGATCGATATCCGCGGCGGGTGACGGCCTATCTCATCGAGGGAAGGTCGTTCGAGCCGGGCGACGATCTTTCGCCGGCGGTCGATCGAGCGGTCGGCACGCTGGTGGCCCGGCTCCATGCCACGCTCAGCGGCGTGCCGGAGCCTTCCGCGCCATGAGGAGTGGTTGATGTGCCTCGCCGTCCCCGGAAAAGTCGAATCGATCCACGACGAGCGAGGCACCCGCATGGGCCGCGTGAACTTCGGCGGCGTGGTGAAGGACGTCTGCCTCGCCTACCTCCCCGACATCGCCGTGGGCGACTACACGATCGTGCACGTGGGCTTCGCGATCTCGAAGATCGACGAGGCCTCGGCCCGCGAGACGCTCCGCACGTTCGCCGAGCTCGGCATCCTCGAGGAGGGCCTCGCCGAATTGCGGGATGGCGAAGCCGAGTCGCCGGGGACGGGGGGAGACTCGGCTTGGGCGAGGATACGCCAACTCGCCTCGCCTTCCCCCGATCCCCGGCTCCGAGAACCACAATGAAACACCTCGCCGAATACCGCGACGCGGAGACGGCCCGGCGGCTCGCCGCCGAGATCGGCCGGATCGTCACGCGGCCGTGGGCGATCATGGAGGTGTGCGGCGGCCAGACGCATTCGATCATCCGCAACGGCATCGACCAGTTCCTGCCGAGCGGGCCCGACCGCCGCGTGGAGATGATCCACGGGCCGGGCTGCCCGGTCTGTGTGACGCCGCTGGAGACGATCGACAAGGCGGTCGCGATCGCGGCGCGGCCGGACGTGATCTTCTGCTCGTTCGGCGACATGCTCCGCGTGCCGGGATCGCGGGAGAACCTCTTCCAGGTGAAGGGGGGCGGCGGCGACGTGCGGGTGGTCTATTCGCCGCTCGACGCCGTGAAACTCGCCCAGCGGCATCCCGACCGCGAAGTGGTGTTTCTCGCGATCGGGTTCGAGACGACGGCGCCGGCGAATGCGATGGCGGTGAAGCTCGCGAAGGAGCGGGGGCTCGAAAACTTTACGATGCTCGTCTCGCACGTCCTCGTGCCGCCCGCGATCGAAGCGATCATGCAGAGCCCGGGCAACCGCGTGAACGCGTTCCTCGCCGCCGGCCACGTCTGCAGCGTGATGGGCACTTGGCAGTATCCGCCGCTCTCCGTCCGCTTCGGCGTGCCGATCGTCGTCACCGGCTTCGAGCCGCTCGATCTGCTCGATGGGATCCGCCGCGCCGTCGTGCAGCTGGAGGCGGGCCGGGCAGAGGTCGAAAACGCCTACCCGCGGGTGGTGAGCGAGCGGGGCAACGAGGCGGCGCAGCGGGTGATCGCCGAGGTCTTCGCGCCCACCGACCGCGCCTGGCGCGGGATCGGCGTGATCCCGGCGAGCGGCTGGCGGCTCGCCGACGCCTACCGCGAGTTCGACGCGGAGCGGCGGTTTGGCGTCGGCGGCATCACCGCGATCGAGTCGCCATTGTGCAAAAGCGGCGAGGTGCTCAGGGGCACGCTCAAGCCCGATCAATGCCCCGCCTTCGGGAAGGAGTGCACGCCGCGAACCCCGCTGGGCGCCACGATGGTGTCGAGCGAGGGGGCCTGCGCGGCCTACTACAATTTCGGACGCGGTGATTTCATCGGACCGGACTTGCCCACCGCCTCGAATCGCGGCTAGAGTTCCCTCATGAGCACTGCGGACATTCTCGACGAACTTGCGAAGTTGACTCCCGCCGAGCGCCGTCAGATCGCGGAACGACTGGCGGAGCTCGATCGGGGAGCCATCGATCTGGGGTCCCGCGGCATCGACGTCTCCGCGGCCGCGGAACTTCGATCGCGACTTGGAGCGTTTGCCGACGACTGGGGCGGCCCGGAGATGGCGTCTTATGACGATTACGACGCAGCCAAAGCGAAACTGTAGCCGCGGCGACGTCGTCCTCGTGCTCTTTCCCCATGCCGACCTCCGGACTGCAAAGGCACGGCCGGCGCTCGTCGTGCAGGCAGATCATCTCGATTCCGGGCTTTCGCAGGTCGTCGTCGCCATGATCAGCGGTCGTTTGTTTCGTGCCGGCCACCCGAGTCGTGTCGTCGTGCGCATCGATACCGCGACGGGCCGGGAGACCGGACTGCTCGCGGACTCGGTCGTGATGACCGACAACCTCGCGACGGTGACCCTCGCGGCGATTGACCGAATGATCGGCACGCTGCCGATGCACGAGGTCGATGCGGCGTTGAAGCACACTCTGGGACTGTGACGGCGCGTCCGATGAACTTCTCCTGCCCGGCGTCGCTGCGCGACCATCCGCACGTGATCCTCGGTCACGGCGGCGGCGGCGCGCTTTCCCGCGACCTGATGGAGGGCATCTTCCTCCCCGCGTTTTCGAATCCGCTGCTCGATCGGCTGGGCGACTCCGCCGTGCTCGACATGGCCGACGACCTCGCCGGCGGCGGGCGGCTGGCGATCTCGACCGATTCCTACGTCGTGCGGCCGCTCTTCTTTCCCGGCGGATCGATCGGCGCGCTGGCCGTCAACGGCACGGTGAACGACCTCGCGATGAGCGGGGCCATTCCGAAGGTGCTCACCGCCGGTTTTATTCTGGAAGAGGGGCTGCCGATCGCCGAACTCGCCGCGGTGGTCGAGCGGATGGCGGCGGCGGCGCGGGCGGCGGGCGTGCGGATCGTCGCCGGCGACACGAAGGTGGTGGACCGCGGCCACGGCGACGGTGTCTATATCAACACGTCGGGGCTCGGCGTCGTGTTGCCGCAGGTGCGGGTGGGCCGCGAGCCGCCCCGCGCCGGCGATGCCGTGCTCGTGAGCGGCACGCTCGGCGACCACGGCATGGCGATCATGAGCGTGCGCGAGGGGCTCGAATTCGACGCCCCGATCGAGAGCGACTCGGCGCCGCTGCACGGGCTCGTGGCGGCGCTGCTCGCCGTGTGTCCCGAGATCCGCATGCTCCGCGATCCCACCCGCGGCGGCGTGGCGACGAGCCTCAATGAAATCGCCGCGGTTGCGAACGTGGGCATCGAGATCGACGAGGGAGCCGTGCCGGTGAACCCGCACGTCGCGGCCGCCTGCGAGATTCTCGGCCTCGATCCCCTGCTCGTGGCCAACGAGGGCAAGCTGCTCGCGATCGTGCCGGGAGCCGCCGCCGAGGGCGTGCTCGCCGCGATGCGGGCGCACGAGCATGGGAAGCAGGCGGTGATCCTCGGCCGCGTCGTCGCGGAGCATCCGCGGCTGGTCGTCATGAAGACCCGCATCGGCGGCACCCGCGTGCTCCCGATGCCGGTCGGCGAGCAGCTCCCGCGGATTTGCTAGGAGGCAAAAAGGTGTCAGGACTCTTTTCCACCTTCCGCCTTTTTCTGTCAGCCGGGGCGGGCGTCGCTTGCCAGCGGCTCGACCGTGGCCACGTGAAAAAGCGGGCAGATGCGGGCGTCGGCGGGCAGTCCATCGTCGGCCGCGTCGATGCCCACGAAGAGATCGTTCTTCGTCACCCAGGCCATTTCCGGATGCCGCACCTCGTAGGCCTCGCCGCTCGACATCACGACCCTGAACGGCCTGAATGGCTGCTGCCGCAGCAGATCTCGAACCATGGTCGTCGTCATTTCTCGCCTCCGCCGCCTAGGATATACGCGCGTACATGCTGCGTCAAATTGCAAAAAGAGTCCTGACACCTTTTATTCACCTCTTGCCTCGCGCTGCATAATGGATCACCGGCATGGAAAGCCTTCGAGGCAGGCTTTCCATGGCACGATCCACACACGTCATCGCCGTCGCCCCCAACATGCCCGACTACGAGCGGGCGCGGCGGGAGTTTTCCTGGGCCTCGGCCCGCCGGCAGCTCTCAGGGCTGCCGTTTGCCCGCGGGCTCAACATCGCCCATGAGGCGGTCGACCGCCATGCGGCGTCGGAGCGGGCCACTCACGTCGCGATCCGCGCGATCGCGCTCGACGGCACGCGGCGCGACTTCACCTACGCCGATCTCGCCGGGCAGACCAGCCGGTTCGCAAACGTGCTCGGCGGCCTCGGGCTCGGCGCGGGCGACCGCGTCTGCGTGATGGCCGACCGCATCCCCGAGCTCGTGATCGCGGCGCTGGGCACGCTCAAGGCGCGGGCCGTCTTCATGCCGCTCTTCGCCGCCTTCGGCCCCGAGCCGATCCGCGCCCGCGTGGGGATCGGCCGGCCCCGCGTGCTCGTCACCACGCAGAGCCTCTACCGGCGGAAGGTGGCCCCGATCCGCGCGGGTCTCGAGTCGGTCGAGCATGTCTTGCTCGTGCGCGACGAGGAGGGGCCGCTGCCCGCAGGCGCCATCGACTTCGACGAGGCGCTCGCCGCCGCGGAGGACCGCTTCACGATTCCGGCGACGGCGGCCGACGATCCCGCGCTCCTGCACTTCACCAGCGGCACGACCGGCACACCGAAGGGGGCGATCCACGTGCACGAGGCGGTGGTGGCGCACCACGCGACCGGCATCCTGGCCCTCGACCTCCATCCCGACGACATCTTCTGGTGCACGGCCGACCCTGGCTGGGTGACCGGCACCTCGTACGGCATCATCGCGCCCTTGACCTGCGGCGTAACGAGCATCCTCGACGCCGGCGAGTTCGACGCCGCGCGGTGGTATGGCATCCTGGAGGAGCAGGGGGTGACGGTCTGGTACACGGCCCCCACCGCGATCCGGATGATGATGCGGCTGGGGGCCGATCTCGCGCGGCAGTTCGACACGAGCCGGCTGCGTTTCCTGGCGAGCGTCGGCGAACCGCTCAATCCCGAAGCGGTGGAGTGGGGTCGCGACGCCTTCGGCCACATGTTTCACGACAACTGGTGGCAGACCGAGACGGGCGGCATCATGATCGCCAACGTCGCGGCGCTGCCGATCCGCCCCGGCTCGATGGGCAGGCCGCTCCCCGGGATCGACGCGGCGATCGTGGAACGCCGGCCCGACGGCCGGCTCTGCGAGGTCCGCGATCCCGACCGGCAGGGGGAGATCGCGATCCGCCCCGGCTGGCCGTCGATGTTTCGCGGCTATTGGAACGACTCCGCTCGCTACGCCGCCTGCTTCGCCGACGGCTGGTATCTGACGGGCGACCTCGCGCGGCGGGATGTGGAGGGCTACTTCTGGTTCGTGGGCCGCAAGGACGACGTCATCAAGACCTCCGGGCATCTGGTCGGCCCGTTCGAGGTCGAGAGTGTGCTGCTCGAACACGAGGCCGTGGCCGAGGCGGGCGTGATCGGCAAGCCCGACGAAAGCGCGCACGAGATCGTGAAGGCGTTCGTGTCGCTCAAGCCGGGCTTCACGGCCGGCACCGCCCTGGAGAAGGACCTGCTCGGCTTCGCGCGGAAGCGGCTCGGGGCGGCCATCGCGCCCAAGGAGATCGCCTTCGCTGCGAGCCTGCCCCGCACCCGCAGCGGCAAGATCATGCGGCGATTGCTCAAGGCCCGCGAGCTCGGCCTGCCCGAAGGGGATCTCTCGATGCTCGAGCCCGACACCGCGGGGGCGAAGCCATGACCGGTGCGCTCGCCAAGAGCCATGCCCATGCGCTCCTGCGGCAGATGCTCTTCATCCGCCGGTTCGAGGAGAAGTCGGCCGAGCTTTACATGCAGGGGAAGATCCGCGGGTTTCTGCATCTGGGGATCGGGGAGGAGGCGGTGGCCGTGGGGGCGCTCGCCGCGCTCGATGCCGACGACCGGATCGTGGCCGCCTACCGCGAGCACGCCCATGCGCTCGCCCGCGGCGTTTCGCCCGGGGCGGTGATGGCCGAGATGTTCGGCAAGGCGACGGGCTGCTGCCGGGGCCGCGGCGGATCGATGCACCTCTTCGACGTCGGGCGCGGCCTCTTCGGCGGCAACGCGATCGTGGCCGGCGGGATGCCGCTGGCCGTGGGGCTCGCGCTCGCCGACCGGATGCGGGGCCGGCCGCACGTCACCTGCTGCTTCTTCGGCGACGGCGCCGTGGCCGAGGGGGAGTTTCACGAATCGCTCAACCTTGCGGCCCTCTGGAAACTGCCGGTGCTCTTCCTCTGCGAGAACAACTTCTACGCGATGGGGACGGCGCTCGAGCGGCATCAGTCGATGCCGCGGATCCACCGCAAGGGGGCCGCCTACGGGATCGAGGCCGCGGTCGTGGACGGCATGGACGTGTTGGCCGTCGAGGCGGCGGCGCGGCTGGCGGCGGAGATCGTCCGCAGCACGAGCGCGCCCTATCTGCTCGAGGCCCGCACCTACCGCTTCCGGGCCCACTCGATGTACGACGCGGAGCTCTACCGGCCGAAGGAGGAGGTGGAACGCTGGCGGAAGCGCGGGCCGCTCGAGATCTTTCCGCGGCAGCTGCGGAGCTGGGGGCTGCTCGACGACGCCGAGTGGGCCGCGCTCGACGGCAGCGTGGCCGCCGAAGTGGACGCGGCCGTGGCCGAGGCGGAGGCCGCCCCCTGGGAGCCGGTCGAGGATCTCCAGCGCGACGTGCTCGCGGCGCCGGCCGGCCGGGAGTCGTGAAGATGGCCACGCTCACCTACCGCGAGGCCGTCCGCCAGTCGCTCCGCGAGGCGCTCGCGGGGGACGACCGCGTGATCCTCGTGGGGGAAGACGTGGGCCGGTATGGCGGCGCGTATGCCTGCAGCAAGGGCTTGCTCGAGGAATTCGGTCCCGAGCGGGTGCGCGATGCGCCGCTCTCCGAATCGGCGTTCGTGGGCGCCTGCATCGGCGCCGCGATCGGCGGCCTCAGGCCGATCGTGGAGGTGATGACGATCAACTTCAGCCTGCTGGCGCTCGATCAGATCGTGAATAACGCCGCCACGCTGCGTCACATGAGCGGCGGCCAGGTGGGCGTGCCGCTCGTGATCCGGATGGCGACGGGGGCGGGGCGGCAGGTGGCGGCGCAGCATTCGCACAGCCTCGAGGTGTGGTATGCCCATGTGCCCGGGCTCAAGGTGCTTGCCCCTGCCACGCCGCATGACGCCCGCCACATGCTCGCCAAGGCGCTTGCCGATCCCGATCCGGTGGTGATCGTCGAGCATGCGATGCTCTATGCGACGGAAGGCGAGGTCGAGGAGGCCGACGCGGCGTTCGACGCCTGGCATGCAGCCGTCCGCCGCGTGGGCCGTGACGTGACGCTCGTGACGTCGGGCGGCTCGCTGGGCAAAACGCTCGCCGCGGCCGACCGGCTCGCAGCCGAGAAAATCGAGGCGGAGGTGATCGACCTGCGGTGCCTGCGGCCGCTCGACGCCGACGCGATCGTGAGCGCGGTCGCGAAGACGCACCGCGCGGTCGTGATCGACGAGGGCTGGAAAACCTGCGGCCTTGCCGCCGAGATCACCGCGATCCTGATGGAGCGGGCGTTTTACGACCTCGACGCGCCGGTGGCCCGTGTGTCGAGCGCCGAGGTGCCGATCCCCTACGCCAAGCACCTCGAAGACGCGGCGCTTCCGAGCGTCGAGCGAATCGTCGCCGCCGTGAAAGGCCTCCACATGTAGACCGCTTCGTCCCGAAGCGGGCCAACAAAAGCCCGCAGCGCACGGAAGCCCGCAGCGCCAGCAAGGTCCATACGCCCTCCACTCCAACCAACGACGCTCCCACCCGCCCCGCGAGAAACGCCCCAACTCCCCTCGCTCGCGCGTCGGGCTTCCGTCCGTCTGCCACGACCCTCTCCAACGAACTCACCATCATGCAAACCTTCCTCATGCCCACGCTCGGCGCCGACATGCAGGCCGGCACGCTCGTCGCCTGGAAGAAGCAGCCGGGCGACACGCTCACCCGCGGCGACACGATCGCCGAGGTCGACACGGAGAAGGGCGTGATCGACGTCGAGGTGTTTCATGACGGGATTCTCGACGCGATCCTCGTCGCGCCTGGGAGCCGCGTGCCCGTGGGCACGGCGCTCGCCACGATCCGCACGGCCGGCGAGGCGGTGGCCGCGCCGGCGGCAGCGGTTGGGGCGGCGCCGCCGCCACTGGCGCCACCCGAAACGGGCGAAGTGCGGCCCGCGGCTGCTGCGCCTCGAGCGCCGCCGGTCTACGCCCCCGCGATCGATCTCTTTGGCCGCCTGCGGATTTCGCCGTCGGCGCGGCGGCTGGCCCGCGAACGCGGCGTCGATCCGCGGAGCGTGGCAGGCACGGGGCGCGACGGCGCGATCACGCGGGCCGACATCGAGCGGGCAGCCGTCGGCAGGCAGGCTCCGCCGCCGGTGGCCGCCTCCGCCGCGCCGCCCGCCGCCGATCGGCTCGACCGCATGCGGCGCACGATCGCGGCGGCGATGTCGCGGTCGAAGCGGGAGATTCCCCACTACTACCTCGCCACCACGATCGACTTCCACCGGGCCGCGGCCTGGCTCGACCGCGAAAACGAACGGCGGCCTCCCGAGCGGCGGCTCCTCCCCGGCGTGATGCTGCTCAAGGCGGCGGCGCTGGCGATCCGCGAGGTGCCGGAACTCAATGCCGTGTGGGAAGGTGATCGCGTGGTCGTCAGTCCCGACGTGCACGTGGGCGTGGCGATCTCGCTGCGGCAGGGCGGCCTCGTGATCCTCGCGCTGCACGACACGGCGTCGCGCAGCCTCGACGACCTCATGGAGGGCCTTCGCGACCTGACCGCGCGGGCCCGCGCCGGCCGCATGAAAAGCTCAGAGCTTTCCGCTTCCACGATCACGGTCACGAGCCTCGGCGACCGCGGTGTCGAGAGTGTTTACGGCGTGATCTATCCGCCGCAGGTGGCGATCGTGGGGTTCGGGAAGATCGTGGAGCGGCCGTGGGCGGAGGATGGGGGGCTCTTCGTGCGCCGCGTCGTCACGGCCACGCTCGCGGCGGACCACCGCGTGAGCGACGGCCACCGCGGCGGGCTCTATCTCGATGCGGTCGACCGGCTGCTGCAGGAGCCGGAGAAACTATGAGCGACGAGCAGGCGATCCGCAGGACGGTGCTCGAGATCTTGGGCGGCATCGCGCCGGAGGCCGATCTGGCGGCGCTCGCGCCCGAGGCCAACTTCCGCCGCGAGCTCGACCTCGATTCGATGGATTTTCAAAACTTCGTGATCCGGCTCTGCAAGGCGCTCGCCGTGCACATCCCGGATCGCGACGCCGCGAAGCTCGTCACGCTCGACGGCTGCGTGCGGTATCTCACGTAGCACAGGCTTCAGCCTGCCAAAGGAGACCGCTTGCTCAGCAAGCGGAAATGGATCCGCTTGCGGAGCAAGCGGTCTACAGGTCAGTCTTCGCCCTGGGCCTTCGTGAAGCCGTCGGCGCCGTCGATCCGCAGGAGCCGCTCGATGTGGCAGACCTCGTGCTTCTCGTTGATCCGCCGGGCGAGGGCCAGGGCGTCGTCGAAATGGATCGGCTGGCCGCTCCGCGTCACGAACCGGCAGCGGTGCTGGCTCACGCAGTCGATGTTCGGATTGCCGTCGGGATACACCTTCGTGCCGCGGTTGGAGATCATCTTGAGCTTCAGCGGCGCCTGGGCGGCGATCGCCTCGAGCGCCGGGCCGAGCTCCGCCGGCACCACCGCGCTCTCCACGAAAATATCGGCGCCGACCACTTCCTTCGTCTTGGCCGGGCGGAACACCTGGTCGCGGCTCAGCTGCGGCATCTTGATCGGCTTGGCCGTCCGCACCTTCCAGCCGTCGGCCTTGCGGCCGAGGTTCTTGATCACGGCCTTCGTGTATTCCGACGTCTTCACGCCCTTGTCATAGCCCACCACGTCGCCCGTGAGCTTGCCGTCGAGGAGCGTCGTGAGCACGGCGTGCTCGATGGCCGCGGCCGCCTCGAATTCGCCGAGATACTTGAGCATCATCACGCTGCTGAGGATCACGGCCGTGGGGTTGATCACGTCCTTGCCGGCGTACTTCGGGGCCGAGCCGTGCACCGCCTCGAAGATCGCGATCCCGTTGCCGAGATTGGCCGACGGGGCGAAGCCGAGGCCGCCGACGAGGGCCGACGTCAGATCGCTGATGATGTCGCCGTTCATGTTCGTGGTGACGATCACGTCGAACTGGCCCGGCTTCTTCACGAGCTGGTGGGCGCAGTTGTCGATGATCACATGCCACGACTTGATGTCGGGGTATTCCGGAGCGATCCGCTCGAACGTGCGCTTCACCTCGCCTTCGGTGAGCTTCATGATGTTGGCCTTCGTGGCGCAGGCCAGCGACTGCCGCCCCTCCGACCGGGCAAACTCGAATGCCGTGCGGATGATCTTCTCGGAGCCCTTCGCGCTGATGAGCTTGAGGCACTGGGCCACGTCGGGCGTCTGCATGTGCTCGATGCCGGCATAGAGGTCCTCGACGTTCTCGCGGACCACCACGAGGTCGATGCCCTGGCCGGTGTAGGGCGTGACCACGCCGGGGAGTTCGCGGACGGGTCGGATGTTGGCAAAGGTCTCGAAGAGCTTCCGCAGCGTGACGTTGGCCGACTTCTCGCCGAAGCCCACGGGGGTGCCGAGGGGGCCCTTGAGCACCACCCGCGTGCTGTTGATCGAGTCGATCGTGTCTTGCGGCACGCCCGAGGCGATGCCCTGCTTGAACACCCGCTCGCCGGCGTGCCGCTCCACCCAGTCGATCCCGACGCCGGTGGCGTTGATGATCTCGACGGCGGCGGCGACGCACTCGGGGCCGATTCCATCTCCGGGGATTACGGTCACGGCATGGCGGGTCATGGCTGGTTTCCTTGGGGTGTGTGACAGTCTTGTGATACCGGGAGCGACCGGCCTGTCAAGAAGAGGCCGCGGTCTCCCCGCAAGCCCCTCGCGGAAGCGACGGGGATGACGCGAGCCATCACCATCCGGGAATTCGCCCCGGCAATCCGCTCGCGTCCCGAATTTCTCTGACTTCTCCCTGTCAGGCGGAACGCTTTGGCTCGACGTCGAGCTGAATGTCGAGCAGCCTCGAAAGCGCCTCCCGCACCACAGCGCTGCGGTTCGGGAGGTTATGGCTGGCCGCGTATGCATCGATGGCGTCGAGGATTGGGATTTCGTCGGGAGTGAACATGGTCCCGACGGCCAACTCTGCACCAACGCGGGCAGACTCCGCGTGTGCCCATGCAACGATCTCCGCCCGCTCCGCCTCGATTGCTGCTCGGACGGCGGCGTGCCGCTCGCGTTCCGCGGGCGTCGCATCGCGGAAGATTCGTTTTCCCGGAGCGTGTTGTTCAGGCCGGTCCGCGTCGCTCATGCGTCCACCTCGAATGCCGTGATCACGTATACCGTGATACTGTCGATGAATTCGTACACAACCACCGCCAACCGGCCGTCCTTGGTCATTCCGGTCGCCATTGGTCTGCCCGTCGCCCGACTGAATCCGGTGGCCATGGGACTACAGACGATCGCCTCGGCATCCTCGATGGCAATGCCATGGTCGGCGATGTGCGACGCATTTCCGCCGGGTTCCGAATTCCACACGAAATCATACCACGGCATGCGAATTCCTTTGAATGCCGAGATACTATACGCCCATACATCAATGCGTCAATCCTTTGCTCTGGCTTCGGGCAAGAAAAAGACGGTGTGTGTTCTTGCCGCGCTGTTCGTGATGGCGGCGCGGCATCCCGCCGGCTTCCGCCGGGGGCTTCTTGCCAACACGCAAAAAGCCCCGGGCGGAAGCCCGGGGACACGTCCCGAAAGCCCCTCGCGGAAGCGATGGGGATGACGGGTTGCGCAACGCTCAGCGTTCGATCCGCAAAAAGTGTGTCGCGCAGCTGATGCACGGGTCGTAGGTGCGGATCAGGTGCTCGCACCGGCGCGTGGCTTCGGCGTCGTCGCGGTCGAGCACGGTCGGCAGGTAGGCCGCGAGGTCCGCCTCGATGCGGGCCTGGTTCTGCGACGTGGGCGGCACGATCGCGGCCGCGGCGACGAGGCCATCCGCGCCGATCCGGTAGCGGTGGTAAAGCAGCCCGCGCGGCGCTTCCGTGGCATGGCAGGCTTCGCCGGCCCGCGGCGCATGATAAATGCGAGGCACCGCGAGCGGCGCAGAAAAGCCGCGGGCGATCCGCGCCGCCTCCTCGAACGCCGCCACGAGCTCGATCGACCGGGCCACGATTGCCTGGAAGGGATTGCCGCTCGGCCAGTCGATGCCGCAGGCGTCGCTCGCCCGCCTGGCCCGCGGCGGGAGGAGGTCGCGGCTCGTGGCCATCCGCGCAAGCGGGCCGCAGAGATAGGCCCGGCCGTCGGGCTCGATGAGGCTGTGCAGCGCGGTCGAGTGCGGCACCTGCCGCTCGCGGAAGTGCCGCTCGTAGTCGGCCACCGGAATGTCGAGCGTGCGAACGCCCGCCATGTCGAGCGCGACCACGCGGCCGTGATTCATCGGATACTCGTCGTCGGCCCGCATGGCGACGTATTCGTGCGGCTGTTGAAAGTCGGGAAACGCGAACCGGCTGACCTCGCCGACGAGCGTCTCGGCCGCCTCGACGCCCCAGTCGAGGTCGGGCACGAGCGACTGAACCTCCGCCGGCACGGGCGACTTGTAAAACCCGCCGACCGCGACGTTGATCGGATGCACCGCGCGGCCGCCAAGCACCTCGATCAGCCGGCTGCCGAGTTGCTTCATCCGCAGGCCCCGCTCGAGGAACGGCGCCCGCTCCGGCGGCATCGAGAAGCCGCTCTCGCAGCCGAGGAAGTCGGGGGCGTCGAGCAGGTGCACGTGCAACGCGTGGCTCTGGATCCACTCGCCGCAGTAGAGGAGGCGGCGGAGCGACTCGATCGCGGGCGTCGTCTCGATGCCGAGCGCCGTCTCGAGCGCGTGGCAGGCGCTCATCTGGTAGGCCACCGGGCAGATGCCGCAGATCCGCGCCACGATGTCGGGCACCTCGCGGATCTCGCGGCCCACGACGAGCTTCTCGAAAAACCGCGGCGGCTCGTAGATGTTGAATTCGGCGATCTCGACGCGGCCGTCGGCCACGCGCACGCGCAGGGCGCCTTCCCCCTCCACCCGCGTGAGCGCCTTCACGGTGAGCTTCCGGGTCGTGGTCACGGGGCGTCTCCACCGGCGAGGCGATCGTGCTCCGCCCGAAACTCCGGTGCCCACGCATTGAACGACTGCACGAGCCGGCCGAGCGACTCGCGCGACGCGCCCTTGCGCTCGTAGAAGCCGGTGAGGCTGACGAGATTCGGCGACTGGTCGGGGCCGTAGCAGCCGAAGCACTCGCGATCGTGGGCCGGGCAGATCGCGCCGCAGCCGGCCTGTGTGACGGGGCCGAGGCAGGCGATTCCCTTGGCGACGGCCACGCAGACCGTGCCCCGCGCCTTGCACTCCACGCAGACGGAATAGCCCGGCAGCCGCGGCCGGCGGCCGACGACGAAGGCCGAGATGACCTGCGCCAGCTGGCCGGGATCGATCGGGCAGCCCCGCAATTCGAAGTCCACCGGCACGTGCTCGGCGATCGGCGTGCTCGTGGCGAGCGAGGCGATATAGACAGGGGCCGCGTAGACGGCCGAGACGAAGTCGTCGACGTGGGCCCAGTTGCGGAGGGCCTGGATGCCGCCGGCCGTGGCGCAGGCCCCGATCGTGACGAGAAACCGGCATTGCCGGCGGATCTCGCGGATCCGCTCCGCGTCGTCCGGCGTGGAGATCGAGCCCTCGACGAGGCCGAGGTCGTAGGGGCCGGGACCGACGTGCGACCGGGCTTCGAGGAAGTGCTCGATGTCGAGCGTGTCGGCCACGTCGCCGAGGTGGGGCCGCGCGCGGCCGAGCACGTCCATCAGCTGCATCTGGCAGCCGTCGCAGGAGGCGAATTTGAAGACGGCGATGCGGGGGCGCATGAGGTTATCGCGTTCCGGAAGCCCGCAGCGCGAGCGAGGAGAGTGGGGGATGTTTTCGCAGGGAGTGTTGCGTGGCGTTTGGGACGTGGAGAGCGGCTGGACCTTGCTCGCGCTGCGGGCTTCCGTTGGTGAATGTTACAGATTGGGTATGGCAAGGAACCGGGCGATGCGGTCGTAGGGGAAGACGGGGCCGTCGCGGCAGACGAATTCGGGGCCGAACTGGCAGAGGCCGCAGAGCCGCGCGGCGCAGATCATGTTGCGCTCCATCGACAAAAACAGTCGCGCCGGCGAAAGCCCCGCCGCCTCGGCCCGTCGCACGACGGCGAGCATCATCGGCTCGGGGCCGCAGGCCAAAAGACCGGTGCGGGCGGGATCGAGCGAGAGATCGTCGAAGAGCGACGTGACGAGCCCGGTGGGGCCGGGCCAGCCCGAGTCGGCCTGGTCGACGATCACGCGCACGTCGATGCCGCGGCCGCGCCAGGCGTCGTATTCGCGGTCGTAGAGCAGGGTCGCGGGCGTCTTCGCGCCGAAGAGCACGGCCACGCGGCCGTATGACGCGCGGTCGTTGGCGATCGCGAGGATCGCCGCGCGGACCGACGCCAGCCCCACGCCACCCACGGCGATCACGACGTCGTGGCCGCGGAGATTGTCGAGCGGCCAGGGCGTGCCGAACGGGCCGCGGAGGATCACTTCGTCGCCCACGCCGAGCCGCGCGAGCGCCTCCGTGACGTTGCCCACGGCCTTCACGGTATGCCCCACGCAATCGTGCACCCGCGGATCGGAGCTGATCGAGATCGCCGCCTCGCCGATGCCCGGCAGGTAGAGCATGTTGAACTGGCCCGGCGCGAACCCGTAGCCCGCTGCAACCGCTGCATCCCGAAACACGAGGTCGTAGGTGCGAACGCCTGTCACCTCGGTGCGGATCGCGGCGATCCGCGTGGCGTGGTGCTGCCAGGCATCGCGCTGGTCGGTCGGCGGTGGCGGATTCGCGATCATGGGGCTGGCGACTGGCGGATCGCCGCCACCTCCTCGGTGATGTCGATGCCGACGGGGCACCAGGTGATGCAGCGGCCGCAGCCGGTGCAGCCGGAGGTGCCGAACTGGTCGATCCAGCCGGCGAGCTTGTGCGTGAGCCACTGGCGGTAGCGGGAAGCCGTCGTCGGGCGGGCGTTGGCCCCGTGCATCTGCGAGTGTTCGAGCGTGAAGCAGGAGGCCCATTGCCGCTCGCGGGAGACGGCGTCGCCCGTGAGGTCGGTCACCTCCGTCACGCTCGAGCAGAAGCAGGTGGGGCAGACGAGCGTGCAATTCGCGCAGGAGAGGCAACGGTCGGCCACGTCCCTCCAGCGCGGATGCTCGAGGTTGTCGAAGAGCAGGTCGCGGATGTTTTCGGTGTCGAGGCTGCGGGGCCGCGGCCTGCCGGGCTCCGGCTTGCGCGCGTGCATCGCCTGCTCGAGGTCGGCAGGCACGCGCCACACCGCGGCGATCTCTTCGGCTGAGAGCGGCGCGAGCGGTGTGCGCGCGGCGATGTCGCTGATCACGGCAGCCCCGGCGGCGGAGGCGACCTCCACCGCGAAGCGATCGCCCACTTCCGTGAGCGCGAGGTCGTGGCCCGGCCCGGCCGCGGGGCCAGAGCCCATCGAGTGGCAGAAGCAGGTGGCGGCGGCACGGCGGCAGTTGACGGCGACGAGGAAGAGGCGTTCGCGGCGGGCCTTGTAGCGCACGTCGACCGACTCGCCCCCCATGAAGACGCGGTCTTGGATCGCGAGGGCCGCGAGGTCGCAGCCCCGGACGCCGATCACGGCGAGTGGCGCGGGCTCATGGGCGGGCGTCGAAAGCTGCCAGCCGTCGGCGTCGCGCTGCCAGGTCTCGAACGTCTCCCGCGCGGGAAATAAAAAGTTTTTGAGCGAGTGCGGGCCGACGACGTGGTCGAACGTGCCCGCCGCCGCGTCAGCCGCGAGTCGGTAGAGGCCGCCATCCTGCTCGTCGATCCAGCCGGTGGGCAGAGCGCTCGCGGAATCGAGATCGCGGTAGACGATCGCCCCGTCGGCCACCTGCGGGCCGATCACACGATGGCCGCGGGCCACGAGCACGTCGAGGAGGTGCTGGAGGGCCGGCCGCTCGAGCCAGAGCCACTGTTCGTCGGACTTCATCGCGTGAACCCTCTCATCCGAAAGCCCGCAGCGCAAGCAAGGTCCAGCCGCTTCGCCTCTCTCATCGATCCGAAGCATCCCCAACTCCCCTCGCGCGGGCGTCGGGCTTCCGAGTCGGGCCGGTCTCCCCAAATGTATCGCGGTGGAAAGCCCCGCGGGCAGACCGATTCCGCGATCGACCGCGGGTGTCCATGCGAGCCGCCCTGGCTTCCGTGCCGCGGATGGGCGGTGAGCCGCGGCGTCAGGTGCCTCCCTTTCCCACTTGGGCTATACTGGACGCACTCCGGCGGAGGGAGCGTCCCGGGTTTCAGGTTCACTCCCATGGCGCGCGGCTTCTGCAGAGCGATGTTGCGTTGGACGGCCACGATCGGCGTGGTCGCGTCCCCGGTTTTCATCGCGTCGCTGCTTTTCATCGCGTCGCCGGTTTTCATCGGTGGCGCCGTCTCCGCCGCCGAGTTGCGGTCGCGGTGCATCGTCGTGGATCTCTACCTGCGCGGCGGCGACGCCGAGGAGCGCCAGGCGGCCGATGCCCTGGTGGACTTTGCCGCGAAACGCCCCGGGATCGTCATCCACGAGCATGTCGTCGACGACGGCGGCCCGGGAGCCGCGCGGCTCGCGGCCTTGGCCGAGCGGCTGAAGTTCGACGCCGCCGCGACGCCGGTCGTGCACGCCTGCAACGCGATCGTGAAGGGGGTGAAGGATGGCGACGCGCTCGTGAAGCGGGTCCGCGAGTTCTGCGCGATCACGGTCTTCACGCGGCCCGGCTGCCCGCGGTGCGCCGCCGCGAAGGAGTGGATGCCGGGAGCGGCCGCACGCCATCCGGGGTTCGACGTCGCCTATGTCGATCTCGTGCAAGACGCGGGAGGCCGCGCGGTGCTCGCCGACATCGTGAAGCGGCACGGCGTCGGCGGCGCGAGCGTGCCGGTGATCCATGCCTGCAACTCCGTCGTGGTGGGGTTCGACCGGGCGGAGACGACGGGCGCGCGGATCGAGAAACTCCTGGGCAAGTGGACGGCCGACTGCCCCGGGCCGGTGGGGGAGGAGATCGAAGGGGAAGGCGGGGAGGGAGAGGTGCTCGTGGAGCCGAGCACGATCGACGTGCCGATGCTCCGCTGGCTCGACGGCACGCTCGACCCTTCGAAGCTGGGCATGCCGCTCTTCACGATCGCCGTCGGGCTCGTGGACGGCTTCAACCCCTGCGCGATGTGGGTGTTGCTCCTGTTGCTTTCGATCCTCGTGAGCCTGAAGGACCGCTGGAAGATCCTCGCCATCGCCGGCACGTTCGTCTTCGTGAGCGGCGCGGCCTACTTCGCGTTCATGGCCGCCTGGCTCAACGTCTTCGAGTGGATCGGCTACCTGCGGCCGGTGCAGGTGGCCCTGGGGCTCTTGGCGGTCACGATCGGCACGATCCACGTGAAGGATTTCTTCGCCTTCAAGCAGGGCGTGTCGCTCTCGATTCCCGAGGCGGCGAAGCCCGGCATCTACGACCGGATCCGCCGGATCGTGAATGCCGAAAGCCTCCTGGCCGCGATCGCCGGTGCCTTCGTGCTGGCGGTGCTCGTGAACGTCGTCGAACTGCTCTGCACGGCGGGCCTGCCGGCGCTCTACACGAGCATCCTTTCGCAGCGGGGCTACGGCTCCCTCGGCCGCTATGGCTATCTCCTGCTCTACATCCTCGCCTACATGTTCGACGACGCCATCATGGTCACGGGCGTGGTCTGGTCGCTGAGCCGCTTCAAGCTCCAGGAGACGGGCGGCCGGTGGCTCAAGCTCGTGAGCGGCAGCGTGATCATGCTCCTGGGTCTCGTCATGCTCTTCCGGCCCGAGTGGCTCGGCTGATAGAACACGCCCCATGCGCATCGTTGTTCTCGACGGATATACGACGAATCCCGGTGATCTGAGCTGGTCTGATCTCGCGGCGATTCTCCCCTGCACGGTGCACGACCGCACCGCCGAGGCCGACGTGGTCGCGCGGGCCGGCGATGCCGAGATCCTGCTCACCAACAAGACGGTGGTCTCCGGCGAGGCGATCGCCCGGCTGCCGAAGCTGAAATACATCGGCGTCTTGGCCACGGGGGTGAACATCGTCGATGTGGCGGCGGCGAAGGCCCGCGGCATCCCGGTCTGCAATGTGCCCGAATACGGCACGCCCAACGTGGCCCAGGCCGTCTTCGCGCTCCTGCTCGAACTCACCAACCACACCGGCCACCACGACCGCACCGTGCACGAAGGCCGCTGGAGCCGCTCCGCCGACTTCTGCTATTGGGACGGCGATCTCGTGGAGCTCTCCGGGCGCACGCTCGGGCTCGCCGGCTATGGCCGGATCGGCGCGGCGGTGGCCCGGATCGGCCGGGCGTTTGGCATGGAGATTCTCGCCCACCGCCGGAGCGGCGCGGGCGCGATCGACGAAGGGGGCCGATACACCGATCTCGACACGCTCTTTTGCGAGAGCGACGTCGTGAGCCTGCACTGCCCGCTCACGCCCGAGACGAAGGAGCTGGTGAATGCCGCGCGGCTCGCCCGGATGAAGCCGACGGCGTTTCTGATCAACACCGCCCGCGGCGGGCTCGTCAACGAGGCCGACCTGGCCGCGGCGCTCGACGCCGGCACGATCGCCGGCGCGGGGCTCGACGTGCTCTCGGTCGAGCCGCCCCCCGCGTCGAACCCGCTCCTCGCGGCAAAAAACTGCATCATCACGCCGCACATCGCCTGGGCCACCCGCAACGCCAGGCGGCGGCTGCTCGACGTGACCGCGGCGAACATCCGGGCTTTTCTCGCCGGCAAGCCGCAGAACGTCGTGGGGTGAGCGGGCCGCCCTACAATGCCGCTGCCATGCTGATCACGTTCATGCAATCGGGAGGATTCGCGGGGCTCGTGAAGGGCTGCCGGATCGACACCGCCCAGCTCGAGCAGGAAGAGCGGGCGGCCGTGGAGCGGCTCGTCGAGGCCACGGGCTGGACGGAGTCGTGGCAGCGGTTCTCCGACGGCCGCGACCGCCTGCAATACGACATCGTCATCGAGCGCCAGGCCGCGGAGGTGCACGTGGAGTGCGACGATGCCAGCGTGCCGGAGCCCGCCAAGCCGCTCGTGGCCTGGCTCAAGGGCCGCGCGCGGCCGCAGCGGCCGACGTAGCGGGCCGGCCCCGGTCGGGACCCGCCGGGATTTTGTCCGAAACTGCATAGCCCGGCAGCCGCAGGATGTGGGTTAATCGTGCCGGCACTCGTGCCCGGCACAGATTCGCAAAGGCCCCGTTCGACTCATGGCAATTGGATCGGCTGACGCCAAGCAGGCTGACGCTCTTTCGGAGCCCGCTGGCCCCCGGCCAGACGGCTGGCGAAGGCGGCCGCATGCCGTCATCGTCGACGCCAACGCCATGGTCGCCGACCTGCTGAGCGCGTCGCTGGCTTCGTTCTACGAGATCCATGTGGCAGCACGTGCGTCGACGGCCGGCGACGGCGCGACCGCCTGCGCGCGGCATGCCCCCGACCTGCTGATCGTGAATCCCGAATTGCCCGACGGGCCAGGCATGGCGGTCGTGCAGGCGCTCGTGGAGGCGAATCCTGTCGCACGCGCGATCGTCGTCGCCGGGGGAACGGGCCTCTCCAGGCTCAAGCGCGGGGCGATCATGCCGCCGCAGGTGCACGCGATCGTCGACCTCTCGGCCGGCATGCCGGCGTTTTCCCGCGAGCTGGCGCGATTGCTCGCGGCGGTCGACCGCGGGCCGGCCACCCTGCGGGCCGAGCGGATCCTCAGCGGCCGCGAGTTCGACGTCTTTCGGCTCATCGGTCGCGGCATGATGAATGCGGCGATCGCGGAACGCCTGGGCATCCGCGTGCAGACCGTCGAGACGCATCGCAAGAGCATCGCGAAAAAACTGCAGGCCACCGGCGTGGAACTCGTGCGGCTGGCTGTATTGTATGTTTCCAATTCCGGTTCTTTCATCACCAGTGGAGAATGAGATGACGACCAACGGCATCCGCCCCCTCGGGGCCGCCTGCATCGCGGCCTGCGTGGTCGCCCTGCTCGGTCTTGCGGCCGCTTCGGCCGAGGCCCAGCCGCCCCGGCAGCCCAACATCCTCGTGATCTGGGGGGACGACATCGGCCAGTTCAACGTCGGGGCCTACAACCTCGGCATGATGGGCTACAAGACGCCCAACATCGATTCGATCGCCCGCGAGGGGGCGCTCTTCACCGACTGGTATGGCCAGCAGAGTTGCACGGCCGGCCGCGCCGCCTTCATCACCGGCCAGTCGCCGATCCGCACCGGCCTCACGAAGGTGGGCCTGCCCGGCGCGCCCGAGGGCATGAAGAAGGAAGACCCGACGATCGCCACGCTCTTGCGGGCGAAGGGCTACATGACGGGGCAGTTCGGCAAGAACCACCTCGGCGACCGCGACGACATGCTGCCGACGGCCCACGGCTTCGACGAATTTTACGGCAACCTCTATCACCTCAACGCCGAGGAGGAGCCGGAGCACCCCGACTACCCGAAGAATCCGGAGTTCAAGAAGAAGTTCGGCCCGCGCGGCGTGATCCACTCCTTCGCCAACGGCAAGATCACCGACACCGGCCCGCTCACGAAGAAGCGGATGGAGACGATCGACGAGGAGGTGAACGCCAAGACGTTCGATTTCATGCAGCGGGCCAAGCAGGCCAACAAGCCCTTCTTCATCTGGTGGAACTCCACGAAGATGCACATCTTCACGCACCTGAAAGAAGGCGTGGCCGGCAAGACGGGCCTGGGCATCTATGCCGACGGCATGGTGGAGCACGACCGGCAGGTGGGCGAGGTGCTCGCCAAGCTCGAGGAGCTCGGGCTCGATGACAACACGATCGTGATGTATTCCACCGACAACGGCGCCGAGGCCTTCACCTGGCCCGACGGTGGCACGACGATGTTTCGCGGCGAGAAAAACACGCAGTGGGAGGGCGGCTATCGCGTGCCCTGCGCGGTCAAGTGGCCGGGCGTGATCAAGCCGGGCACCGTGATCAACGACGTCGGCGCCCACGAAGACATGCTGCCCACGCTCGTGGCCGCCGCCGGCGACGCGACCGCGAAGGACGAGCTGAAGAAGGGCCGCCGGATCGGCGACCGCACCTACAAAGTGCACATCGACGGCTACGATCTCGGGCCGGCGCTCCGCGGGCAGGCGGAATGGCCGCGGAAGGAGTTCATCTACTGGACCGACGACGGCAGCGTGGCGGCCCTCCGCTACGGCAACTGGAAGGCGACGTTTCTCGAGCAGCCGGCCCACGGCATGCACGTCTGGCAGCAGCCGTTCGTGGAGCTGCGGGCTCCGAAGCTCGTCAATCTGCGGATGGATCCCTTCGAACTGGCCCAGGACATCGGCATGGACTACCAGCGCTGGTACCTGGAGCACATGTTCATGATCGCGCCCGCCGCGGCCTACGTGGGCCAGTGGCTGCAGAGCTTTCGGGAGTTTCCACCGCGGCAAAAGCCGGGCAGCTTCAACCTCGACCGCGTGATGGAGGCCGTCACCGCTCCCAACCAGTAGGGTAGGCAGGTAGACCGCTTCCTCCGGAAGCGGATCTCGCTGATCCGCTTGAGGATCAAGCGGTCTACTCCTGCTTAGTTCGGCGCAGCGTCTCGGACAGCGCTTCGCCGAACTGCCGGCGGTAGCGGCCGGCGAAGCGGCCGTGTTCCCACACGCCGTGCTCCATGAGCACGGCGGAGACCGTGGTCTGGTCGGGCGCGGCGTCCAGGAGCGAGCGGCGCACGCGGTGCAGCAGCCGCAGTTTCATGTAGTCGAGCGGAGAGACCTCGAACGTTTCTTGGAAGGCTCGGCAGAGCGTCCGCTCGGTCACTTCTGCATGAGCGGCGAGCGTCGCGACGGAGGGGCGGCCCATCGACGTGGACTCAAGGTAGGCCATCGTGCGGCGGATGATCTCGCCACGGTCGGCCTGCGGCCGGCCGGTGGCCTGCGGCCGCGTTGCAGGAACGAGGCAGTCGGCGGCGGCGGCGGTGAGCCGCGCGGCCGCGGCTGCGCTCGCCGGCGTCGGCGCGCCTGCGAGCAGCGGGCTGGCGACCATCTGCTGCACGAGCCGCCGGAGTCGGCCCGCGGCTGCGCCCGGGTGCAGCACCGCGCTCGTGCGACTGCCCGTGGCGTTGCCGGGCAGGGCGAGCGAACACCAGCTATGCGCGCGGCTGCGCGCGGCGATGCGAAAGTCGCTGCCTGGCGGGATCACGAGGAGCGAGCCCTCGCCGAGCGCTTCGCCGTTGGCGCGTTGCTGCCCGAATCGCGTGGTGGGCAGGAAGAGGAGCGTGGCGTCGGCGGTGTTGCCGCCGTAGCAGAGATTGCCTCCGCCTTCGTATGCCAGCTGGAGAAAGACGTTGCCGACGGCCGCCGCCGCGATCTGCCAGCGGCGTTCCTCGACCCTGTCGCAGGCCAGCCTGAGATCTCCCCCCTGGACCGCGTCGGCCCAGGCATCGAAATCGTCGAACGTCAGCATCTGCTTGTCCACCGCATCCAAGCGTCTCAATCATTCCCCGGACCGCCTGATACGGGGCGGGGAGACCGCCGGAAAATTGTCGCCGATGATCGGCCGACCGACAACCGCGGCGGGTCGGATTGGAGCGGATCGCCTATAGTGGGGCTCATGAACGTCGAGCGCGTGAAATACATCATCTGGGCGGTCGATATGGAGCGGGCCGTCCGTTTCTATCGCGACCTCTTCGGCGGCCGCGTGATCAGGCAAAACAGCGTGATCGCCGAGGTCGAGATTCTCGGGGCCGTGATCGGCATCCACTCCGGCGGCGAGGGCAAGCGGACCTGGACGGGCCTGAGCTTCCAGGTGCCTGACGTGATCGCCGGGGCGCGGGAGGTGGCCGCCGCCGGGGGCGGGCTCGTTCGCGAGCCGGAGCCGGAGAACGGCGAGCCTCCGCACCTGGCGATGTGCGTCGATCCCGAGGGAAACGAGTTCATGCTCTCGCGGAGACGGTCGTAGGGCACGTGCCATGCATGACGAACCGGTCAGGGACGACTGGGCTTCACGGCTGCCGGAGGGGCTGCTCCCGCACGTGGCGCCGCTGATCGCAGCGCATCGGGTCACGATCCGGTTGAGCCGGCCGCGCCGGAGCAAGCTCGGCGATCACCGTCCGCCCGGCCGCGGCTTTCGGCATCACCGCATCACCGTCAACGACAATCTCAACCCCTACGCCTTTCTCACGACGCTGCTCCACGAGATCGCGCACGTCACCACGTGGGAGAAGCTGCGGTTTCGCGTGCGCTGCTATCCGCCGCACGGCCGGGAGTGGAAGCGGGAATTCGCGAAGATTCTCGAGCCCGCCGTGGCGGGGGGCATGCTGCCCGACGACATCACGGCGGCGCTCGCTGCCACCATGCAAAACCCCGCCGCCGCGTCGTGCAGCGACCGGGGGCTCATGCTCGCGCTCGCCCGCTACGACCGTGGAACGGACGAGCGGCCCCGGGTGGAGGAGCTCGAGGCGGGCGCGGTGTTTCGCGTCGACAACGGTCTCGTCTTCCGGCTGCACCGCCGGCTGCGAAGCCGGTATCAGTGTTACGAGCTCTCGAGCGGCCGCGAATACCGCGTGCACGGCCTCTGCCGCGTCGATCCGCTGGGCAAAAAGTAGACCGCTTCGTCCCGAAGCGGATCTCGACCCGCCTGCGGAGCAAGCGGTCTACTTTGCGAAAAAGGTGTCAGGACTCTTTTCCGTTCTCAACTCGTTGGGAAACGGACCCGCTCAGACCGGAAAAGGACCGAAAAAGAGTCCTGACACCTTTTTGTCGCCGATCACCGCGGCGTCGCGTTGCCCCGCGAATGGCGGCGACGGATCGTGTTGCCGTAGACGTGGAGCGGTCGGTTGGGCCGCTGCTCGATCGGTTTGCTTTTGATTTGGTCCCGTGCTTCGCCGACCGCGATGATCCGCGGGTCGAAGCCGCTCTGAGCCGCTTCGGCGACGGGCAGTGCCGCTTCGATCGGCAGGCTGAAGATGGTGAGGGTGAGCAGCAGAGTTTTCGTGACGCGCATCGTTCCTTTCTCCTCCGTGGAAAAAAGGTGTCAGGACTCTTTTCCGGTCAAAGCGGGTCGGTTCGCGAAAAAGGTGGACCGGAAAAGAGTCCTGACACCTTTTTTTCAATCGGGCGGTCGGTGGCGGAATGTTTGCCGACAAGCCGATCACGCTTCGGATTGTCATATCCCGCACGCACGGAACCGCGGTAACGGCGACGGCGCGACGAGCCACCCCCTCGGCGTGGTGGTCTTTGGCCGCATTCTCCGCACGACCCGATGGCTGCACGAATCGCAGCCGACCCGTATGCTGACGGCTCAGCCCGGGCGACAGGTTTCGGGCCCGACAGGTTTTTCAACGAGGTTCACATGAGTCGGCTCGTCGGCGGCATGATCATCGCGGCGGTCTTCGGTCTGGCGTGCAGCGGGGGCCGTGCTGCCGAGGGAGACGCGGCGGTGCGGGAGGCGGTGGTGAAGGCGTCGGCGGACTACGCGGCCGCCTATAACAAGCGCGACTATGCCGCGCTCGCCGACCAGTGGGTGGAACGGGCCGAACTCGTCGAAGGAGGTTCTCGCGTGGCCGGTCGCGACGCGATTCTTGCCTCGATCCGCGGCTGGCTCGATCGCCACACGCAGGCTGCGATTCAGATCAAGGTGACCGACGTCGAGTTCGTGGCCGGATCGCTCGCCCGCGTGCGGGGCGTGATCGCATTCACCCGCAAGCCCGGCGAGAAGCCGGTGGAATCACGGTTCGAGAGTCTGCGGGCGCTGGAGCAGGGGGCGTGGCGCATCGTCGAGTCGAACGTGGCGCGGAGCCATGCCGCGGCGCTCGACGACATGCAGTGGCTCGTCGGCGCCTGGCAGGCGACCGACGCCAAGGCCGGCACGACGATCGACGCCGTCTATGAGAAGGCGATCGACGGCCGGGCGATCATCGGCCGTGTGAAACTCGCGCCAAAGGCCGGCAAGCCGGTCGAGGCAATCGAGATCATCCACGCCGACCGCGGCGACGGCGTCATCCGCACGGCGGTCTACGATTCGACCGGTGCCCACGCCGAGGGCGTGATCGAATCGGACGGCACGTCGCTCAACCGCAGCCTCGTGGGCGTGCCGGGCGAGAGTGCGCGCGGCAGCCGCGCGCAGTGGGTGCAGACGATCGTGCCCGGTGGCGATGGACGCTTCACGATGCAGTCGATCGAGCGTTCGCTCGACGGCCGCCCGCTCCCCGACGGCCAGCCGATGCACTTCCGCAAAAAGTAGGACAGGCTTCAGCCTGTCACTCCAAAACAAACCATCCCCAAAACCGCAGGGCCTACCATGCCAAACTCCTCCATCATCCGCCGGTCGGTTTCGTCGGCATTCATCCTGGTCTTCGCCCTCGCCGCATCGCTCGCGCATGCCCACGGCGGCGGTGGCGGCCACATGGGCGGCATGGGAGGCGGCGGCCACATGGGCGGCTACGGCGGCCCGCACATGGGCGGCGGCGGCTTTGACGGCGGTGCGCGTGGTTTCGACGGCGGGACCCGTGGCTTTGATGGCGGCGCCAGGGACTTCGACGGCGGGGCACGCGGTTTCGACGGCGGCGCGCGTGGCCTCGACGGCGGCCGCTCGCTCGATGGGACGCGCGAGTTCGGCGGCCTCGACGGCGCCGCCGGCCACTTCGCGGGCGACCACAACATCGCGCGGGGCGACTTCTCGAAGGCCGACTTCCAGCGGATCGCCAATCAGGGGATCGCACGGGATGGACTCGGCCGGGGCGCCGTACGGCCCTACTCGATCGACAACCTCGCCAATCGCGGCGACGCGATCCGCAACAACTTCTATCACGGCGGCTGGTACGGCGGCCGGGGCTGGTATGGCGACCACTTCAATGCCTGGTGGCCGGGCGGTTGGTGGGGCGGCTTCGGCTGGGGCATGATGGCCGGCCTGGCGTGGAGCGATCTCGTGGGCTGGGGCGGCTATGGCATGGCGCCGATGGCTTACAACTACGGCACCAACGTCGTCTATGAAGATGACGGCGTGTATGTACAGGGCAGCCGCGTGGGCTCCGCCGAGGAATACGCCCAGCAGGCGACGACGCTCGCGGGCCAGGGGGCGACCGCACCGGTGGCGAAAGACGACCAGTGGCGGCCGCTGGGCGTGTTTGCGCTGGCCCGCAAGGAGGAGACGACGCCGAGCACGTTCCTGAGCCTCGCGATCGACAAGGCGGGCCTGCTCCGCGGCACCTACTACGACGCGGTCTCCGACTCCACGCAAAACGTCTCGGGCAAGGTCGACAAGAAGACGCAGCGGGCGGCCTGGACGATCGGCGACAAGAAGACGCCGGTCTACGAGGCCGGCCTCTCCAACCTCACGCAGCAGCAGACGACGATCCTCGTGCACCGCGATGGCGGCAAGGTGGAGCAGATGCTGCTCGTGCGTGTGCAGGACCCGAAGGGGGGCGCTGGCGCCGCCCAGGCGAAGCCGCGGCAGAATGTCGATGTCGATCGCGACCCCGACGTGGGCGATTCCGACGGTCCCGATCGCGACGAGGTCGATGCCGGTGTCTCCCAGCAGACCGGGAGCGCCGGATGATCCCGCGGCGCGTCGTCGCCGCCTGTTGCATCCTGGCCGGGCTGGGGGTGGCGTCGTCGGCGGCGCAGGAGCGAAAGAGCGATGAAGCGCTCGCGGCCGCGCGCTGGATCGACCTCACGCATCCGTTCGACGCAGCCACGATCTACTGGCCCACCGAGCGAGGCTTTCAATTCGAGGCCGGCGCCAACGGCCCGACCGCGAAGGGCTACTATTACGCGGCCAACCGCTTCACGACGGCCGAGCACGGCGGCACGCACCTCGATGCACCGCGGCATTTTTCGGCGACGGGGCAGACGAGCGATGCCATTCCCGTCGAGCGGCTCGTCGGCGAGGCGGTCGTGGTCGACGTGACGAAGGCCTGCGCCGCGGATGCGGTCTACGAGATCACGGCCGACGATCTCGTCGCGTGGGAATCGGCGCACGGCCGCCAGTTGGTGGACGTGATCGTGCTCCTGCGCACCGGATGGGCCGCGAAGTGGGGCGATCGTGAGGCTTATCTCGGCACCGTCGCCACCGGGCCTGCCGCCGTCTCCCAGCTGCGTTTTCCCGGGCTCGCGTCGGCGGCGGCGAAGTGGCTCGTGGAGCATCGACGGATCAAGGCGATCGGGATCGACACCGCGAGCATCGACCACGGCCCGTCGACGCATTTTGGCGCGCACGTCGCGCTCTGTGGCGGCAACGTGCCGATCTTCGAAAACGTCGCGGGGCTCGCCACGCTGCCGGAGCAGGGAGCCTTCGTGGCGGCGCTGCCGATGAAGATCGCCGGCGGCAGTGGCGGTCCGCTGCGGATCGTCGCGCGGCTGCCGGTCGAGTAGGATACGAACCTATTCCCTCGAGAAAGGATCGAACAGATGGCCGGCAAGAAGATCATCATGCGGACGGGCGAGGCGCTGGCGGAGGCCGACGAGGCCTGGAGCGCGGCGGAGCCGGAGGTCGTGATCGGCGAACTCGACGGCCCGGTGGGCTATGCCATCGCGAACCTGATCGGCGACCAGGTGAAGGGGCACACCCGTGTCTGGGCGATTTTGAACAGCGACGTGCAGGTGCGGCCCGCCACGCTGATGGTGAGCAAATACACCGCCCCCAACGCCCGCTACACCAACATCCTCATGGGCACCGTGCAGGCGGCGGTGGCGAATGCCGTGCTCGACAGCGTGCGCGAGGGGCATATCCCGAAGAACAAGGTCAACGACATCGGGATCGTCGTGGCCGTCTGGCTCGATC
>JBIIOM010000219.1:0-4363 GCA_044336925.1 Pirellulales bacterium
CCTCCGGAAAGACGGTGAACGACGTCGTGGCGGGGATGGGCATCGCCGCGGTGAGCGAAGACGACCTGCTCGCGCTGTGCCGCGAACTCGTGGCCGCCAATCCGAAGATCGTGGACGACGTGAAGGGGGGCAAGGAGCAGGCGGCGGCCGGCCTGATCGGCCAGGCCAAGAAGAAAAACCCCAACGTCAATCCTGGCAAGGTCCGCGCGATGTGCATCGAACTCATCCGCGCACTGTAGGACGGGCTTCCGTCCGTCACAACGGCCGACATGCCCCGCATCGTCACGCTCACGACCGATTTCGGCGCCGGCAGCGGCTACGTGGCCGAGATGAAGGGCCGGCTCCTGCACGCCCGCGGGCCCTTCACGCTCGTTGACATCGCCCACGACGTGCCCGCACACGACATCCGCGCCGCGGCCTGGCTCGTCGGCCAGGCCTGCTTCGCGTTTCCGGCAGACTCGCTGCATCTGGTGGTGGTCGACCCTGGCGTGGGTACGGCCCGGCGGCTCGTGTGGGCGCGGATCGGCGGCCAGCAGTTCATCGCCCCCGACAACGGCGTGCTCTCGTGGGCGATACGCCGCCTCGGCCTCGAGGCGGCGCGGGAGATCGCCGCGCCGCCCGGCGCGGCGGCGACGTTCCATGGCCGCGACGCAATCGCTCCGGCGGCGGTGCGGCTGCTCGAGGGCGGTGCGCCGGAGTCGCTCGGCGACGCGGTCGCCGCATTGCAACCGCTCGCCTGGCCCGAGCCGCGGGAGACGCCGCACGGCATCCAGGGCGAGGTGATCCACGTCGACGCCTTCGGCAATCTCGTCACGAACCTGCCGGCGACGCTCTGGCCGCGCGTCGTCGCCGCCGGCGCGGTCCGCCTCGGCCAGCATGTCGTGACGTCGCTGGTGCGGACGTATGGCGACGCACCGCGGGCCGCGGCAGTCGCCCTCGTCGGCTCGCAGGGCTTCGTGGAAATCGCGGTCGTGGAGGGCCGGGCCGACGAGCGCCTCGCCGCCGGCCGCGGCACGATCGTGGAACTGGCGAGTCGTTATTGAATGACCGACTTGCTGCCTTCGGTCGAGCCGCCGATCGGCGCTCCGTCGGGCAAGGGCCGGGCCGCGGTCGGAATCCCCAGCCGATGCAGTTCCTCGCGGACTTTCCGATAGCCATCGAAGCTGTCGGGATAGCACCACAGCGTGACCGTCGTGCCCGGCGCCGCACTGGCCAACAACGCGCGAAACCGCGAATGCGGCGCGAGGGCTGCGGCCGCTGTCTCGCCGCCCATGGGCGACGCCGGCCGCACGACCCACTCCCGCGACCGCACGAGCACCTGCCCGCGGGCCTGATCGATCTTAGCTTCGATGACGTAATCGAGCCAGAAATCCTGCTCCGGCCCGACCGATTCCACGCGGGCGGCCATGCCGGCAAGGTCACCCGAGCGGCGCTGCGTTTGGGCCTTCGCCAGCTCGAAGAGCTCGGTGAGAGGAATGTAGGCGATGCGGCCGCCCTCCAGCCGGAAGTGGATCTCCTCACCGGTGACGGTGCGGCCGATGGGCGTCGGATAGGCGAGCACCTCCGTGGTCGTGGCTGGGGCGTGGGCGATGCCCTCCGCCTCGAGTTCCGTCTTCTCGATTTCTTCCTGGAGCTGTCGTCGTCGCGCCGACACCTCGGCGGCCTTCACCTTGCCCTTGTCGGCCGCCGCCTTGCGGGCGTCGATCTCCCGGGTGGCCGCGGCGACCACCGTCGCCAGGTGCACCCGCTCGGCATCGGCCGCGGCAGCGGCGGCGGCCACCTGCTCTGTCTGGGCCACGAGTTCCTCGACCTCGCTTTCCGCGGTGGCCACGGTCTCGTCGAGTTCGCGGACCTCCTCCTCGATCGCCGCCAGCCGCTGGGGCGCGCCGGGCGTGGAATCGATGACGATTTTCTGCACGCGCGCCCCCACCACCATCACGAGAATGATGAGGATGCCGACGATGTTGGTGATCACGTCGAGGAAGGAATCCTGACCGACAGACTCGGTCTCCTCACGTGGCATCCGTCGCATGGCGGCAGGCTCCGGGGTGGCGTCGGGGGGTCAGGGCGAGGTGATCATGGCGCTGGTCCGCTCGACCGGGGGCAGGCGGCGGATGCCGTCGTCACCCTTGCGGCGGGTGTCGAGCCCGCTGTCGGTGAGAAGCCGCTCCAGGTCGTCGCGACGGGATCGCCCGTCGGCTGTTTCGGAGAGGATCAACTCCGGCCTCCAATACATGCGGTCGCCGGCGATCCCCCAGCCAGCGACCCGATCATGCACGGCCTTCACGAGGAGGTCGATCGCGTCGGCCGTGTTGGCGCCGAGCGGAATGCGTGTTTCCACACGGCGGGCCGCATTGTCGAGCAGACGCAGTTCGTTGAGGGCGCATTCGACATGAATCGGCCGCGTGAGCGGCACGGGACGATCCGCTGTGGCCAGGCTGGCCCAGTTCTTGCCGCGGGCCTGCGCCATCGATCCGGCCTCACCGCCCGCGCTGCCTCCGGCCTGAAGCATGCCGGGCATGGCAACGGCACCGCCGCCACCGGCCGCGAGCCCCGCAGCGGCTCCCGACCCCGCGCTGCCGGCGGCTCCCGACCCCGCGCTGCCGGCGGCAGCTGATCCCGCACCGCCGGCGGCTCCTGATTCCGTTCCTCCGGCGGCCCCGCCTGAGCCGGTGCCCGGGCTCCCGTCGCCACGCCCTGAAAACGCCGACCCGCCCGCATACCTGCCGGCGGCTGAACCGCTGCCACCACCCAGAGCCTCCTGGCCCGGCGCGCCGTTGTCGGAGCCGCCTCCGGCTCCCGGTCCGACAGGACGGTCGCCACCGGGGCCACCGTCTCCACCGGCGCCACGGTCGCTTCCGGTGCCACCGCCCGAGCTACCGCCCAAGCCACCGGCTCCGCCCGCACCGCGTCCGCCGTCGACGAGGGGCACGCCGGGTGACGAAGAGCCATCGCCTCCGCTCGCCCCGCCGGCGGCGGCGACGTTGCCTGCAAACGGCCCGGCGCCGCCTCCTTCCCCTTCGCCAGCCGCGAAGCCACGGGCCTTTTGCTGATTGCTCCACTCCCACCGCGACGGATCCCCAAGCACGCTGGGGCCGCCATTGGCGACCACGCCGCCGCGCGTGGTCGCCGCGCGATATTGCTGCGGGGGCCGACTCGGCTTCACGGGCCGCGTCTGCGCGAACCACGCCAGCCGTTCCCGCGATTCCTCGACGGCGCGGCGCTCGACCTCGGCAAGGGCCAAATCCCGTTGCGGGAACGTGAGCGTCCAATCCTCGTCCACCAGCTGGTAGCCGAATTCACTGCCCCATGACTGGATCGCCTCGCGGGCGGCGTAGTAGGCCATCACGCCCGAGGGCCGCACGAGCAACAACGGATATGGCTGGGCCGTCGGCTCGTCGGGCGAGGCCGACGACCTGGCAATGTGCTCACGGGCCGCGCGCAACGCGCTGGCCAGCGGGTTCCCGGGCCCCGGCGGACCCTCGAAATCGCTCGGGCTCAGCCTGATCCCCTCGGGCTGCAGAAACACGCCGTCGATGCAGCACTCGATATAGAGCGGTCGGCGATGGGTTCCCGCCGCGCCGACGTAGGGCACGACGGCGTATGCCGGCGGCTTCGCGGCGAGTTCTTTCCGCTTTTCATCGAGCGACTCCCGGGCGCTTTTCAGCCGCGCCTCGAGGGCCGCAAGCTCTTCCTCGCCGGCTCCCTTCTGGGGCGACCCGGCCTCGAGCGCCTGGGCCACTCGCTCGAGCTGAAGCAGTTCGTCGGCCAACGCCCGTGAATTCTCCTCGACACCCGCCAGTCGCATCCGCTCCTTGGCGAGATCCTCGGCCGTGCGGTCGCGGATTCCACGAAGCTGCTCCAGCCGCCAGGCGAGATTGTCGCGAGCGAGGCCGAGCTCTTCCTCGGCGCGGGCGTCTGCCGCAATCCGTTCGGCATTGTCGCCCCGCTGCGCCGAGCGGCTGAAGAGCACGAGCAGCACGAGCAAGGAACCCATCGTGCACAGGAGCACGGCCAGGAACGGAAAGAGCGATATGGTGGGGCCTTCGGCGCGGCGAGAGCGACTCATGCGGCCTTTCCGGATCGTCGGGCGACCTGCAGATCGACATGCCGCACGTCGGCAGTGGCGTCACCCGCGCGGGCGGCCAACAACTGCACCGACGCGGCCAGCGTGGCCACGAGCTCTTCGAAGCGGCCCGTGGCGCGAAGCGTGGCGAGGTTCGCATCGAGCACCCGCTCGAGCGACGCCACGTCACGAGTCGCCTCGACAACCTTCTCGAGCAACTCCGTCTGCCCCGCCAGCGTCTTTTGGTGCTGCTCGAAGCTGCGCATGGCCGCGGCCATCGACTCGGCGGCCAGCGTC
>JBIIOM010000218.1:0-4363 GCA_044336925.1 Pirellulales bacterium
AGGTCCATCCGCCCGCCACTCCACCTGACGTGCGCATCGGGCTCCCGTGTCTGACGAAAGCCCGCAGCGCAAGCAAGGTCCATCCGCCCGCCACTCCCACCGACGACGCTCCCACCCGAACCATGAAAAACGCCCCACCTCTCCTCGCTCGCGCGTCGGGCTTCCGTGTCTGACGAAAGCCCGCAGCGCAAGCAAGGTCCATCCGCCCGCCACTCCACCTAACGTGCGCATCACGAATACGTAAAGCATGACCACCTACCTTATCCGGCGGCTGCTCTTCGGGATCGTCACGCTGCTCGTGATTACCTGCTTCGTCTACGCGCTGGCCCGCAACATGCCGGGTACGCCGCTGACGGTGCAACTCGGCGAGACCGACCCCAGCCGCAAGTTCAACCCCGAAGACCTCGAGCGGATGAAGAGGATCTACGGCCTCGACAAGCCGTGGCCGGTGGGCTACGCGCAGTGGGTGGCGAACGTCGCCTGCGGTGACCTCGGCCGCTCGATCTCGCGGAAGCAGCCCGTGACCACGCTGATCGCCGAGCGGATCGGGCCGACGTTCCTCGTCTCTGGCACGGCGCTCGTGCTCGCCTGGCTCACGGCGATTCCGCTGGGGCTCTATGCTTCAGCACGCAGCGGCAGTACGGATGAACGGATCTTGAGCCTGGTCCTCTACGTCCTCTATTCATTCCCCACGTTCGTCGCGGCGCTCTTCCTGCAGATCATCTTCGCCGTGTGGCTCCGCGGCACGAGCTGGGAGCTGCCGCTCTTCGGGATGACCGATCTGCCGGCCGACGCGCCCCTCTTCGCGCGGATCGCCGACATCGCCCGCCACGCGATCCTGCCCGTCACCTGCCAGATGTACGTGGGCCTCGCCTACGACAGCCGCTTCATCAAGGCCAACCTCGAGGAGGCGGTGCGGCAGGACTACATCCGCACGGCGCGGGCCAAGGGGGCCGGCCCGTGGCGGGTGCTCTTCCGCCACGCCTTCCGCAACACGCTGATCCCGCTCGTCACGCTCCTGGGCCTCTCGCTCCCGGCCCTGATCGGCGGCTCGGTGATCATCGAGCAGATCTTCACCTGGCCCGGCATGGGTCGGCTCTTCTTCGAGAGCATCCGCGAGCGCGACTACCCGACGATCATGGGGCTCACGCTCATGTTCAGCGCGCTCACACTCGCCGGCCAGCTCCTCGCCGACCTCCTCTACTGCGTCGTCGACCCGAGAGTGAGCGTGGAATGAAGATGAATCGCTCCCGTATCCCACGAAAGCCCGCAGCGCAAGCAAGGCCCATCCGTCCTCCACTCCCACCGACGACGCTCCCACCCGAACCATGAGAAACGCCCCAACTCTCCTCGCTCGCGCGTCGGGCTTCCGTATCCCACGAAAGCCCGCAGCGCAAGCAAGGTCCATCCGCCCTCCACTCCCACCGACGACGCTCCCACCCGAACCATGAGAAACGCCCCAACTCTCCTCGCTCGCGCGTCGGGCTTCCGTATCCGCTTCGGGACGAGGCCGTTGACCAAGCTCCGCAATCCACACCAGCCCCTCTTCGTGGCATGACCACCTCCACTCCGACACACTCGCGTGGTTTTTGGGCGGAGGCCTGGCGGCGGTTTTGCCGGAAGCCGCTGGCGCTGGCGGCGCTAGCCTTCGTGGCGCTCTTGCTGCTCGTGGCGATGTTCGCGCCGGCGATCGCGGGCACGAAGCCCGTCCTCTGCCGCTACAAGGGGCGTCTCTATGCGCCGTGCCTCGCCTACTTCGACCGGCGACTCGAGCCGGCGGTCTTCGCGAAGGACAAGTTTCGCGGCACCTACCCGAAGAACCTCGCCGAGAAGGATCCGGAGAGCTGGGCGATCTGGCCGCTCGTCTTCCAGGATCCGTATCGCAGCGTGCGCGACGACGAGTGGCCGGGGCGGCCGGAGAATCCCGCCCGCGACGAGGGCCGCCCCAGCCGCATCAATCTCTTCGGCACCGACCAGGCCGGCGTGGACGTCTTCGCGAAGATGGTGCACGGCACGACGATCGCGCTTCTGGTGGGGTTCGTGTCGATGGGGATCGCGGGCACGATCGGCGTCGTGGTCGGCGCCCTGGGCGGCTACTTCGGCGGCTGGATCGACATGCTGACGAGCCGCGTGACCGAGATCGTGATGTGCGTCCCCACGCTCGTGCTGATCCTCGCGATCATGGCGCTCCTGGAGAAGCCGACGATCTGGCACACCATGGCGATCATCGGCGCGACCGGCTGGACCGGCATCGCCCGACTCACCCGCGGCGAGTTTCTCAGGCTCCGGCAGAGCGAATTCGTGACGGCCGCCCGGTCGGTCGGCGCGGGGCCGATCCGGATCATGCTCCGCCACATCCTCCCCAATGCCCTCGCCCCGATCCTCGTGCCGATCACGTTCGGCATCGCGTCGGCGATCCTCACCGAAAGCTCGCTCTCGTTTCTGGGATTCGGGCCGCCGCCCCCCTCGGCGAGCTGGGGCTCGATCCTGAACGACGCGCGGAGCAACCTCTCGATGTGGTGGCTCGTGGTGTTTCCCGGCATCGCGATCTTCCTCACCGTGCTCGCCTACAACCTCATCGGCGAAGGCCTCCAGGAAGCCACCGACCCCCGCCTCCGCGAAGCCCGCAAGTAACCCGGATGCACACGAAAGCCCGCAGCGCAAGCAAGGTCCAAACGGCCTCCATGCCAACCAACTCCGCCCCCGCCCGCCCCGTGAGAAAGCACCGCCTCCCCTCGCTCGCGCGTCGGGCTTCCGTAGCCACTTGCGATTGAGCGTTTTTTCCGAAAACCACCCGCCCCATGCCGCTCCTCGAAATCAAAAACCTCGTGACCGCGTTTCACACGCCCGCCGGCCGCGTGCCGGCGGTGGATGGCGTGTCGCTCGCGATCGAGCGCGGCAAGACGCTCGGGCTCGTCGGCGAGAGCGGCTGCGGCAAGAGCGTGACGGCGATGTCGATCCTCGGGCTCGTGGCGTCGCCCGGCGTGATCGAGTCGGGGGAGATCCTGCTCGCGAAGGACGGCGGGAGCGTGGATCTCACGAAGCTGCCCGAGCCGGAGTTGCGCACGATCCGCGGCGGGCGGATCGGCATGATCTTTCAGGAGCCGATGACGAGCCTCAATCCCGTCTTCACGATCGGCGACCAAGTCGTCGAGGCCGTCAGGCTCCATAAGCCGGTCTCGCGCGAGCAGGCCCGCGCACGGGCGCTCGAGATGCTCGCGCTCGTGCGGCTCGCCGATCCAGAGCTGCGGCTCGACGAATATCCGCATCAGCTTTCCGGCGGCATGCGGCAGCGGGTGATGATCGCGATGGCGCTCGCCTGCGACCCCGATCTCGTGATCGCCGACGAGCCCACGACGGCACTCGACGTGACGATCCAGGCGCAGATCCTCGAACTTTTGGCCGACCTGCGGCGGCGGCTGGGCACGGCGATCCTCCTGATCACGCACGATCTCGGCGTCGTGGCCGAGACCTGCGACGACGTGGCGGTGATGTATGCCGGACGGATCGTCGAACGGGCCCCCGCCGCCGAGCTCTTCGCCCAGCCGCGGCATCCCTACACGATCGGCCTCTTGGCCGCGCGGCCCTCGCCCGGCGGCCGCCGCGACGGGCCGCTCAAGACGATCCCCGGCATGGTGCCGCCGCCGCAGCACTTTCCGAGCGGCTGTCGGTTTCACCCGCGGTGTGCGTATGCCCGACTGCCGCACTGCGCCCAGGAGTCGCCGGCCCTGCGGTCGGTCACCGCCGGCCACGAAGCCCGCTGCCACTACGCCGACGACCTCGGCGCCAGACGGGAGGGGATCGCATGACCATGCAGCCGCTCCTCGCCGTGGAGAACCTGCAGACGCATTTCCCGATCCGCAAGGGACTCCTGCGGCACGTGGTGGGCCATGTGCAGGCGGTGGATGGCGTGAGCTTCGCGATCGGCAAGCGGCGCACGCTCGGGCTCGTCGGCGAGAGCGGCTGCGGCAAGACGACGGTCGGCCGCAGCATCCTCAGGCTCGTCGAGCCGACCGGTGGCGACGTGCGGTTCGACGGCGCGAGCGTGCGCGCGAAAAATGGCGCCGACCTGCGGGCGCTTCGCCGCCGGATGCAGATCGTCTTCCAGGATCCCTACGGCTCGCTCAACCCGCGAATGACGGTGCGGTCGATCCTGGAAGAAGGCCTCGTGATCCATGCGCTGGGCGACGCCGGAGAGCGGCTCGACCGCATGCGGCAGGCGCTCGATCGCACCGGCATGCCCGCGGCGGCCCTCGAACGCTACCCGCACGAATTCTCCGGCGGGCAGCGGCAGCGGATCGCGATCGCGCGGGCGCTGGTGCTCGAGCCCGAGTTTCTCGTGCTCGACGAGCCGATCTCGGCG
>JBIIOM010000220.1:0-4350 GCA_044336925.1 Pirellulales bacterium
TCGCCGCCGCGGGCCGGATAATGCTTGCCGGCGCGGATCGCATCCTCCGGCACCATGATGTTTTGCCCGCCCACGATCCGCGGCTCGCCGTCGACGAGCGCGTCGTGCCAGAGCATCACCTGCCGGTGGGGAACCACTTCGGTGTCGCCCTCCTCGACCGGAACGCCATCCTCGTCGACGAGCTGCGGCTTGCCGGTGACGGGATCGAGCACCGGCATGCCGACGAGCGTCGTGTGGCGGCGGCCCTGGCGATCGGTCACGAGCGATTTATCGACCTGTTGCGGCGTGAAGTGCGGCGACAGGAAGGGATAGTCGGCCACGGTCTGCGAGGGGCCGAGCGACTCGGGCTGGTAGCGCAGATCCCACCGATCCATCTGCAGCGTGTGGCAGCCGCCGCAGTTGTAGCGCTCCGCCACCACGAGGCCGTTGAGACGGGCCTCCTCGCGCGGTGAAGGCTTGTAGATGAACTGCGGTGCCGGCGGCTCGGCCACCAGACCAAGGACGAACGTCATCACCGCTTCGCGCTGTTCCGCGTTGAACGGGAATTGCGGCATGCGATACCGCTCGTTGTAGTTCTTGTTTTCCGCCTTCTTGTAGTCGTAGCTCCGCGGCTGGCGCAGCTTCTGCCAGAGGAAGCCCTCGCGCTCGTGCGCCAGAAGCTTCTCCAGGAAGAAGCCGGTATCGGGATCGACCGATTCGGGCGTCACGTGCTTGGCGGAGGGGGCGGCGTAGGCGAGATCGGGGGCCAGCGGCTCGTCGGCAGGCTGTTTGCCGTCGGCGGCATGCGGCGGCTCGGATGCATGTCCATGGTGGCCGGCGGCGCCATGGTGGCCCGCTGCGCCGTGGCCGTGCTCGAGCTGATGCATCACGAAGTGGGCGACCTGCTCGAAGGCGATCTTCGACGGTTCCTTGCGTCCCCAGTCGGCGAGCGCCGCCCCCGCCGCCTTGCCATCCTCGAAGCCGGGGATGTCGTGGCAGGAGTAGCAGGCAAGCTTGGCGATCGTCTTCTTGCCGACGTAGTTGAGCAGCGTGGCATCACGTTCGGGGCCGGCCAGTCCGGCAAGCATCCGCTCGTCGCCCTGGATCGTGGCCTGCTCCGCGCCGAGACCAGACTTCAGGACCTGCTCGGCCTTGGCGGCCGTGAACCGATCCTTCAGGTACATGAGCGCCAGCTCTTCCGTCGCCTTCCGCTCTTCGGTGGTGAGCGAGGCGGCGGCCGGCACGTCGGCCGGCTTCCAGTCTTCGGTCGAGCCCATGAGATAGGCCGTGGCGTCGGCGGCGGGGTCGCTCACCTTGCCGTCGGCGAGCGTCACCGGCTCGAGCAGCACGTTCGGCATGATCGTCTTGGGGTGATACCGCGCCGGCTCACGCAGCCAGCTGTAGAGCCAGGCCGGGCCGTTGGGGTGCGATGCCGTCTTGGCACCGATCCGCGAGAGGTTCGGGCCGTGGGTGCTCGTCGCCTCGGGGAAGTCGGCGTGCTGGTGGCAGGCCAGGCAGCCGCGCACCTGAAACACCTTCTTGCCGCGATTCATATCGGGCGCCGCGGTGATCCCGTCGTAAGGCTTCACATACTCGAAGGGCGCACTCGCCGCGAGCATGTAGTTGATCATCGAGCGAATCTCGATCGGCTCGTAGCGCTTCGATTCCTCGAGGCCCTTGCCTTCGAGGTGCTCCCAGAGCCCGAAGAACCGCGGCATCTTCGTGGAGGGGCGGAAGTCCTGCGGATTGCGGAGCCAGGAATAGAGCCAATCGAAGCCGACCTTGCTCGCCACGTGCCGCAGGCTCGGGCCGACCTTCGGCAGCGTGCCCGGCGTCTCCGGGTCCTTCAAGAGCGAGGCCAACTCGTGGGAACGCTTCGAGAGCTTGGCGTCGCCTCCGGCGGCCGCATCGCGCTCGATGGCATCGCGAAGCCTGTTGCGCGAGGCGGTGCCATCGGGGCTGGAGCGGACGTCTTCGACCAAGCGGGCCATCGTGTCGCCCATCGACGCGAGGCCCGGATCGACGGCGAGGGCCTCGGCCACCTCGTGGAAGTTGGGCGCGAGCCGCATGTCGGGGCCGATCCGCTTCTCGGGGCCGGACCAGCCGTTGATCTCGTGGCAGCCGTAGCAGCCATACTGCCGGATCACATGGTAGCCCTCGACGAGCTTGGGCGCCGGCGGCTCGGGGAACCGCTCGCTCGGCTCGAGATCGACCACCTGGTGATGGCACTTCAGGCAGCTCGATTCCTCGAACCGCTCCGGCAGCATCGGGAAGATCCAGTGGTGGTTGTTGAACCAGCCGTGCTCGTCGTGCCACTCGTGCGCCTGCTTGGGCGTGTTGGGCGTGTGCGAGGACCACTTGAAACTGGTGGCGCTCCCCTGCCCTTGGTGGCAGACGGTGCAGCCGAAGGTCTGCATCGGGTGCGGGCTCGTCGAGCCGACGAAGAGGTCGAGCCGCGGGTGCGTCGAATAAGGCTGCGGGACGCCCCGCTGCACCACGAGCTCGAGCGGCTTGCCCCAGGCGGGGGTTTCAAGCAGTGAGGCCATCGCCACGCGGCGAGCCAGCGTCTTGCCGCCGCCGATGTCGGCGATCACGTCGCCCGGCATCAGCCCGGCCGCTGCCGCCGGCGACTCGGGCAGCACCACGCTGACCGTCGGGTCGTCTTGACGGAAAAGGCCGCGGGGGGCGAGGCGGAATCCATAGGCCCGCTCCAGCTGTTCGTTTTCGTCTCCTTCAGACTTCGGCGGTTCGGCCGGTGTCGGCAGGGCGACGGTCACCGCCTTCTGCTCGCCATAGGCCGGCTCCGTCGGCGCGCCGGGGAGCGACTTGTCCATCCCCTTATGGCAGGTGGTGCAGCGATCGAACCGGGCGACGTCGCGGAAATTGTTGTTGAGCGTCAGCTGCGGCAGCCAGATTTGATCGACCCGCAGGGGGCCGTTGAAGGCGTCGAGGACCGGCAGTTCGAGCACCGTCTTGCCGACGTTGGGCGCCCGGTCCTTGAGCGTCTTGGAAAGCTGCAGCAGTTTCTGGCGGTGGTCGGCGAGCGACTTCGCGGCGGCGTCCTCACCGGCCGTGAGCTGTCTGAGCAGCCCTTCGAGCGCCTTGCGATGGGTGTTGGCGGTCTGGTTTTCGAGGACCGCGGTGGCCACCTCGGCCCGCTTGGCGTCGGCCACGGCGAGGAGCGACGAAAGCTTCTCGGCGGAGGCATCGTCCGCCACGGCCAGCTCGTAATCGGCGCGGTTCTTGTCGAGCTCGGCCTTGCGGAGCTTGAGCTCACCGGCGAGGAGATCCTCGCGAAACTTGGCCCGCTTCGCGATGTCCCGGAGTCGCTCGAGCAGGTCGCCGCGCAGGGCCAGGCGTTCGGCGGGATCGGTCTGGCTCCGCAGCGTGTCGACGTCGAGCTGGGCCAGGTCGGCGGCCTGGGCATCGGCGGGTACCGTGCGGACCTGTTCGAGGAACGCCTTCACGAGGGCCGGGTCGAGATCGGCGCGTCGGGACTCGGCCAGCGAAGCCTCGAGTTCCTGCGACTTTTCGGCGAAGCCGCGCGAATCCTGCTCGTCGACCCGCGCAGCGGCCGACCAGGTCTCGAGCGCCCGGAACTCCCGCTGGTATTTCTTCCACGGCCGGTTGTGGTCGACGGCCAGCATCACGACCGTGGCGAGCAGGAGCAATAGCGCCGACACGCCGAAAACGACGTGCAAAATTTTCAGGTTACGCCAGGTTTGTTCTGTTGCGGGCATGGATCAAACCCCCGTAAGGCGAGCGCGAAGCAAAAGCTCGCCGTGAAAGGAGCGCGAAGTCTGTTCTGTTGCGGGCATGGGTCAGAAGTTCAACGAGAATTCGGGAATGCTGACGATGTATTTCAGGTTCAACGTCCAGCGCAGGATCATTTTCAGCGGCAGCGAGAGCATCAAGAGCATCAGATTCGCCATGATCATGTAGCGGATGAAGCCCATCTTCTGGAAGAAACCGCGGAAGACGGTGACGGCGAGCAGCGGCGGCAGGAGCAGCAGGTAGGCCCCGAGCACCAACAGGCCCGGCGCCTCGCGGAGCAGGATGGTGCCGAACTGCACCAGCCCGCTGGCGCCCTGCGGTGCCCGCGGGAGCGGCCGATCGAGCAGATTCACCCAAAACATCTGCGGCAGGTCGACGTTATTGAGCACCTCGACCTTGTAGGGCGTCCAATATTCGAACGGCCCGTAGAAATTCCAGTTGGGCCCGCGGAGGAACGTGCCGAGGATGATCAGCGTGATCCAGAGTTCGAAGAAGCCGAACTGGTAGACCAGATAGCTGAACTTCCGCTCTTCGATCGAGTAGTAGCCGTTGCCCTTCTTGTTGAAGTCGAGGTAGGGCATCGCCATCAGCCCGAAG
>JBIIOM010000221.1:0-4340 GCA_044336925.1 Pirellulales bacterium
TGGAGCGGCTCATCGAGGCGTATGTCGTCGCAGCCCGTGACGCCGAGGCGGCCGGCTTCGACATGGTCGATATCAAAGCCTGCCACGGCTATCTCGTGCACGAGTTTCTCTCGGCGCGGCGGCGTGCTGAGCGGCCTTCGGTTCGTGAATGGCTGGGCATCCTCATGGTCGGTGCTGGCGTGCTGGCCTTGGCCCTGAAACGTTGAGTGGAAAAGCGACGGGCGTGGGTACAGCGAGGCTACCCTGTCAATAGAAACTGGTTCCATCAGTGGGGGCAGTTCACTCCTCCTGCTGGGGTTCTCCACCAGCATTTTTATCTGGTTTGCACAACAGATTACGCAACGCCCGCCGCCAAGAAGCGTCGAGCACTTGGGGGCCGCACGATCGCGAACCCCGTTCTTTCCCGTCGAATACGCAAGTCCGCCGCGTCTGCCATTCCACCACTCCGGCTCGTGAGAGGCGTTGTCTCGCTCCGAGATTACGCCGCACGGGCCAGGTGCCGCGGCGGCAGCGGTTGCAGAACGGCCCGCCTGCTCCCGAGCCCGGCCGGGCGGTGCACCGACCCCTTCCCGGCACGACACCTCCCGGATTGCGTGGGCCAAGCTGATGGCGCGGGTGGGGGAGGAGTTTCCGCTCCAGTGCCCGGCGTGCGGCGGCGACATCCGGCTCAGAGGAGACGGCCGGCAGGAGCCGGCTCACGCGAAGTGAGAGGTTCGCAAGCGGGAGAAGGCCAGGATGCGCAAGCCCGCGTGAAGTTAGCCCCTCACGCACCTTGGCGAACCGCTCGAGCCTCCGCCGATCTCGCCCGCTCGCGGGCCGCCCATCGACTGGGGCGAGCTCGTCCAGGTGCATGACGACCGCGACGTCTTTCAATCGTCGTCTGACGAGCTCCCCGCGATCGACATCCACAGCCTCTGACCGCTGCCGGACGCGAGGGCACCACGAAGCACCCAGGTCGCCGGACTCGGAGAGACTCCGCGCCGACACAAGAAAAACGCCACTTCAGGGGGGAAGGGCGCCGATCCAGGGAGCTGCTTTCCGGGCCGGGGCTGCCTCGGGAGGCGGGAGCAATACGCTCACGAGCCGCTCATCCGTCGGTGGCAGGCAAGTGGCCGGCCCCTTTTCATTCCTGGTGACTGGTCACGTCGGACCATAGGCATCCTTTCGGTGGCGGATGACTCGACTCTCGACGATTGACCGCATGTCTTCGATCGCGTAGATGATCCGGTAGTCACCGACTCGAACCCGCCAGAGGTCATCGCCGCCCCGCAGTTTCTTGCAACCAGCCGGTCGTGGCCGCGTGGAAAGCGAATCGATCTTCGCAGCGACACGGTCGATGATCTGGTCGGGCAGTGACTCGAGTTCCTTGGCGGCGGACCTTCCGATCCGCACCTCATGCACGGCGACGGCCCTTCTTCAGGCGGCCGGCCTTCTCCAGTCGGGATCGGACCGTCGCCCAACTCTGGCTTGGCTCGCGCTCCCGCGACCTGGCGGTGGCGACGTCAAGGATGTCTTCCCACAGCCCGCTCCCTCGACGGAGATCGATCATCACGGCGGTCTTTTGACCACGCTCGTCGAACAGGAACGTGACCCCGCGAATCATGAATGAGCCTCCGAGCCGCACCTGGAAACCGAACTCTTGATAGTATCCGATCGCGACGGGAGGTGTTTTTCAGAAGTGCCGGAGGAGGGACTTGAACCCACACGCCCTTGCGGGCAACGGATTTTGAGTCCGCCGCGTCTGCCATTCCGCCACTCCGGCTCGTGAGAGGCGTTCATCCGCCCCGAGATTACGCCGCCGAACCGCCTTTTGCCAGCACCGGTAATCCTGTGCGACACGGCGCTTGCCGGAATAGGACAGGCCTCCGTGCCTGTCCCGGTCGACCGCTTCCTCCGCAAGCGGATCCAGATCCGCTTCGGGACGAAGCGGTCTACTGCCGGCGGATGCCGGCCAAGCCAAAATCGGCAGGATGCCGATGTTTCGCGTGAAGCCAGATCCGCTTCGGGACGAAGCGGTCTACTGCCGGCGGATGCCGGCCAAGCGAAAATCGGCAGGATGCCGATGTTTCGCGTGAAGCCAGATCCGCTTCGGGACGAAGCGGTCTACGGGAAGCGGTCTACTACGCACCGGGAGATTGCCCGTGGTAGTGTTGTCACGAGGGTGACCCAATGCGTGTGATCGTTTTTGAAGACAATCGCGTCGATCGGCTCGGCGTGCTCACGGCCGCACGGCCGGCCTGCGATCTCATGATCGGGGCCTCCTCGCTCCACGACGCCCTCGCCCATTTCGGCCACGTGCAGCGAGTCGTCCGGCCGCACCTCGCCCGCCACATCGCCGCGCTCGCCGGCCGCCGGATCACGCTCTGGGGCGGCGCCACGCCGCCGCTGACGACCGAGCCGCCCGCATCGACCCACGGCGCGACGGCACTCGTGGTCAACGCCCGCGTTGTCCCGAGCCGCCGCAACATCCAGTCGCTGCGAAATCTCGTCGAGGCCGGCCACCGCGGCGTCGTAAGCGACGGGTCAGCGATCGCCGCGGCGGTGCTGCATCTCTCCGTCGATGGCAGCGGGCCGGATGACGCCGCATGGAACGCGCTGCGCGATACCGGCTCCACCGCCGCGATCGAGTCGCTCGCGCTCGGCGAACTTGACGGCTTCGTCAACCTGCTCCACGAGCCGCACGACGTGATCACGGCCCACGAGGAGGCAATGGAAGGATCGCTCGCCATGCTCCTCGACACCGGCCGCTTTCGTGAGACGAAGCCCGGGCTCTTCGTGGCCGAGGGCGCGAGCGTCGCCGATCAGGTGGTCGTGCGGCAGGGCCCGGTGGTCGTCGAAGCCGGCGCCGAGATCGGCCCCTTCGTCTGCCTCGACGGGCCGGCCTTCATCGGGCCCGGCGCGCGGGTGAATCCGCATGCTTGGCTCCGCGGCGCCACGGCGCTCGGCATGGCCTGCCGCGCCGGTGGCGAGATCGAAGCGACGATCATGGAGCCCTTCTCCAACAAGCCGCACGACGGCTTCCTCGGCCACAGCCACGTGGGCAGCTGGGTGAACCTCGCAGCGGGCACGATCACGAGCAACCTCAAGGCCACGTATGGCCCGATCCGTCTCCACATCATGCTTCCCGACGGCAGCCGCGAAACGATCCACACCGGCAGGCAGTTTCTCGGCGCCATGATCGGCGACTTCGCGAAAACGGCGATCAACGCGTCGATCCCCTGCGGCGCGCGGATCGGCGTGGCCGCGACGGTCGGCGGCACGGTGCCCGAGACGGTGACGGCCTTCACCAACATGCTCGCCAACGGCCGCTCCACGGCCGAGCAGGCGGCCACGATTCTCGAACGCATGCTGGCCCGCCGAGGCCTGGAGATCCTGCCGGCCGACCGAGAGCTGCTCGACTCGCTCGCACGCTAGGTATTGGCAGCACACGAAAGCCCGCAGCGCAAGCAAGGTCCATCCGCGCACCACTCCGCCCCACCCTCACCGCGTAAAAATGGTCAACTCCCCTCGCTCGCGCGTCGGGCTTCCGTAAGCACCAGCAGCCTGCAAAATCGGCCATTTCGCTTGGCGGCGGACCGCACTACCATACAGAGCATGTCACTCCAGAACGCCTACACCAACGGTCGGTTCGGCCTGTCGTTCGAACTCTTTCCCCCCAAGACGCCCGAATCCGAGGCGACGATGTGGCGGACGGTCGACGACCTGATGGCCTTCGAGCCGTCGATGATCACCTGCACATACGGCGCCGGCGGATCCACCCGTGGCACCACGCTCGACGTGCTCAAGGGGGTGCTGTCACGACACGGCCTTCCCGTGGCGAGCCATCTCACCTGCGTGGGCAGTTCCGTCGACGAGCTCCGCGACTATTTGCGCGAGGCTTCCGCGCTCGGTGTCAGCGCGATCGTGGCCCTCCGTGGCGATCCGCCGAAGGGGGAGACGAGTTTCAAGCCCGTCGAGGGCGGCCTCCACTACGCGTCCGAACTCGTCGCGCTCATCCGCAGCGAATTCCCCGCCTTCGGCATCCTCGTCGCCGGCTATCCTGAGACCCACCAGGAGGCCGTGAGCCCCGAGGCGGATCTCGAGAATCTGAAGCGCAAGTGCGACGCCGGCGGCGACGTGATCGTCACTCAGCTCTTCTATGACAACGCCGATTTCTTCCGGTTTCGGGATCGCTGCGCCGCCCTCGGCATCCGCACGCCGATCGTGCCGGGCGTGATGCCCGTCACGAATTACGCGCAGATCCGTCGGATCGCCACGCTCTGCAAGGCGCGGCTGCCGGACGCATTCACGCGGGCCTTCGAGGCCGCCGGCGCCGACGAGGCGGCCCAGTTCGAGGCGGG
>JBIIOM010000222.1:0-4339 GCA_044336925.1 Pirellulales bacterium
TCTTGTAGAAGTCTCGGGCAGCCAGCACGCTGGCCCCGCTCAGGTTCATCCACGTGAGCGGCCACAGGAGCAGGGCCTGGCAGCCCCGAATCGTGACCTGCGCCGTCTCGCCCTGAAACCGGGCCCGGCGTGCTGGAGAACCGGAGCGGCGGGCGAGGATCTCCAAGACGTCGAAGCCGACGTTGTGGCGAGTGCCCTCGTAATTGCGCCCCGGATTTCCCAGACCTGCCAGCAGTTTCACGTGTCTGCGCCGGATAAGGCTCGCGGGGCATGGAGGCCCGCGAGGACTCGCGGTCAGCCCTCGGCTGCTTCTCCCTCTCCTTCCTCGGCCGCCTTGCGGCCGATCAATTCGGGTTCGACGGCACCAGCCGCGGCAGCCGCTTCCTCGCCCTTCTGGGTCGGGAGCGTGCAGCTGACGACCGTCTCGTCATGGCCGCCCACGACGCGGGCGCCCTTTGGCAACTCCAGGTCGTGCGCCTTGATCATGCCGCCCAGTTCCAGCTTGCCGATCTGGGCGTGAATCTTATCGGGGATCGCGTCGGGGGTGCACTCGATCTCGATCTCGTGGAGCAGGAGCGTTATGACGCCGCCGGCACGGTGGCCGGGCGCCTCCCCCTTCATGTCGATCGGCACCTTCACCTTGACGCGGTCGGACTTGCTGACCCGCAGGAGATCGACATGGATCGGCTCGATGCCGAAGGTGTCCCACTGGAGTTCGCGGATCAGGGCGTTTTCCTTCACGGCGCCTTTGAGTTCGACGACGCGGCTGCCATGCCGCACGACCGCCTCGAGGGCCTCCCGCTTCGCGGCCAGATCAACGCACTTCTCGCCGTGGCCATACAGCACGGCCGGGACCAGCCCCTGACGGCGCAAACGACGGCTTTCGCGGGAGCCGGTCGCCTTCCGGGACACGACTTCGAGGGATTCGCTCATGAAAAAACTCCTTGATTTGAGCCCGGTATTTTGCCATCCCGTCGTGATTTCGCAAGCCGAGTCCCGGAATTCCCGCGGTTTTCCGCCGCGAAAGGGTGCCGCCGGCTCGCCTAGAGTAGACCGCTTGCTCCGCAAGCGGGTCAGATCCGCTTGCGGAGCAAGCGGTCTACGGTGCGCAGCAAGCGGTCTACGGTGCGCAGCCTCTTACTGAAACATCATCGAGACCGATTCGTTGCGGTGAATCCGCTTGATCGCCTGGCCGAGGAGGCTGGCCACGGAGAGGACCGTGATCTGCGGCAGGGCCTTTTCCGCCGGCAGCGGAATCGAATCGGTGACGATGATGCCGGCGAACGGGGCCGCCTTCAGCCGCTCGATCGCCGGCCCGACGAGCAGGCCGTGGGTGGCGGCGGCATAGATCGCCTTCGCGCCGTGGTCGTGGACGACCTTGGCCGCCGAGCAGATCGAGCCGGCCGTGCTGATCATGTCGTCGAACATCAGGGCGACCTTCCCCTCGACGCTCGCTCCGATGATGTTCGCGCTCTTGGTCGTCTCCGCCGAGATTCGCCGCTTGTCGACGATCGCCAGCGGCACACTGAAGCGGTTGGCATGGCCGACCGCCCGCTTGATGCCTCCCGCATCGGCGCTCACCACGACGATGTCGTCGTGGGGCAGGTCCATCGACTGGAAGTGGTTGTTGAGCACGGGGGCGGCGTAGAGGTGATCCACCGGGACGTCGAAGAAGCCTTGGATCTGGGCGGCATGGAGATCCATCGCGAGCACGCGATCGGCGCCGGCGCGGGTGATGAGATTGGCCACGAGCTTGGCCGTGATCGGCACGCGGCCTGCATCCTTGCGATCCTGTCGAGCGTAGCCGAAGTAGGGGATGACGGCGGTGAGCCGGTAGGAACTGGCCCGCTTGAAGCTGTCGATCATCACGAGCAACTCCATGAGGTGCTCGTTCACCGGCGGGCAGGTGGGCTGCACGATGAAGACGTCGCGGCCGCGCACGTCTTCGTCGATTTTGCAGGAGATCTCGCCGTCCGGAAAACGTCCGAGCGTGATCTTCCCCATCGGCAGGTTCAAGTATCGGCAAATGTCCTGCGCGAGCGGCTCGTTGGCGGGGCCGGCGAAGATCTTGAGGTCGTTCATGCCCCCACTGTGCCTTTCTGGTCGCGGTTCTTCAAGGCCGCAGCGACGGCCGCGAGTTGGTCCGGGGTGTTTACGGAGAGGGTCTCGCTGGCATCGAGGCAAGGGATGGCATCGACGACCTTGCCGGCGGCGAGCAGCATGCCGGGGCAGTCGGTGATGTAATACTCGCCGGCTGCGTTGTCGGGACGGAGGCGGGCGAGCTCCTGGAGCAGGTCGCGGGCCTCGAAGACGTAGGTGCTCATGTTGACCTCGCGGATGCCTCGCTCTGCGGGCGTCGCATCCTTCTGTTCCACGATTCGCGTGAACCGGCCCTGCGCATCCCGCACGATGCGGCCGAGGCCGGAGGGATCGTCGGTCACCGCCGTGCCGAGCAGGCACGAGCCGCCGCGGGCGGCAAATTCTCCGAGCAGGCCGGTCACGCTCTCCGGCCGAAGCATCGGCGAATCGCCACAGACGATCACGACGGGCCGGCGGCTCTCGGGCGGGTCGGCGGCGAGCCGGGCCTGGATCGCGTCGGCCGCCGCCGCGACCGCATCGCCGGTGCCGCGTTGCTCCCGCTGCAGGGCGAATGACACGCCCGGCATTCCCGCCAACGCCCGCTCCACCATGTCAGCCCGGTAGCCGACGACCACGATCCGGTCGTGCACGCCGGCGGCTGCCAGGGCGTCGAGCACCCAGTGGACGAGCGGCTTGCCGGCGGCTTCGAAGAGCACCTTGGGAAGATCGCCTCCCATGCGCGTGCCTTTGCCGGCGGCGAGGACGATGGCGATCGGTGCGGCGTGCGGCATGGGATGCGCTGTCTCCGTGGGGTCTGTAATGTAGTCTTCTCCCGATCGGGGCTCCAAATTCCACGAGGGTGTTTTCGATGGCGAAGCAGTGCGTCACGATCGACGGTGAAATCTCCGAATCGCTCGGGCCCCTGGGCGTGACGGCGCGGCGGCTGCGGGGCGGAGCCAGCGAGGGCGTCTTGCAGGTGGAGATCGTGGCGGGGCACACGCGGGCGATCGTGCTGCCCGACCGCGGCCTCGGGATCTGGAAGATGAGCTGCGGCGACGTCGAACTGGGCTGGCGCTCGCCGGTGGCAGGGCCGGTGCATCCGCGGCACGTGCCGCTCGGCGAGCCATCGGGGATCGGCTGGCTCGACGGCTTCGACGAACTCGTGGCGCGGTGCGGTCTCGTGAGCAACGGCGCCCCGGACTTCGCGGCCAACGGCCGGCTGCTGCACGGGCTTCACGGTCGCATCGCGAACCTGCCCGCCCGCGACGTGCAGGTGACGCTCGACGATTCGACGGGCACGGTCACGCTCGCAGGCGTGGTCGATGAAACGCGGTTTTTGGTCCACGCTCTCCGCATGCACACGCGGATCGTGCTTCAGGCCGATCAGCCGCGCGTGGCCTGGACCGACCGGGTGGAAAACCGCTCCGACCGCCCGACCACGATGCAGATGCTCTACCACGTGAATGTCGGGCCGCCACTGCTCGGGGCGGGGGCGGCGCTCGAGGCCAACGTCGAGGAAGTCGCTCCGCGCGATGCCGCCGCCGTGGGCGACGTGCCGTCGTGGAGTCGCTACGCCGCCCCCGAGGCCGGCCGCGGCGAGCAGGTGCACTTCATGCGGCTGCGGCCCGACGCGGCGGGACGGGCCGCAGCGATGCTCGTCGCGCCGGACGGCGCGAGGGCCGCGCGGCTGTCGTGGCGGGCCGCCGAACTGCCGTGCCTCACGCTCTGGAAAAACCAGGGCGGCCTCGCCGACGGCTACGTGACCGGCATCGAACCGGGCACGAACTACCCCAACCCGCGGTCGTTCGAGGAGCAGCAGGGCCGGGTCGTGCCGCTCGCCCCGCACGCCGACATCTCGTTCGACCTGGCCCTCGAGGCGCTCTCGGGCGAGCAGGTCCGCGCCGCCCGCGAAGGGATCGCGGCGCAGCCAAAGGTGCACCCCCAGCCCAAGCCGGGCTGGAGTTGAGATCGCAAGTAGACCGCTTCGTCTCGAAGCGGATCCCCGCCGGCTCGCGGGCGGCAAAAGTCTCGTCGCGGTGGCCCTCGAGGACTCGGTCCAAATGCTCCTCGAGCTTTCGCCGACCCGCGAGCCTCGCCAGCCGGTAGACCGCTTCGTCCCGAAGCGGCAAAAAACAAGATCCGCTTGCGGAGCAAGCGGTCTACGTTCAGCCCGCCGGGGCCATGGATGGCCCGGCGGGCGTGAAGTGAGTGGAGGCGGCGGGAGTCGAACCCGCGTCCCGTGATGTTTCAGCACAGACGT
>JBIIOM010000223.1:0-4322 GCA_044336925.1 Pirellulales bacterium
CTTCCCCGGGAGCAGAGTCCTGCTGTGAGCAACGTCAACACCAACCGATGGCTGATGAGCCGGCGTCACGTGCTGCAGGGCCTCGGGGTTTCCCTGTCGCTGCCGCTCTTCGACTGCATGATCCCGCCGAGCCTCGCGGCGGCCGGGCCGAAGCCGACCACGCCCCCCAAGCGGAGCGTGTTTCTCTACTTTCCCAACGGCGTCAATCCGCTGACCTGGCAGATCGAGAAGGACGGCGCGCACTTCCAGTTCACAAGGCCTATGCAATCGCTCGAGCGGCATCGCGCGGACGTCACGCCGATCAGCGGGCTCCATCATCCGCTGGGCCTGGGCAAGGCACACAACTGCGAGAAGGTCTGGCTGACCGCCGCCGATGTTCCCGCCGATGGCGGGGCCTTCCGCAACAGTGTCTCGGCCGATCAGCTCATGGCCGAGGTGCAGGGGCCGTCCACGCGGTTCGCCTCGCTGGAGTTGGCGATCGAGGGCAATTCGCTGGCGTGGTCGCCCGACGGCATCCAACTCCCGGCCGAGCGAAACCCAAGGCAGATCTTCAACCTCCTCTTCGGAGTCGAAAAGGAGGGCAAGACCGCCTTCCGTCGCCGGCTCGAGCGGCGGGGGAGCATCCTCGATCTCGTGGCCGACGATGCCGAGAGGGTGAACCGAAAACTCGGCGCCCACGATCGCTCGAAGCTCGATGAATACCTGTCGGCGGTGCGGCAGGTCGAGTTGCGCACCGAGCGGGCGGAATCCTGGCTCGACACTCCCAAGCCCGAAATCGCTCCCGACGACGAGGCCCGACTGACCCGCAAGGTCGACCTGTCGCGGGTGCGGGAATACCACGCGCTGTTCGCGGAGCTGATGGTGATGGCGCTGCGGACCGACTCGACGCGGGTCATCACCTGCTCGATTTGCGGCGAGGCCCAGGGCGGAGCGGTCCCCGACATCGGCATCTCGTCGGGCCGCCACTCGCTCTCGCACCACAATGGCGACCCGGAGCAGATGCGGCGGCTCTCCGACACCGACACGTTCCTCGTCGAGCAGTTCGCCTCGTTCCTCGACCAACTCAAGGCATGTGAAGAGGAGGGCCGCCCGCTCTTGGACACGACGCAGGTGCTTTGGGGTAGCGGCATGGCCTACGGCCAGAGCCACGGCAACGCCAACCTGCCGACGATCCTCGCCGGCGGCCGCGCGCTCGGCTATCGGCACGGACAGCACGTCGATTTCAACCTGCCGAAGATCGGCCATTACGACACGGCCAATGCGAATACTCTGTACCAGGTCTGCTCGCGGCCGGTGGACGACAGAGCGCGGCTGAGCAACCTGCTTCTGACCATGTGCCAGCGGGTGGGCGTCGAGACCGACGCCTTTCAAGACAGCGTCGGCACCGTCTCGAACGTACTCGGCTGATAGTGCCGACCGGAAGTGCCATGTTGACTCGCAGCCTGTGGTTCCTGGTAGTTCCCTGCACGCTCGCCGTCGCCGCGTCGCTTTTATTCGTCGCCCGGCTCCATGCTGACGAAGCTCCCCCGTTTCGCACCGACACCAATCCCGACAAGTCGCTCAAGTGGTACAGAATCGTGGACGGCAAGTTTCCCCCCGCGGATTCGGCGCACGCCATCTCGGGCGAGCTGATCCAGTGCGACCATCCCGAGCGGCGGTTCCGGATTCGGGTCGATCGCGACGACAGCCAGCAGGTCTCCCACTTCGACCTGCCTCTGGAGAGCGTGATGCTGCCCTACGGGTCGATCTCCTACCACGGTGCGCCGGCGGCCCTGCAGGACATTCCGATCGGGACGCACGTGCACGGCCTCTTCTATCTCCGGGATCCCGGCGACAAGACACCGCCGCCGCAGGGGCCGAACGAACGGCATTCGGCCGACTGGGAGTTCAAGCGTTGCCTGCGACTGGAGGACGATTTCTCGTATCGCGCGCGGCGGAAGCAGGCCTGGAGGATCGACGCGGTCGACCTCGCCGGTAAAAAGCTCAACGCCACGCTCGTCGACGGCGGCCAGCCCGTCGGTAAGCCAAAGACGTTCGACCTGATGCCCGGCACGCGGGTGCACGTTGGCAAAGGGTTCGGCAGCCTTGAGTCGATCGCGGTCGGACAGGAGGTGCAGTTCAACATCACGTGGGCGACGCTCCACGGCCCGGGCCGGATTCTCGAAATCTGGCTCGATGAACCGAGCCGCCAACTCGCGACCGCCCTGCAATTGGCACGCCATCGCGACCATGTGCGCGACCGCGGCCTGCCGGGCTGGATCGAGGCCGTCGATGACGAAAAGCAGATCGTGACGATCACGTTCTTCGACGGGGTCGATCCGGGGCTATTCAGCGAGCTGACCGGCATCGACGAGAAGCCACATGGCTGGCCCTTCTCCGCCCGCGAAGACGATCCGAAGGCGCCGAAGGGGGGCATCGCGGTCGCGCGGGAATGCCTCATGACCTACGAGCCGATGCACGATCGAAAAGGGGGCAACATCCTGGCGATCGACAAGGTGCCGGCGGAGATCGGCTCGAGCGGCGTGCAGATCAAGGTGAAGTGCTGCATGATGCTCGAGGGCTTTCGCCCGGGTCATGTCGTGCGGTTCTACCCGGCGACGTGGCCGGTCAACACGCTGCCGAAGGAGGAGCAGTTCTTCGGCCGCGAGTAGTGCCTCTGTGAAGCGGGTCGCAAGCGACCGCGGCTTCACGGGTATTCAGTAGTCGGCGACGGAACCGTCCTTAAGCTTTTGCCCGGGCCATTTGTAGGTCTGCGGCTTGCTCGCCTCTTCGACCAGGAGCTTCTCGTCCACCTCCACGCCGAGGCCCGGGCCGGGCGGCAGTCCGATGTACCCTTCGGCATCGTAGGCGTATTCCATGGACGTGACGCCTGTCATTTGCTTGCCCACGTTATCGGGATAGAACTCGTGGATCAAAAATAGCGGGATCGATGCGGACACGTGCAGGCTGGCGGCGATGCCGAGGAAACTCCCGGTGCAGTGCGGCGCCAGCGGCACGTAATAGGCCTCGGCCAGCGTCGCGATCTTGCGCATCTGGCTGATGCCGCCGGTATGGGAGCAATCGGGCTGCAAAATATCGATGCACCGCTCCTGCAGGTAGGGAATCACTTCATAAATCGTCCGATCCCGCTCGCCGGTGGCCAAGGGGATGTCGATCTTCTCCTTCAGCCGCTTGAAGATCTCGATGTTGCCCGGCACGCCGGGCTCCTCGATGAAGAGCACGTCGTAGGGCTTCATCGCGGACGCCAGTTGAATCAACGTCGCCGGCGGCACCGCCGAATGTGCGTCGAACATCACCGCCCCCTTGGGCCCCACCTTCTCGCGAGCGTCCTTGATCCTGTTCAGGATCGCGTCGATTTCCGCCGGCGTTCCCGCATGCGTGTAGGGCCCGCCGGGCGCCACCTTCTGCGCAAGCGGCGTGTGGTAGACGCGGATCCGGTCGCGGGTCGGGCCGCCAAGGAGCCGGTAAATCGGCGTGTTCCACAGCTTGCCGGCGATGTCCCAGAGCGCGACGTCGATCCCGGCCATGGCATGGACCAGGATCGCGCCACCCCGAATGTCGCGGTGCGCACGGAACATTTTCTGCCACAGGTGCTCGATCCGCGTCGGGTTTTCGCCGTCGACCAGTTCGAACAATGATTCGACGCAGACCTTGCCTACCCGAGGGTCGGTTCCCTTCACCTCGCCCCAGCCGGAGATGCCGTGATTCGTCTCGATCTTGACGTACACGACCGGGCCCACCCAGTAGGTCTTCAAGCCCGTGATGCGGATGCTCGACGAGCGATCGGCCACCTGCGCGCCGGCCGCGTCCTCTGCCGCGACCGCGTGATTCGCAAGCGTGAATCCGGCCGCCGCTGCGCCAAGCGAATGAAACATATCGCGCCGGCCGAATTGCGGCGTTGCGGTCCGGGCTGGGGGGTGGTCTGCCATGGCGGGTGACTCCAGGAATGACGGGTGGTGCGGACGATGCAGATCTACGTGGCCTTCGACTTGTGCCCGGCCGACGGGGCCTCCTCGATCACCTCGAGCAGCCGGTCGATCATACCGTCGGCATCGACGCCTTCCGCCTGCGCGGTGAAATTCGTGTAGATGCGATGCCGCAAGACCGCGCGGGTCACGGCCCGCACGTCTTCCGTGGTCGCCTGCGGATTGCCGCGCAAGAGCGCCCGGCTCTTCGCCCCCAAGGCCAGATACTGCCCGGCTCGCGGACCGGCACCCCAGGCGAGATACTTCCGGGTGATGTCCGGCGAGGTCTCTTTGTTGGGATGCGTCGCCGACACGAGCCGCACGATGTATTCGAGCACGTGGTCGCTGATCGGCACC
>JBIIOM010000042.1:0-14438 GCA_044336925.1 Pirellulales bacterium
CGCCGCCGGCCGCGAAGCCGAAGGACGACGAACTCCTGCTCGTGCCCGGCCGCCCCGACGGCACGCCGGCACCGGCAACGCAAACACCGGCCGCCAAGACACAGCCGCCCACTGGCAGGCCTTCGGCTTCCGCGGCCCGCGAGCCCGTGCCGCCCCGCCAACTTCCTACGGCCACGACCGGCGGTGTGCGGGCGGGTGCTCCGGCCGCGCGGCCCGGCTACGGCGCCCTCGGACCGCGGTCCGATCTCAACGCCGGCCGTCAGCCGACCGCCCCGACCAGGCCCGCTCCTGCAGGCCGGCCGGCCATCGGAAGGGCCCCCACCGCCCGGCCGATTCCGCAACCGCGGATATCCGCGGAGGACATCGGGCAGTAAGGTTCTCGCCTCTGCTACGAAAGCCCGCAGCGCAAGCAAGGAAAACACGGGTTGCCAGGCCAGCCCGCTCTCACCTCGCTAGCGCGTCGGGGTTGGGTAGACCGCTTCGTCCCGAAGCGGATCTGGATCCGCTTGCGGAGCAAGCGGTCTACCGGGAGCAAGCGGTCTACAAACGATTGATTGAGATCGCCCTCTCTGGACGCTTAGAATCTCCGGCTGTTTCGTCGAAGGCTCTGGTTTCGCGCCGCGGAGGATTCATGCTCGCCCGGGTTTGTCTGTATCGTCGTCTCACGCAGATCTGTCTCCTCTCCCTGGCTGCCGTCGTTGCAGCTGCGCCACGAGCGGCCGTCGCCGATCAGGCCGCGCCGCTCGTCTCCGCGACCGATGCACGGCGGGTCTTCGTCTCTGGCGTGCCCGACCGCTTCGATCGCGTGCGTGCGGCCGTCGAGAAGGCGAAGCAGCAGAGCGGCCGCGACTATCGCGTGATCATCGTCGGCGATTCCAGCAGCCGACAGACCGCGAAGACGATGCTCGAAGCGGTGATCGAACGCTGGGGCCGCGAGGGCGCCACGGCCGACGGCAAGACGGTCGGCTTCGATCCCTCGCGCGACGTCACCGTCGTGCTCGACATGAAGGGCCGCACGATCGCCATGCGGGCGCCCTGGGGCCTCGAGGTGTCGAGCGGCCTCGATCCCGCCACGATCGAGGAGGAGTTGATCAAGAAGGTTTTCGTGCCGAAGGCGAAGGACGAGCAGTATGACCAGGGGCTCTCCGATCTCGTGGGCGCCACCGAGTCGTGGGTGAAGAACCGGGCCGACCGCGACAAGGCCCGCGTCGAGGCTGCCCGGGTCTTCCGCACGCGCACGCTGCCGCTCGGGCTGCTCGCCGCCGGCACGCTCGGTGGTCTGACCGCCTTCTTCATCCAGCGCTCGCGGCACGACCGTCGAATGGCCGAGGCCCGCAAGAAGCTCGATGCCTTCAAGGGGGAGGTCGTCGCGCTCTCCGACCTGCTCGACGGCCAGCAGGAGCGGCATCGCCTGCTGCCCCACACCGATCCCGACTTCAAGACGCCGATGCAGGGCGCGACCCGCGCCACCTACGACAACGTGCAGACCTCGATCCGTCGCTACCGCGAGCGGTGGCTTTCGCTGATGGATGTCTGGGAGAGGGCGGAAGACCGACTCAACTCCGAATGGTTCCTCGGCACGGCCGAGGCCGAAGACGCGATCAAGCTGCTCGACTCCGCCGAGGCACGGCCGCCGCTGCCCGACGTGGCCGGCGAATGCCGCGGTCCGCTCGACGTGCTCGAGCAGTCGCACGAGACGGCCCGCAAACTGGCCGACGATCTCGATACCACGCTCGGCACCACGGCCTCGCGGCTGGAAAAACTCGCAGCCCGCGGCCGCTCCGGCGCGGCCTTCCAGGCCGACGTCGCGGACATCACCCGGAATCTCTCGCTCGCGCGGCACTCGCTCGAGGCCGATCCGGTCGAAGCCCGGGGCCGCCTGGAAGAGGCGACGGCCATGCTCGGCCGCACGCTCGGCCAGATCGACGCCTTCGAGGCTGCCGACGACCGCCGCACCAAGGCGGGCCAGTCGGCCGACGAGGCCGAGAAGAAGATCAAGGCGAAGCGGGCCGAGGGCTGGCTCCTCAAGGAGCCCGGCGCCGATCCGCAGAAGCTCGTGGACGAGGCCCGCCAGCACGTGGCGATGGCCGCCCAATTGCTCGACGCCGGCGAACTCGACGGGGCGGTGAAGCACATCGAGCAGTCGGAGCGGGATATCGCCGAGGCGCTCGCCATGCTCGAAAGCATCGTCGCGGCCAAGACGCGGATCGACGAATTGCTCCCCGGGGCGATCGCGCGGCTCGAGGCGCTGGCCTCCCGCCGGAGCCAGACCGTGCAGGCCCTCGAACAGATGGCCGATGCCTACGCCGAGAGCTCCTGGTCGGATCTCGCCGACAACGTGGCCAAGGCCGACGAGGGGATGGTGCGGATCAAGACGATGATCGCGGAATCGCAGGCCGCCGCCGAGCCCTCCCGCCAGCATTACTTCCGGGCGCTCGCGCTTCTGGAGGAAGCGGTGCGGCAGCAGGAATGGGTGGAGGGCTGCCAGGCGGCCGTCACCGACCGGCGGGCCGAGCTCGACGGCCTGCGGTCGTCGCTGCCAGAGCGGTGCGACACGGTCTCCCGACGCGTGGGCGAACTCGAACAGCGACTGGAGCGGCAGCGGACCGACCGCGTGCGGGCCAACGAGCACGCCCGTGAAGCCGGCCGGCTCGTGCAGATCGCCGACCGCGGCCTGCGGATGCAGCGGCCCGATCTGCTGCAATCGGGCCGCGTGCTCGACGCGGCCGACACGGCCGCCGTGCGGGCCGAGGAACTGGCCACCGAAGACGACCGGCTCGCGCGACAGGCGTTTTCGGAGATCGAGGAGACCGACAGCCTCGTCCGCCGCGCCGCGGCTTGGTATGCGGAGGGCGTGTCGGCCGACGTCCGCGGGGCGGTCTCCGCGCTCGAGCAATCGAAGTCGCTGCTCACGCGGCAGCGCTACGAGGAATCGATCAAGGCCTCGTCGGAGGCCGCGCGGCTCGCCCGCGAATCGTATGCGGCCGCCACGGCCGAGGCCGAACGGCGCCGGCGGGTGCGGCAGCAGGAGATTCAGCGGCGGCAGATGGAGGATGCGTTCGTGCGGATGTCGCGCGGCGCCGGCCCGTGGGTGATCTCGCTGCCGGGCGGCACGTTCCGCGGCCCCGATCCGTGGCGCTCGATCATGGGCGGCGGGAGTTCGTTCGGTGGCGGCAGCCGCTCAGCCGGCGGCGGCTGGTCGCGCGACACCGCCGAAGTCGGCTGGTAGTGAACGGCTTCGTCCAAAGTAGACCGCTTCGTCCCGAAGCGGATCGTAGGATCCGCTTGCGGAGCAAGCGGTCTACCGCGGAGCAAGCGGTCTCCGTGAGCGGTCGACTAGCGCACCTGCACCGGCTTGATATCGAGCGAGCCGATCCGCTCCGGCCGCGTCTGGCTCGCGGACTGCTCGGTGACGACCGGCTGCGCGAGTAGGCGGCGCCGCGACTGCAGCCGCTCGAGCCCTTCGACCCGCGCGATCACCTCCGGTGGCATGAAACTCCGCTGCTCGGGCGTCGCAATCCGGTTGTTGAAGACGATCCTGCCGCGGGAGTCTTTGACCACGAGCATCGCGTCGGTGCCGGCGGAGAGCTTGATCGCATAATCGGTGTCGCGCTGGAGGAGCGAGCCGTCTTCGAGTTGGATCACGGTGCCCGTCAGCGTGGTCGGGTCCGGCTTCGCAGCGGTGGGTGTCGTGGTCGGGGCCTTCGCGGCCGCCTGCTTGGGGAGCAACGCCAGCACCGATGCCGTGGGCTTGAGCGGCTCTGATTTGGCGGGCGACTTCGCGACAGTGGCCGTCGACGTCGCGGCACTCGCGACCGCACGCGGCCGCAGGGCCACCTCGGTCGGCTTGCCGCCCCTGAGCACGAGGCAGGTCAGCGGTTCGTCGTCGCCCCATTCCTCGAGCAGCGTCGTCAGTTGTTCCGGCAACACGAGCAGCTGGCCGTCGAGCGCGACGAGCACGTCATGCTGCCTGAGCCCCGCCCGCTCGGCGGCCGATCCGGCCGCGACCTCCTCCACGATCAATCCCGCGCCACGCTTCAATTCGAGTTGCTCGCGGAGCACGGCCGGCGCCCGCGCGGTCACGAGCCCGGCCCACGGTGCCGCCGACTGCGCGGCGATTTCGCTCACAGGCTGGATGTGGGAACGGGGCCCGCGCTCGGGAGTGTCGGGCTTGCCATCCGCTGCCAGCGCCGTGGCGTTAACGTAGGCGAGAGCGATCAAAAGGATGATTCGAGTGCGCATCTGAATATCCAATTTCGAGCTTTGAAACACCAGGTTTATGAAGGTCGCTACGGAAGCCCGATGCGCAAGCGAGAATCACCGGGGTGGATCGCCAACCGACCTTGCTGGCGCTGCGGGCTTTCGTGAGGTGCACGTGTCTGCTTTGGCCGGGGTTTGTGACGGGGAGATCGCCGTGCCGCCAGAGGAACTTGTCGCCTTGCCCCGGTTCTGCCCCGCCACTGGATGAATGGGCAATCCAGGCAGAACGCGTAGCGGTCGTGGCGGCGGCGTTTTGCCGAACCTGCGGTGGAGAACCGCATCGACGGCAGGCGCCATCCGAGCCTTTCGATTGTGACGGTTTCCCGGGCCGATGAACGAATCGACGGGTTTTCATCTCACGCTTGGGGGGAATTGTCATGGCGACCTCGAAGACTTTACTGGCGACGGCGGCTCTCGGACTGGCGATCGGCCTCTCGACGGCCGCCTTCGCGGACGACGCTGCCCCCAAGGCTGCCACGAAGCCCGCCACCCCGGCGACCACGGCCGCGAAGACCGCCACGCCGAAGCCGCCCGCGCCGAAGAAGCCGGTCCTCATTCCGGGCACCGGCTCCGTCGCCAAGGGCGCCACCGACGACTTCGAGGATGAAAAGTGGTCGTGGAACTACAACCATCCCAAGAGCTCCGAGGAGCAGGACAAGCGGATCCGCGGCCCGATGGGCCGCAGCGTGAATCGCCTCTGGTTCGAGGGCCCGAAGCGCGGCACGCCCGACGTGGTGAAGCGGATCGCACTGCCGAGCCCCGGCCTCGAGGGCAGCACCCACGGCATGCTGATCGCCTCGCTCCGCACCGGCATCCCGGGCAAGGTCACCTACCAGATGCAGCAGGATGACCTCATCTTCGCGGCGGGCCGTTCGATCGGCCGCGGCATCTCCGTCGCCGACAGCCCGAGCATCGTGACGCGGGTCTACCTGCCGCCGTTTTCGCAGTGGGAGCGCCGGAGCGGCCCGTCGTTTGGCTTCCGCGCCGGCTGCTACACCCACGCGATCATCACCGGCGAAGACCATCCCGACCGCGGCCGCTTCGGCCTCGAGGAATACTGGCCCGGCATGTTCATCTGCTTCGAGCCGGCGAACGCCAAGAAGAAGACGGAAGACTCCGCCTACCTCCGCGTTCGCGGCGGCCGCAACGGCGGCGAGATCCGCGGCCCGCAGATGAATGAACTCGGCTGGTGGACGCTCGGCCTCTCCTTCTCGCCGGACGGCATGGTGCACTACTTCGCGAGCCCCGGCGTGGACGACCTGACGATGGACGACCACATCACGTCGCAGTTCCCCTACGGCTACCGCACCGAGACGCTGAAGACCTTCTTCTACAACGTCTGCACGAAGGACGACGGCAAGACCTGGAGCACGCCCTGGGTGGTGGACGACCCGAAGATCCACTTCGTGAAGCGGCCGCAGGTGGCGACGACGAAGACGACGCGCAAGTAGGGTAGGCTTCAGCCTGCCAAAGTAGGGTAGGCTTCAGCCTGCCAAAGTAGGGTAGGCTTCAGCCTGCCGTATAAACGATCCGCTTGCGGAGCAAGCGGTCTACTTTGCAAGCGGTCTACTTGAGACAGGCTGAAGCCTATCCTACTTCAGACAGGCTGAAGCCTGTCCTACGCGTCGCCACCAGCCGGCGAGCAGGCTGCCGATCACCGAGTGAACCACGCTCGAGATCGCGCAGGGCACCGCCGTGAGCGGCTCCGCGGGAAAGTGCTTCTGCGCGAGCACGACCCCGAGACCGGAATTCTGCATGCCCACCTCGATCGAAACCGTCCGGGCCACGATTCGGTCGTAGCCCCAAAGCCGCGCGAAGAGATACCCCACGCAAAAGCCGATCGCATGGAGGAGCACGACGGCCAGCAGGAGCCGCGGGCCGCTCGAGCGGACGGCGGCGGCGTTTTGCCCGATGATGCTCGCGCAGACGAGCGCGATCGTCATCACGCTCACGAGCGGCGCCACGGGCATCACGGCCCGCACCACCCGCGGCAGAAAGCGGTTGATCGCCACGCCCGCCGCCACGGGGAGCACCACCACCTGGAGCGTCGAGAGGAAGAGCCCCCAGGCATCCACCTCGACGAGCCGCCCGGCGAGCAGCTTCGTGAGCAGCGGCGTGAGCACGACGGCGCCGAGCGTCGTGCAGGTGGTCATCAAGACGGAGAGCGCCACGTCGGCTCGCGCGATGTAGGTCACCACGTTCGACGCGGTTCCCCCCGGGCAGCAGGCCACGAGGATCAGCCCCACGGCGAAGGGCGTCTCGAGGCCGAGCGTGGTGGCCACGAGCCAGCCCGCCATGGGCATGATGAGAAACTGCGCGAGGAAGCCGGTGGCCACCGCGGCCGGCCGGGTGGCCACCCGCGCGAAGTCGTCGAGGGAGAGCGTGATGCCCATGCCGAGCATGATCACGGCCAGCCCGATGACGATCGCCTCGCCACGAAACCAGGTGAAGAGTCGTGGCTCCACGAGCGCGAGCCCGCAGGCCACGAGCACCCAGACCGGAAACGCGTTGGCCAGCCGCTCGAGCATGCCGCTACGGCGCCGGCGGGGCGAGCCGCGCCGTGCGGACGAACCCGCAGGCGGGAGGCATCAGGTGGGCGAGCGCGTCGCCTTCGCAGCGAACCACCACCTCGTCGGAGCCGACCCGTTCGATCGCGAGCGTGCAGAGGGCCGATTCGTCGGCGCCGCGCCCCTCGAGCCGAACCGCCCAACGGTCGCCCTCGCGGGTCCAAACGCCCTCCGCGAAGCGGCCGTCGGACGTAAAGAGCCACGACCGCACCTGCCCGCGCTCCGGATCCCAGCCGATGATCTCCGTGATCTCGCGGCTCTTGCCCGCCTCGGGGGAAAGCAGGCTCGGGATCGAAGCATCGCCGGCCACGGAGCGGCCCGCGGCAGGGGCGTCGAATGTGACGGCATGCGTGCGAACGAGAAATGCCTTGCCGGCGCTCCAGAAGCACTGGGTGCTGGCGGTCATCCCCTCGCCGACGTCTTCCCACGAGCCCACGAGCCAGTCGAGTTCGTCGAGGCCGTGCCGCGGCCGCACGACCGTGGGCGCCGCCGTCTCGCGCACGCTCTCGATCATCCAGCGGCCGGCCTGCTTGACCACGACGGCGGAGAAGCGGCTGCCCGCCTCGCGCCCCTGCTGCGGCACCGCGTCGTCGGAAAACGAGATGCGGGTCACGCCGTCGACCACGGCGACCTCGTCGCGCAGCGGACGGATCGATTCGATGTCGATGTCGATCGCGGCCCCCGCGTCTTCGGCGAAGAGCGTCGAGAAGACCTCTTCGACCGCCGCGCGGCCGCGGGTGGTTTCGCCGGAATCGAGGTCGACGTTTTCGCCGCTCTCGCTCCAGTGAGACGCGAGCGCCGCCGCGTCGTGGCGGTTGAAGGCCCGCAGGTAGTCGCGCATCATCGCGGCCACTTCCGAGACCGCGGGGGAATCGGCGCGGGCGTCGAGACGGCGGGCCGATTCGGTCGCGGGAAGTGCGAGCGGCGCGGCCTCGGACGCAGGCCGCGCGGACGGGCGGAGGGGCAGCGCCACCTGCTCGTTCACACGCGGCATCATCGTCACCGGTTCGAGCGACGGCACGGCGCCGATCACGTCGGGAAGACGAAACGGCTTCGCCCGCGTGATCACGTCGGGAATCGGCCGGATCGTCCGCGTCTGCGGATCGGCGGCCTGGGGATTGGCGGAGGCCGTGGCCCGGGCCGGCATGTCGAGGCGGCCCTGCTCGACGCGACCGCCTCCACAACCGCTCGCCGCCATCACGGCCGCGATCGCCGCGGCGCACACCATCCGACCGAGATCTGTCGTCGTCACGAGAAACCCTCCTTGTTCGTGTCGAAAGACCAGCGCCGCGGCCGGTGCCGCTGCTCGCGAGCCACAATCTAGCGTTTTCATGGGGGCTTGAAAAACCGACTCACGAAAGCCCGCAGCGCGAGCAAGGTCCATCCACCCTCCACTCCAACCAGCGGCGCCCCCAGCCGCCCCGCGCGAAACACCCCAACACACCTCGCTCGCGCGTCGGGCTTCCGTGATCCGCTTCGGGACGAAACGGTCTACGAAAACTACCTTGCCGAAACCGTCACCCCGGGGAAGTCGTCGGTGCGGAAGGGGGTGAGCGGCAGGCCGGCCGCCGAATACATGTTGCAGACGGGGTTGTCGGCCCAGGCGTAGCGGACGGCCACGGGCTCCGCCACCGACTCGCTCGACACCTCGATCCGGCCGTCGGGCAGGATCGCGGCCTTCGCCGGCACGAACTTCTTGTCGGCCCCGGCGATCGTGAACCCGATCGGCTCAGCCACGTCGAACGGCCGCCAGTCGGACGCCTTCTGGCCGACGTTGTCGAACGAGAGCACGATCTTCGAGCCGTGCTTCTCCATGCCTTTATAGAGCGGGCTGCGACAGGCGATGCCGGGCACCTTGTAGGTCTCCGCGAGCGCCCAGCGGGCGAGCCGCTTGGCGACGTCCTGCTTGTTCTTCGGGTGGATGTCCTTCCCCTCGCCGATGTCGATGATCACCGCCTCACCGGTGTTCGGCAGCGTCTTCATCGTCATCGTCTGCGCCTCGCGGAGTTCAGCCCAGTCGCTCTCGGCGGGCTCGGGCTTTTCGGCTTTGAAGTCGGCCAGCTGCACCCAGTAGAACGGGAAATCGCCCAGGACCCATTCCTCCCGCCACGACTTGATCATGAAGGGGAAGAGCTCGCGGTATTGATAGGCGCGGCCGGCGTTCGTTTCGCCCTGATACCAGATCGCCCCCTTGATGCCGTAACCGATCGACGGCGTGAGGACGCCGGAGTGGATGTTGCCGGGGCGGGCGTTGCCCTTCATCTGGCCCTGGTCGGGCTTCTCCGCCGTCTCAAGCGTCACCCACCGATCATGGATCGCCTTGAGCGTGGGATGGGCTGCCAGCTTTTCCCGCTTCACCCAGGCGTCGGCCGCGCTGCCCCCCCAGGCGTTGTTGATGAGCCCCACGGGCACGCCGAGCGTCTGATGAATCTGGCGGCCGAACATGTAGCCGACGGCCGAAAAACCACCGACGGTCTCGGGGGAGCAGACCGCCCACTTCCCGCCGAAGTTCCACTGCGGCTCCTGCGTGCCCACGTTGGGCACCGATATCAAGCGGATGTTCGGGAACTTCGCCGCGGCCTTTTCGATATCGGGATCGTTCGACTGGTTCACGCTCCACTGCATGTTCGACTGCCCGGCGCAGACCCAGACCTCGCCGATGAGCACGTCGGAGAACGTGACGGTGTTCTTGCCCTTCACGGTGAGCGTGTGGGGGCCGCCATATTCCATCACGGGATCGAGGAACACGTGCCAGGTGCCGTCGGCCGCCGCGGTCGTGGATTTTGTCTGGCCGCCGAGCGTGACGGTGACCTGCTCGCCCGGATCGGCCTTACCCCAGACTTTGTTTTTGATGCCCTGCTGGAGCACCATGTGGTCGCCGAACATATTGTTGAGCGACACGTCGGCGGCGGCCGGCGAGGCGAAGGCCGCAAGCAGAATCAGCACGCACACGAAGGGCAGGGGCATCGATAGGGCTCCTCGGAGAAGACAAAGATCTGGGTAATGTATCGCCCGTCCGGCAGGCATACAAAAGCCCGCAGCGCACGAAAGCCCGCAGCGCACGAAAGCCCGCAGCGCACGAAAGCCCGCAGCGCACGAAAGCCCGCAGCGCACGGAAGCCCGCAGCGCGAGCAAGGTCCATCCGCCCTCCACTCCAACCAGCGACGCCCCCACCCGCCTCGCGCGAAACACCCCAACTCTCCTCGCTCGCGCGTCGGGCTTCCGTATCACCCGCACCCCGCCCGCCGGCGGATGCCGAGAAGCGCACAAAAGCCCGCAGCGCACGGAAGCCCGCAGCGCGAGCAAGGTCCATCCGCCCTCCACTCCAACCAGCGACGCCCCCACCCGCCTCGCACGAAACACCCCAACTCTCCTCGCTCGCGCGTCGGGCTTCCGTATCACCCGCACCCCACCCGCCGGCGTATGCCGAGAAGCGCACGAAAGCCCTCAGCGCGAGCAAGGTCCATCCGCCCTCCACTCCAACCAGCGACGCCCCCACCCGCCCCGCACGAAACACCCCAACTCTCCTCGCTCGCGCGTCGGGCTTCCGTATCACCCGCACCCCACCCGCCGGCGTATGCCGAGAAGCGCACGGAAGCCCGCAGCGCACGAAAGCCCGCAGCGCGAGCAAGGTCCATCCGCCCTCCACTCCAACCAGCGGCGCCCCCACGCGCCCCGCGCGAAACACCCCACCCGCCCCGCGCTCGCGCATCGGGCTTCCGAATTCGTTACGCTCAATCGGGTCTGCTCACGCATGCACGAACAGGAACGATCGATGCACGAATCCCACACGCCCGCACCGACCGCACAAGCCTGCCGCCGCCGTCCATCGGCCGCCTGGCCGCTCGTGGCGCTTGCCGGCATCGTGGCGACCGCCGCATTCGTCGGCAGCCGCCCTGCGGCGACGCCTCAGGCGCCGGCGATCCGTCCCGAATCGCCACCGCCGGCGGCCGCCCGCGACCCGCTCCCCAGCTGGAACGACGGCCCCACCAAGCAGTCGATCCTCGACTTCCTCGAACGCGTGACCCGCGCGGGCGCCGACACGTTCGTGCCCGTGCCGGAACGCGTGGCGGTGTTTGATCACGACGGCACGCTCGTCTGCGAGAAGCCGATCGTGCACGGGGCGTTTCTGATCGACCGTGTGAAGTCGCTCGTGGCCGATCGTCCGGAGCTCGCCCACGACGAGCCCTATGCGACGCTGCTCGGCGGCGACATCGAGTTCATTCGCAAGCTCGGCAAGAAGTTTCTCGCCGACATCACGTTTTCCACGCTCGCCGGAATGACCGAGGAGCGGCTCGAGGATGCGGTGCGGGGGTTTTTGAAAACCGCGCGCCACCCCGTCTTCGACGTGCCCTATCAGGATGTCACCTACCAGCCCATGCACGAGCTCATCGCGCTGTTGCGGAGCAGGGGCTTCACGGTCTGGATCTGCTCGGGCAGCGGCGTCCATTTCATGCGGCCGGCGGCGGAAGCCTGGTATGCAATCGGCCCCGAGCATGTGATCGCCTCACGGCCGAAGGCCGAACTGCAGGAGATCGAGCCAACCGCCCCACTGCCCCCGGACAGCTCGCCCAACCGTCGGCTGGCGCTCGTGGTGAAGCCCGAGTTGGACGTGCTCAATGACCAGGAACGCAAGCCGGTGAGCATCGGGGAGCAGATCGGCCGGCGGCCGATCTTCGCCGCCGGCAACGTCGGCACGGCGGGCGACATCGCGATGCTCCGCTGGTCGCAGTCGAGCCAGAGGCCCAATCTCCAGCTGCTCGTCTTGCACGACGACGGCGAGCGCGAGATGGCCTACGGCGAGCCGACGAATGCCTCGCTCGAAGCGGCCAGGCAATACGGCTGGCACGTCGTCAGCATGGCGACCGACTGGAAGCAGCTCTTCGCCCGGCCGCTCGAGAAAAAAACCGTGGCAGACGCCAGCGCTCAAGGCCCGGCTGGCCCGCCGCCGGCCCGCTGGAAGGAGGAGATCGCCGCGTATGAAAAACTCGAACGCGACCAGCCGCCGGTGCAGGGGGGCGTGTGCCTGATCGGCTCGTCGAACATCCGGCTCTGGACCACGCTTGCCGACGACTTTCCCGGAATGAACGTCGTCAACCGCGGCGTCGGCGCGGCACTGCTGGCGGAACTCGCGACATTCGCCCCGCGACTCGTCGCCGGCTCGAAGCCTCGCGTGATCGTGGTTTCAGCCGGCGGCAACGATATCAGTGCGGGCGCCACGGCCGCCGACGTCTGCCAGGCCTTCGAACGACTGGTCGCGAACGTCCGCCAGGATGTGCCCGACGTGGCGATCGCGTTCGTGGCGATCTCGCCAAGCATCAAGCGCTGGGATCAGGCCGATCGCCAGCGCGAGGCCAACGAAGCCATCCGCACTTTTGTCGAGTCGGGCCGCGGCGGGCAGGGGCTGCGGTTCATCGACGCCAACGCCGCGTTCCTCGGCCCCGACGGCAGGCCGGCCCCGGAGTGCTTTCTCGACGACCAGCAGCACCCGAGCACGATCGGCAACGCCCGCCGCGCCGCGATCATGCGGCCGGTGCTCGAGAGCATGGAGGATAGGCTTTAGCCTGTCTCCTGGTAGGATAGGCTTTAGCCTGTCTCTTGGTAGGATAGGCTTTAGCCTGTCTCAACTCAGGCAGGCTACTGGAGGCAGGCTGAAGCCTACCCTACTGGAGGCAGGCTGAAGCCTACCCTACCGGAGGCAGGCTGAAGCCTACCCTACTTACGCGCGGCGGTGGATGTAATCCTCCACCTGGTGCAGCGCGATCTCGCAGGAATTGAACCGCAGCGCATTCACGTCGCCGATCGACACGAGCCCTACGACGACCCCGTCGCCGTCGACCACCGGCAGGTGCCTGACTCGCTGGCGGCGCATGATTTCCCCCACCTCGTCGATGGCGGTTTCCGCATCGCAGCAGAGCACCTCTTCGGTCATCACCTCGGCGACGAGCGTCTCCTCGGGCCGCCGCATCTCGGCGACCACCCGCCGCAGCACGTCGCGCTCGGTGAACATGCCGACGAGCCGTCCGCCGTGCATCACCAAGACCGCCCCGATCCGCTCGTCGTTCATCAGCCGCGTGGCCTCGAGCACCGAGGCGGCGGGGTTGGTGGCGACGGGCGACCTGAACCCCTTGAAACGCAGAATGTCCATGACGGTTTCCATGGCAATCCCTCCCTCTTCGTGGCGCTGTCTTCCCCGGCAACCCGCGGATATGAGACAACTGCTTTTGACTGACCTGCCCCACTCGAATCGTACCAGTCGGGGCATTCCGCTCCAAAACGAGCCCCTTGGATGCCATGAGTGAAACATCGCGGTCCCCGCTGGCTCCCTCATCCCAGGCCACCCCAGGCGAAGCGGACATCTTCGAGCGGCTCATCGCGGGGGCCTGGCTCTCGGGGCTGCCGGAGCGGAGCCGCGAGCCGGCCGCGCGGGGAATTTTTTTCGCGGTGCTCGCGGCCGCCGCCCTGATCGCGGTCGCCCCGTTCGCCGATGCCCAAGGCGAGGCCTGGCTCGAGGCCACCTTCGCCCGCACGCTGGCGGCGCTCGCCGCCACCCGCGGCCTCGATAGCGCCATCTCCCTCGCACAGAGTTCGGAGGTGAGTTTCAGCTTCGGCCCCGGCGGCAGCCTCGGTATCGGACAGGCACTCGATCCGGTGAACGATCTCGTCGAACAGTATGGGTCGCTCTTGCTCACGAGCACCACGGCCCTGGGAGTGCAGCGGCTCGGGCTGCAGATCAGCCGGGCACTCGGCTGGTGGCTCTTTCTGCCGCCACTGATGGCATTTGCGGCCGCCGCGTTCGTGCAGCCGAGATGGCAAACGTCGCTTTCGGGCTGGGGTCGGCGGCTCTTCGCGATCGCGCTGTTTGCGCGGCTGGCGATCCCGACATCGGCCTGGCTCGATTCGATCGTGGCCTCGCGGTTTCTCGAGGCCAATTATCAACAGGCCACGGCCTCGGTCGCGAGCACGACGGAGAAGATCGAGCAGGCACAGGCCGTCGATGCATCGACGCCGTGGTATGAGCGCTACAACCCGATCGACTACGTGGGCGACCGCGCGCAGCGGCTCTATGCGGCGATCGGCGACGTGGGCGAGTCGATCGTGAATCTCGCGATCTACTTCACGATCTCCACGATCGTGCTGCCGCTCGGCACGCTCTGGCTCCTGGCCCGGCTGAGCGGCGCCGTGTTTTCAGGCCGCGGGAAGTAGACCGCTTCGTCCAAAGTAGACCGCTTCGTCCAAAGTAGACCGCTTCGTCCAAAGTAGACCGCTTCGTCCCGAAGCGGATCGGGGATCCGCTTGCGGAGCAAGCGGTCTACGGGAGGCGATCGACGGCCCCCCCGGTGGAAATTTGTTGAAAATCCTCGGCGGCACCCGGGTGTCGGATCGCGGAGCCCTTGTTTTCAGGCTTTTTCCCTTCGAAAACGGCCCTCCTTGTGGGTATTTCGAAAATCCGCCGGTCCGACCGCTTGCAAGCCGATTTAGTCAACGTAATCTATCCAACTTATCAGGCGGCCGAATCGTTCGGTCGTGCAAGAGAAAGGTCTCTTCGACCGACCGAAGTTCGGGCGCGTTCGAGAACAACCTGCTCGAGTCTTTTCTTCCTGTTTCTTT
>JBIIOM010000060.1:0-12091 GCA_044336925.1 Pirellulales bacterium
GCGATGGCGGCGATGGCCAAGGTCGAGGCGCTCACCGCCTCGATCCAGGTCGGCCGGATCTACGAAGGCCGGGTCACGAGCATCAAGGACTTCGGCGCATTCGTGGAACTGGTGCCCGGCAAGGACGGCCTCTGCCACATCAGCGAACTCTCGGACGACTACGTCTCGAGCGTCGCGGATGTCTGCCGCGTCGGCGACGTCATGCGGGTGAAGGTGATCGCGGTCGACGACCAAGACCGCGTGAAGCTCAGCCGCAAGGTGGCGATGCGAGAACTCGCCGAAAGCGGCAACCAGCCCCCGTCAGCATGATTGATTGAAGGCGAAGGGATCGGCGGAAGCTCGACGAGCGTTTGGCCGCTACGGCCGCAGCGAGGCGATTTCTGCCGAGACTGTGGCCGGCGTATCCGGTAGGCGAAGGGATCGGCTGAAGCTCGACGAGCGTTAGGAACTTTCGACCTTCTGGGGAAAGAACCGCCGCAGGTCGTGGAAGGAGAAAGTTTCTCCGCGAGGAGACTTCTGCCGTCCCTGAGCCGGCGACACCCCAAACGTGAATGTGGGTGAATCTGGCCATGTCGGAAATCGACCAAGAGTCTCGCGCGCGGGCCGAGACCTACGCGGAGTTTGCGGCACTCGTGGGCGCGCTCGCCCACGAGATCCGCAACCCGCTCTCGACGATCCGGCTCAACATGGAGCTGCTCGCCGAGGATTTCGAGGCCGCCGATCCGGCGTCGCCCACGAAGCAGCGCGACCGTCGGGCGAAGGCCAAGATCGAACTGGTGCGGCAGGAGTGCGACCGGCTCCAGAAGTTGCTCGGCGACTTCCTCGACTTCGCCCGTCAGGAATCGCTCACGCTGGAGCCCGGCAGCCTCAATGACGAGCTGTCGCAGCTGCTCGATTTCTTCGCCCCGCAGGCGAAGGAGGCGGGGGTCGAGGTGGTGCGCTACCTCGACCCCGAGCTGCCCAAGGTGCGGCTCGATCGGGAGACCTTTCGCTCCGCGATCCTCAACCTGCTCATCAATGCGATCCAGGCGATGGAGGGGGGCGGCCAGCTCATGGTCCGCACGCGGTCGTCGGGGCTCGGCGTCACGATCGAGCTGATCGACACCGGGCCCGGCATGGACGAGGAGACGCTCTCCAAGGCGTTTCGCGCGTTTTACACGACCAAGCAGGGCGGCTCCGGCCTCGGCCTTCCCACCGCCCGCAAGATCGTCGAGGCGCATGGCGGCACGATCGACATCGAAAGCGCGCCCGGCCGCGGCACGAAGGTCTCCATCTGGCTGCCCGCGCCCCCGCGGCTGCCGACGGGCGGAAAGCCTCCCCGCTGATACTGGACGGGGCGCTCCGCCGATTCGTACCATCGTGGTCATGCCGCAGCCCAAAGAATCCCAGCCTGCCAGCGCCGTCGCGTCGGAGCCCGGCTCCCAGGAGCTCATCCGCGTGCTCGTCGTTGACAACGACATCGTCCACGCCCGCACGATGGGCGAAGGGCTCGGCCGCCCCGGCTACCAGTGCACCGTGGCCGGCAGCGGGGCCGAGGGGGCGCGGAAGATCGAGCAGGATTCCTTCGACATCGTCGTCACCGACCTGATGATGAACGACATCGGGGGGCTCGAGATCCTCGCGCTGGTGAAGAAGGCATCGCCGGAAACGGAGGTGATCGTGGTGACCGGCCACGGCACCGTGCCGTCGGCGGTGTCGGCCATGCAGCAGGGAGCCTACACCTATCTGCAGAAGCCGCTCGATCTGGGGCAGCTGAGGGCCGCCGTCGAGAGGGCTTCCGAGGCGATCCGGCTCAAGCGGCAGAATGTGGAGCTCAATCGCCGGCTCGACGAGAAATTCGGGTTCGAGGGGGTGGTGGGATCGAGCCCCCAGATGCTCGCCCTGATCGAAAGGCTCAAGCGGATCGCGCCGACCGATGCCACGGTGCTCATCCAGGGGGAGACCGGCACCGGCAAGGAGCTGGTGGCGCAGGCCATCCACCAAAACAGCCCCCGCAAGAATCGCCCCTTCGTCGCCCTCAACTGTGCCGCGCTGAGCGAGAACATTCTCGAGAGCGAGCTCTTCGGGCACGTTCGCGGCGCCTTCACCGACGCCTCGAGCGATCGCGTCGGCAAGTTCGAATACGCCCACGGCGGCACGCTCTTCCTCGACGAGGTCGGCGACATGCCGATGGCGACGCAGATCAAGCTTCTGCGCGTGCTCGAGTCGGGGGAAATCACCCGCGTGGGGTCGAATACGCCCGTCCGGGTCAACGTGCGGATCCTCTCGGCCACCAACCGAAACCTCGAGGAGGCGGTCGCGGCCGGCAGCTTCCGCAGCGACCTGTATCACCGGCTCAAGGTGGTCACGATCGTGATCCCGACCCTGCAGGAGCGGGCCGCCGACATCCCGCTGTTGATCGAGCACTTCGTCAAGCTCTTCGCGAAGCGGCACCACAAGGCGATCAAGGGCATGTCGCTGCCGGCGCGGTCGAAGCTCGTGTCGTTCGCCTGGCCCGGCAACGTGCGGCAGTTGCGAAACGTGATCGAGAGCATGGTCGTCGTCGATTGCGACGAGATGCTCGACGTGGACGACCTGCCGCTGGAGCTGGAGCCCGCTGTGGCCGCGGCAGCGTCAACGTCCGCAGCGGAGCCGCAGTCGAGCCTGACGGCCCTCGTGGGGCGGCCGCTCGAGGAGGTGGAGCGGCTGTTCATCGCCGAGACGCTCAAGCTCACCGGCGGCAATCGCGAGCAGGCGGCGGAGCTGTTGGGCATCGGCGAGCGGACGCTCTACCGCAAGATCAAGGAATTCCAGATAGGATGCCGGGCCACCGAGTAGCGGAACGCATGGCACGCATCCACCAACTTCCCATGTCGGTCGTCAACCGGATCGCCGCCGGCGAGGTGGTGGAGCGGCCGGCGAGCGTCGTGAAGGAGCTGCTCGAAAACGCCCTCGATGCCGGGCCGACGCGGATCGACGTCGCCCTCGAGCAGGGCGGCATCGCGCTCGTGCGGGTGGTCGACGATGGCGGCGGCATCGAGCCGGATGATCTGCCGCTCGCCGTCGCGCCGCATGCCACGAGCAAACTGCGCACGGCCGAAGACCTCGAGCGGATCCATACGCTCGGGTTTCGCGGCGAGGCCCTGGCCTCGATCGGCGAGGTGTCGCGCCTCGTGATCCGCTCGCGAACCCCGACGGCGGCCGCCGGGGCCTCGATCGAGGTCGATGGCGGCCGCATGGGCGAGACCGTGCCGGAAGGATGCGGCGTGGGCACCACGGTGGAGGTGCACCAGCTCTTTGGCAACGTGCCAGCCCGCCGGGCCTTTCTCCGCGCCGCCTCGACGGAATGGTCGCACGCCTCGGAGGCGTTCGTGCGCACGGCGCTCGCCCACCCGGGCGTGGCCATGTCGCTCGTCCACAATGGCCGCCGCGTGCACGACCTGCCGGCCACCGCGTCGTGGCGCGGCCGGATCGGCGGGCTCTTCGGCCAGTCGCTCGCCGACAGGCTCATCGAGGTCGAGGCCCGCGACGGCGACATCGCCCTGCGCGGGTTCGTGGGCCGTCCCGAGGACGACATGGCGAGCACCCGCCTGCAGCATCTCTTCGTGGCGGGCCGGCCCTTTCGCGATCGCCCGATCCTCCACGCCGTCCAGGAGGCCTATCGCGGCGTGCTGCTCTCCGGCCGGCAGCCGATCGTGTTTCTCGCGTTCGAACTGCCCCCCGACACGGTCGACGTGAACGTGCATCCCGCCAAGATGGAGGTGCGGTTCCGCGAGCCCTCGCGGCTCTATCGGCTCGTGCTCTCCGCCCTGCGCACGAAGTTCCTCGCGAGCGACATGCGGGCGCCGCTCGCGCCCCCGCCGGTCTTTCCCTGGGACCAGCCCGGCGCCGCTCCGTCGGCGGGTGGATCGGCCGAGCCGGTCGCTGCGAGCGGGGCGTTTGCGCGGCCGACGGGGGGCGGAGTGGCCCCGTGGTTCGGCTCGCCTGAGGCGCGTGCCGCCGAGGCGGGCAGTGCCGTGGCGGCCACGCAGCCCGCCTGGGAACGCGACGAACTGCGGGCCGCGGCCGCCGTCGATGAATTGGCGGTGCAGATGCACGACCGCTACATCGTGGTCGAAAGCGGCGAGGGCATCGAAGTGATCGACCAGCATGCCCTTCACGAGCGCGTGCTTTACGAAGGACTGAAGGAGGCGGTCGCGAACGGCGCCCTCGAGGTGCAGCCGCTCTTGATCCCCGAGCGGATCGATCTCTCGCCGGCCGAGATCGAGCTCGTGACCGAGCACGCCCAGGCGCTCGCCGGGGCGGGCATGCGGGTGGAGCCGTTCGGGGGCGCGACGGTGATCGTCACTTCGAAGCCCGCGCTCGTGGGATCGGCACCGGCCGCGACGCTCCTCCGCGAGGTGATCGACCGGCTGGCATCGACGTCGGCGGGAGCCGAGAGCGGCATGATCGTCGATGAGGTGCTGCACGGGCTCGCCTGCAAGGCCGCGATCAAGGCTGGGGATCCGTTGTCGCAGGCCGAGGTGGACGCGCTGGTGCGCGACCGCCGCCGGGTGCGCGAGTCGCACCACTGCCCGCACGGCAGGCCGACATCGCTGACGCTCTCGCGACAGGAACTCGATCGGCAGTTCCGCAGGACATGAAAAGGCCGCACGGCACACGAAGGAGAGGAAAGACGACATGATCTGCGTGAGCATCGGCCGGGGACGCCACCGGCACGTGATCGCCGAGCACAAGCACCTGGCCGACAACGGCATCGAGCTGGTGGAGCTGCGGCTCGACTACATCCAGGGCTCGGTCCAGGTGAAGCGGCTGCTCAAGGATCGCCCATGCCCCGCGATCATCACCTGCCGGCGGGCCGCCGACGGCGGCCGTTGGGAGAATGGGGAGGACGAGCGGTTGCTGCTCTTGCGGACGGCGATCGTCGAGGGGGCCGACTATGTCGATCTCGAAGACGACATCGCCGCCAAGGTGCCACGCTACGGAAAGACGAAGCGGATCGTCAGCCACCACGATTTCCACAAGACGCCCCCCGATCTGGCGGCGCTCCACAAGAAGCTGGCCGGCATGGATGCCGACATCGTGAAGATCGCCACGATGGCCAACCACCCCACCGACAACCTGCGGATGCTCGAGATGGTGAAGGCGAGCAAGGTGCCCACCGTGGGCATCTGCATGGGCGACATCGGCATGCCCACCCGCGTGCTCGCCGGCCGTGCCGGCGCCCCTTTCACCTTCGCCACCTTCCACGACGACCGCGTGCTCGCGCCCGGGCAGATCGGCTGGCGGCAGATGCGCGATCTGTACCGCTACGACTCGCTCTCCCCGGCCACGAAGATCTACGGTGTGGTCGCCGACCCGGTGGCCCACAGCCTGAGCCCCGTGGTCCACAATGCGGCGCTCCAGCAGGCCCGCATCGATGCCGTCTATCTGCCCTTCCGCGTGCCGGCGGAGCAGATCGACGAGTTTCTTTCGGCGGCGGGCCGCTGGCCCCTGGCCGGCCTGAGCGTGACGATCCCGCACAAGGAGTCCGTGCTCAAGCATGCGAAGACTCAGGATGACCTCGTGAAGGCGATCGGCGCCGCCAACACGCTCGTGTTTCGGCCCGAGGGGATCGCGGCCTTCAACACCGACGCGACCGCGGCCGTCGAGAGCATCGAGGCGGCGCTCCGCGAGCAAGACGCCCCGCCGGCCGAGGGGACGATCGGGCTGAAGACAGCGCTCGTGCTCGGCGCGGGGGGCGCCGCCCGCGCCGTGGCGTTTGGCCTGCGGCAACGGGGCGTCGACGTGACGGTCACGTCGCGGACGCTCGATCGGTCGAAGCGGATCGCCGCCGACGTGGGCTGCAAGGCGATCGACTGGCAGGCCCGCTACCGGCTGCCCTACGACTGCCTCGTGAACGCGACCCCCGTGGGCATGCACCCGAACGTCGACGAGACCCCGTTCGACAAAGAGCACCTGCGCAGCTACATGACCGTCTTCGACACCGTCTACAACCCGGAGAACACGTTGCTCGTGAAGGAGGCCCGCTCGATCGGCTGCCGCATCGTGACGGGCGTCGAGATGTTCGTCCGGCAGGCGGCCAATCAATACAAGCTCTGGCACGGCGTTGAAGCGCCGCGCGACAGGATGCGCGATGCGCTCAAGCGGGCGACGGCCTCCGCCAAACAGCCCGTGTGACCGATCTCCCTCGAGCGGCCGCGGATCGCCGCGGATTTCATCGCCATGCCCAGACTCACGCTGATCGGCTACCGCGGCACGGGAAAATCGACGGTCGCGGCCGCGCTCGCCCGGCAGCTCGGCTGCGACTGGCGCGATGCCGACGCCGTGCTCGAGGAAAAGGTCGGCGGCTCGATCGCTCGGCTCGTGCGCGAGCGCGGCGAGCCCTGCTTTCGTGACGAGGAGTCGGCGGTGCTGGCGCGGCTGCTCGCCGAATTCGACGGCGTGCTCGCCACCGGTGGCGGTGTCGTGCTGAAATCCGAAAACCGCGACCTGCTTCGGGCGCAGGGGCGGCCTGTCGTCTGGCTCACCGCGTCGGCCGACGTGATTCGGAGCCGACTGGCGGCCGATCCCTCGACCGGCGACCGCCGCCCCGCCCTCTCCGGCACCGATCCGCTTGCCGAGGTGGCTCCCGCGCTCGAGGCGCGGGAGCCGCTCTACCGCCAGTGCGCCGACGTCGCCTTCGACACCGGCGCCCTCGCCGTCGAGACGATCGTCGCCCGGATCATCGCGTGGCTCGACGAGCATGGCGCATGCGAAAGGGCGCCGGCATGACGGACGCGTTGCCTGGAGGGCTGTGGGGAGCCGCCACGGCGGCGGTGGCAGGAGCCGTGCTCGGCGGACTGTTGACGGCGGCCGTGCGGCGCTGGTTCGCCGCGACCGACGAGCCGGCCGGGGCCGCCGCTGGTCCCTGGGGCGTGGCTGCGGGCACGGTCGCGGCCGTCGCCCTCTGGTGGTGGGAAGTGCGTCTCTCCGGTCAGGTTCCGGACGGTCTGCCGGCGCTGGGGCCCGTGTCGGGCACCGCGATCGCCTGGCGTTGCCTCGCGCACATGGTGCTCTTCTGGCTGCTCGCGGCGGCGACGTGGATCGACATGCGTCAACGGGTCATTCCCGACTGGATCACGATCCCCGGCGTGCTCGCGGGGCTCCTCGTCGCCTGGGGCTTTCCTGACGCGCTTCTGCCGGTGGCCGTCGATGTGCCGCGGTCATTCGCGGCGCCCGCAATCGAGCCAGACGTGCTCGGCTTCCTCGGTGGCCTGCGAAGTGCGCGCGGGCCTGAATGGCTCGGCGCGCAACCCCACCTGCCGGGGCTCCTGCTCGTGGCCGGGCTGTTTGCGGCCTGGTGGGCCATTTGCACGGAACCCGATGTCCACACCCATCGTTGGCCTGGCCCGCGGACGATGCTCCTGGTCGTCGGGCTCTGCGCCCTGCTCGGCGCGTGGCTCGTCGGCGGCGATCGGTTTCGCGCGCTGGAGTCGGCGCTCGTCGGGATGGCGGTGTCGGGTGGCATCGTCTGGGCGACGCGGGCAGGCGCCTCGCGGGCGCTGGGCCGCGAAGCGATGGGGCTCGGTGACGTGACGCTGATGGCGATGGTCGGCGCCTGGCTCGGTTGGCAGGCATGCGTGCTCACCTTCTTCCTGGCCACGTTTCTCGGGCTGACGCACGGCCTCTTTCAACTGCTCAGGCATCGGGAGAGCGAGCTCCCCTTCGGACCGAGCCTCTGTCTTGCCGCGGCGCTCGTCGTCGTGGGATGGCGACCGCTCTGGCAGGCCGTGGCCGTCCATTTCGAAGATCCCGCGCGGCTGGCGGCCGTCGTCGCCGCCGTCGTGCTGCTCACCGCCATCACGCTCTTCGCCTGGCGGCTGCTCCGCGATCGACGCGTGTAGACCGCTTGCTCCGCAAGCGGATCCCCTGTTTTCACTCGTGAAAGCGGCATGTCGTCGGCCTTGCCCGGCTTGCCGGTGTTTCCTACCATCCCGCTCCCTGCCGCCTTCGGTATGCGGCATCCGGAGTGAGAGCGATGCGCGTCGATGAGACAGCCCGGTTCCTGCTTGTCGCGACGGTCGTCGCGGGCGTGGCGGGCTGCTCGAGCAATCCCCTCGCGAGGCCCGGATCGACGGCGCCGATGAGTCTCGCGCCGCCGCCCGGCGTGGCCGCCCCGGCCCACACGCTGCCTCAGCAAACCGTCTCGCTCACGCCATCGTATGCAGCGACCACCGATCCGAAGCAGCTCGAGGTGGGGCTTGCTCGGAGCCGCCAGGAAGCGGAGCTCATGCAGGACGAAATCGCCGCCCTGCGCGATCAGCTCGCTAGCACGTCGTCGCAGCTGGCCCAGGCGCGCTCCACCGGCATGCCGGCCAATGCGGCCGCGCAGGCCACCGCCGCGGCACCCGCCGCCGCGGGGATGTCGTCCGCCGAGATGGAAGCCATGATGACGCAGCTCTCGGTGAGCGGTGCCGAGGCCCGGATCGACGGCAGCGTCGTGCGGCTCGAAATTCCCGCCGATCGCCTCTTCGAATCCGGCAGCGCCAACCTGCTGCCCGGCGGCGCCGCGATCCTCACGCAGATCTCGACGGAAGTCGAACGGGTCTACCCCGGGCACTTCCTCGGCATCGAGGGGCACACCGACACCGAGCCGTTGCGCAACGCCTCGTGGGGCTCGCCGCACCAGTTGAGCGCGGCCAGGGCCTCGGCCGTGTTCGATTTCTTCACCAGCCGCACCGCGCTCAAGCAGGGCCAGCTCTTTCTCGTCGCCCACGGCCCGAATCACCCGGTCGTCTCGAATGCCACCGCGGCGGGGCGGGCCCGCAACCGGCGGGTCGAGATCGTCATCTATCCCGAGCAGGCGGCTCCCGGCGACCATCCGGCCGCCGAGCCCCGCTGACGAACGGCGGCGGCGCGGCGCGAATTGTCTTTGCGTGCGGCCGACTTACACTCGGAGCATGGTGACGATCGTCGATTACGGCAGCGGCAACCTGCGCAGCGTCCAAAAGGCATTCGAGCGGCTCGGTGCGGCGGCGACGATCACCGACGATCCTGGCGCCGTGGCCGATGCCGAGCGGCTCGTCTTGCCGGGCGTGGGCGCCTTCGGCGATGCGATGCGCGAACTCGAAGCCCGCGGCCTGGTGGCCCCGATCACCGATCACATCCAGGCCGACCGCCCCTTCTTCGGCATCTGCATGGGCCTGCAGCTGCTCTTCGAGACCGGATGGGAGGGCGGCCGCCATGCCGGCCTGGGCGTGCTCGCCGGCGACGTCGCCCGGTTCGAACTGCCCGCCGGCATGAAGGTGCCCCACATGGGCTGGAACACCGTCACGTGGTGCGGCGGCGCAGGGCCCGGCGCGGCGATCGGCGACGGCGAATATTTTTACTTCGTGCATTCCTATCACGCCCGGCCGACCGACGCGTCGGTCGTGGCGGCGACGAGCGACTACGGCGGCCCGTTTTGCGCCGCCGTGCGGCGGGGCCGCCTCTTCGCCACGCAGTTCCATCCGGAGAAGAGCCAGGCGGTGGGGCTCCGGCTGCTGTGTGAATTTCTCGGCTGAGCGGGCAGGAATCAGGGCAACCCGAGGAGACTGCGAGTGGAACTCTGGCCGGCGATCGATCTGCGTGGCGGGAAGTGCGTGCGACTCCTCCAAGGCGACTATGACCGCGAGACGGTGTTCGGCGACGATCCCGTGGCGATGGTCAGGCGGTTCGTGGCCCAGGGGGCGAAGCGACTGCACATCGTCGATCTCGACGGCGCGAAGGCCGGTCAGCCGGTGCAGGCTGAGCTGATCGGGCGGATGGTGGCCGCGGCCGGCGTGCCCTGCCAGCTCGGTGGTGGCATCCGCTCGCTCGAGACCGCGAAGGCCTACGCAGCGGCTGGCGTGGCCCGTCTCGTGCTGGGCAGCGTCGCGATCGAGCAGCCGGCGCTGCTCGAGGAGTTGGCCACCGCGCTGCCGGGCCGCATCGTGCTCGGCCTCGACGCCCGCGATGGACGCGTCGCCGTCCGCGGCTGGCTCGAGACGAGCCCCCTCACGGCCGTCGCCGTCGCCCACCGGCACGAAGGCCTGCCGCTGGCGGGAATCGTCTACACCGACATCGCCACCGACGGGATGCTCGCGGGCCCGAATCTCATGGCGCTCGAGGAGATGATCCGCGCCGTGAAGCTGCCGGTGGTCGCGTCGGGCGGCATCGCGACGGCCGAGGATCTTCGGCAGGTGGCGCGGATCGGGGCCGACGGATGCATCGTCGGCCGGGCGCTCTACGACGGCGGGCTCTCCCTCGCCGACGCGGCGGTTGCCTGCGGCGAGGCATGAGCCCGGCCGCTGGAACCCGGCAGAGTCCGCCAGGGTTCCCGAGAGTATGACGCGATTCGGGATTTCCCCCGGGAAACCGGAAGAAGCCTCAATTTCGACCGCTCCGGGGGCCGACCGTACGGGGTGTCGTCGCGGGGATGGGAAGGCCGGCGAACCGGCACGTTGCCGACCCCCCCACGTTGCCGACGACCATAGCCCGCTCGTACGATCGAAGCTTCATGGCCACAGACGTTCGTCTCAAAGAGCAGTTGCCCGACCTGACCCGCCGGATCGTCGAGACCTATCAAGACGTCCCGACGATTCAGTACCTCGGCCACTGCTCGCTGCCAAACTACGACTCGATCATCGCGGCCTGCGAGGATCTCAAGGAGATTCTCTATCCCGGGTATCGGCGCCGCGAGAACCTGCATCTCGGCAACGTGACCTATCACGTGGGCGACCTCATCGACGGCCTCCACGACAAGCTCACCACGCAGATCGGCCGGGCGCTGCGCCACAGCGTGGCTGCGCAGCGGGCCGCCGTGGAGCACGGCGTCGACGCCCCCGCCCTGCCCTCCGGCGTGCAGCAGTGCACGGAGGAGGCCGATTTCGAGGCGCTCGGCCAGGCCAAGGCGGTCGAGTTTCTCGAGCGGATTCCGGAGCTGCGCCGCGTACTCGCCACCGACGTGCAGGCCGCCTACGACGGCGATCCGGCCGTGCGCACGCTCGACGAGGTGATCTTCTGCTATCCGGGCCTGGAAGCGGTCACGATCCACCGGCTCGCGCACCTCCTGCACAAACTCGAGGTGCCGCTCATCCCGCGCATGATGGCCGAATGGGCCCATTCGCGCACCGGCATCGACATCCATCCCGGCGCCACGATCGGCGACCACTTCTTCATCGATCACGGCACGGGCGTGGTGATCGGCGAGACCTGCGAGATCGGCAGCCGCGTGAAGCTCTACCAGGGCGTCACGCTCGGCGCCCTCTCCTTCCAGACCGACGGCGACGGCAATCTCGTCCGCGGCACGAAGCGGCATCCGACGATCGAGGATCGCGTGGTGATCTACGCGAATGCCACCGTCCTCGGCGGCGCCACGCGGATCGGCCACGGCTCGGTGATCGGCTCGAACGTCTGGCTCACGCGGTCCGTCGATCCGCACACGACGGTCGTTCTCGAGCGGCCGAAGCTCCGGATGCGCGGCGAGGCGCCCGCGCCGGATTCCGACTACCAGATCTGACGGCGCGGCTCGTCAACTGGCTTGGCCCGGCTGCGGGCGACCCATACCCCGTCGCCGGACGCTCGCTTCGTACGACCAACCCGCTGACGCGGATCGGTGCCCGCATGCCCTCCGCTCGCTCGGTGCTGACTGCGCCAGCCAGAGCGCCTCCGCTTGGGCATCCGTGCCTGCGCTTGTCAGCAACGCCGGCGAGTGGGGCACGGGTCACCCGCAGCCTCCCGTTCCAGTAGGACAGGCTTCAGCCTGTCAGGAGGCACGACAGGCTGAAGCCTGTCCTACTTCAGACCGGCCTACGATTCGGGAGGCTTCGGCAAAAGCCACGGAAGCCCGCAGCGCAAGCAAGGTCCATCCGCCTTCCACTCCCACCAGTGACGCTCCCACCCGACCCGCGAGAAACGCCTCAACTCTCCTCGCTCGCGCGTCGGGCTTCCGTCAGGTACGAAGCGAGCGTCCGGCGACGGGGTACGGGTCACCCGCAGCCTCCCGTTCCAGTAGGACAGGCTTCAGCCTGTCAGGAGGCACGACAGGCTGAAGCCTGTCCTACTTCAGACCGGCCTACGATTCGGGAGGCTTCGGCAAAAGCCACGGAAG
>JBIIOM010000003.1:0-40358 GCA_044336925.1 Pirellulales bacterium
GTGGCGGACGATGTGCCGCTACATTCAGGCCAACTCGCGGATGGCGATGCTCGGGCTGGACTTGGAGCGGTGGGGCGACGAGGCCGCGCGGCGGCTGTCTGCCTGAATGACGCTACAGCGGCGAGAGCGGGCCGGTGAATCTGGCATAATGGCAATATGCCAACCGCAGCCCCAACGCACGTCCAGCGGCTCGTCGCCAACGAACTAGCCGCCGCCCTCACGGCCTGCTCGTGGCCTGGCGACATTGCGACCATTTCCGCCACCGTCCGCCGGGTGCCCGACTACACGACCGAAGACCTGGGAACGCTCAAGGTATCGGTCGTGCCCGGTCCCGTGACGCTGCGGACGGCCACGCGGTCCGACGATATGTTTGAGGCTTCCGTCGGGATCGTGCTCGCGAAGCTCGTCACGTCGGAGGCCGAGATTTCCTCGCTCGAGGATCTCAATATGGCGATCATCAACGCGATCCGCTCCGAGCTTGTCGAGGTCGAAAGCCTGCCGAGCGGGGCCGATTGGACCGAGATCGCCCTGCCGGTGCCGTACGACCGGGAATCGCTCACCGAGCGAAACGTCTTTCTGTCACAGATCGAAGTGACGTTCCAAGTGCCGATCGAGAAAATCGCCGGAGGGTAGCCGATGGGCGTTTTCCTTCCCCCGGGCGGCGGCCTAGCCAGCAGCCTCGGGCTCAACGGCGGAATTCCGTCGATCCCCGGCAGGATCAACGTCAAATTCTTTTTCGACCGGCCGGCCGTCAAGAACTCGATGAGCCGTGCGAAATACTGGGCTCTCTACAAGGCCGGCAGCGTCGTGATGCAGACCGCCCGCCGGTCGATCAAGCGAAAGGGGCTCGCCCGCCCCAAGCTGCAGATCATGAAGGACAACCCCGGCGTTGCCTTGATGCAGCTCGCGAGGATGCCGGGCGTCCGCGAATCCACCCGCCGGAAGCTCCGGCAGCGGATTTGGGAGATCAAGAACAAGCCAGCATCCATGCCGGGCACGCCGCCCAACACGCACACGGGAGTATTTCGGAGGGACATCGTCTACGCATACGACCCGATCGCCGAGTCGGTCGTTGTCGGCCAGTTCATGCAGGGCGGAGCGTGGCTCGCGGCCCTCCACGAATACGGCGGCGTGCAGCGGATGCAGGCCTACGCGTTCATTCCGAAATACGACGGTCGCTATACCGGCATCATCGGCTACTGGCGAGTGGGCAAGAAGCCGCGGCTGCCGGGCCGGTGGCACCCGCTCAATATGTTCGAGAATCACATCTACCCAGAGCGGCCGTATATGCGGCCTGCGATTACCAACGCGGCCGCGAAGAACGAAGTCGTGGCGCAGTTCCGCGGGCAATTTCGCGCCGGCGGCGGAGCGTAGGGCCGTGGTATACTGACGTTCAGGAGCGGCGCCACGCCGCCAACGTCGGCAAAACCACTGGCGAAAAGGCATATGGCCACCTACACGCTCGGCAAGGATTACACGGTTTCGGGGCTGACGGGCGTCAGCGAGCTCACCTACACGCGAACCGGCGAACGGCTCGACGTGACCACCCGCGAGGGTGCCAAGCCGTACAAGAAGACGGTGGCCGGGTTCGGCGACGAGACGCTCGAGTGCAGTGTGTACGAGCCGACGGGCGCGGGCGTGAACTTCGCCGGCTTCAAGATCGGCGAACAGAAGACCGTCGTTATCAACGGCACGTCGATTACGGCTGTCATCATGAGCGCCAATCGTTCAGAGCCGCAGGACGGCGTGGTCGTCTACCAACTCACGCTGCGACCGGGCGAGGCGCTGGAATCCGCCCAGCAGGCTCCGATCTAAACCCTTCCGCGAGGATCTCAGCACATGGCGAAATACAAGATGGGCCGCGCTTGCGTGGCCACCCTGCCAGGCGTCAGCAACAACGACATCAAGGACGTGACCGTCAACGCGTCCGCGACGGAGCTCGACGTGACGACGTTTCCGACCACTGGTTCGCTCACCAAGGCCGACTATATGCCCGGCCTCGTCGACGTGACGATCGACGTGACGTGCACTGAAACGACCGCGACCGTTGGTATGTCGGGCGCCCAAGACGTTGCGAACATCGACACGACTCTCGAGGCCGTTGTGCTCGACGTTAAGGAGTCAGTCAGCCCCAAGGGTGTCGTCGAATACACCGTGACGTACGGCCTGCAGATGCCCGAAAACTGAGTGGTGCTGAATGGCGAAGGTCAAGCTGGGCCGCGATCAAACGCTGACGCTTGACGGTGTCGCCCTTGAGGGCGTTCGCGAGGTTGATATTCAGGTCGATATGCAGGGTCAAGACGTTACTGCGTTCGACCACAGCACGACCTCGACGCTGCCTATTCGCCAAGACGTGACGCTCCGCACGCTCATCTACCACAAAGACGATTACGACCGCATCCGCCCAAGCTTCAGCCTCACGACGCCGAGGCCCGTCACGCTGGCAATCAGCAACGTCGCGTCGGCCCAGTTTGTGCCGGTGGCAGTAAAGATCGCCCAGCCTGTCGACGGCGTCATGGCCTGGGACGTGACGTGGAAAACCTGGAACTATTCATGAAGACGTTTCGCACGACCGACGGATTGGAGTGGCAGATTGCCGTCAACGTGGCGACGGTCAAACGCGTCCGCGACCTCGCCGGCGTGGATCTGCTGGCCGTGGTCGACGACGCCGGCCCGCTGCAGGCGATCTTCGGGGATCACGTCAAGTTTTCGGAAGTGCTCTGTGCGGCCGTTCGCCCGCAGTTGGCCGACCGCGACGTGGGCGATGACGAGTTTTTCGCGACGATCGACGGGGCGGTGATTGAAGCCGCGGCGGAGGCGCTGATCGGCGAAATCGTCGATTTTTTCCAAGAGCCCCGAAAGGGGCTGCTCAAGAAGGCGCTGGCCAAGTACCAGGAAGCGCTGGCGAAGGTCAACAGCCGGACGACGCAGACCGCCGAGGCGGCCCTCGACCAGATCGACTTCGAGCAAATGATTCTAGCGATGCCTACGAGCTTTGCTTCCGCCTCGCCGGGATCTGCGGGGTAGCACCGTGGGGCTACACGCTCCGCGAGTTGGATTGGATGGCCGTTGGCCGACAACACGACACTTGGAACCACACCAGCAACCTCATGGCCCTGCTCGCGACCATCCACAGCGACCCCAGCAAGGGCAGCAGCTACACGCCGTCCGACTTCCACCCGTTCGTGGAATCGCCGGGGCTGCCGGAAGCCACGCCAGAGCTGCTTGAGTCGCTCGGATTCAAGCGGGCCGCCAAGCCGGAGGCGGCCGCCCAGCCGGAGGGGGTGAGCGATGGCCGCTAGTGCTGGTGCCGTGAAGATGGGCGGCGCCTACGTCGAAATCTTCGCGAAGGATGGCGCGTTCATGCAGGCCATGACGCGAGTCCAGAATCGGATCAAGTCGGTAGCGTCTTCCATGCAGACGGCCGGCCGCAACATGGCTTTCGGCGGCACGGCGATCGGTGCCCCAATGCTGCTGGCGATCAAGCAGGCGGCCACGTTCGAGGATGCCCTGCTTGGGATGCGGTCCGCGGCCGGGCTGACCGAGAAGCAAGTGGGCTCGCTCCGCCAGCAAGCCCTCGCGCTGGGCCAGGCGATGAACGCGAGCCCCACCAAGGTTGCCGGCGCGTTCCTCGAGCTCACCAAGGCCGGCATGAGCGTCGACGAGGTGCTCAGGGGGGCCGGGCAGTCTTCGGTTGAGTTTGCCCGCGTGAGCGGCGTTGAGATGGCCGACGCGGCCGTCTTCATGAAAGTCGCCATGCAGTCGTTCGGTGTTTCGGCCCAAGAGGCCGTCGACACGCTCTCGGCCGCTGCCGACTCGAGCGAAACGAGCATCGCCAGCATGGTCGAGTCGTTCGGCCTCGTCGGCTCCGCCGGTGCTCTGTTCAACCAGAGCCTATTCGACCTCGCTCAAGGCATGGCCGCCCTCGCCCGGTTTTCGATCATCGGCGAGGAGGCCGGCACGGGCATCAAGAGCATCCTCAATAGCCTCGTGGCCCCGTCGGGCGTGGCCCAAGATGCCTTGGAAAGCCTCGGCCTCACCGTCGACAACTTCCGCGGCGCCGACAAGAAGATGCTGCCGCTGGTGCAGATCGTCGGCGTCTTCGAGAAGGCGCTCAAGAACATCGACCCGAAGACCGGCGACCGGGCTCTCGCCCAAATCTTCGGCGACCGCGGTATCAAGGTGATGGGTGCCTTCTTGAACCTGGGCACGCAGGGGTTTGAGAATATTTCGGCGGCGATGAAAGACAGCCTGCCGGTGAGCGAGAAATACCAGATCGTGATGAGCGGCGTGACCGGCTCGCTCGAGGGGCTGCGGAATTCGACTGAGCAGGTGTCGATCGCGTTTACGGAATCCGTCGGGCCGGCGTTCGCCCAGGCCACTCAGTCGGCCAGCGGATACCTTGGGGCACTGGCGTCGATCATTTCAAGGAATCCAGAGGCCACCACTGCCGTCGCCATGCTGACTGTCGGCGTCACGGGCCTCGGGGCCGCTCTCGCATTGACGGGCCTCGCCGCCAAGGGGCTTGTAGCATCCCTCGGCGTGATCGCGACGCTCGCGACTCCGTTCGCGGCAGCGGCCGCGGCCGCCCTGGCAGGCGGGGCGGCGGTCGGCTATTACGGCGGCAAGGCTGCCGGCTGGGCCTTGGGGCTCAAAGACCCGGGGGCAGAGAACGCACCGGGCGAGCTCGCCGGCAACTTCATGGCCGCGAGGGCTCTGCAGCGGCAGGGCGTCGACGGCAAGGCCGCGATCAAGCCGTCGGTGAAGATGAGCGACGCCGAGATCGCTAAGCTCGAGCAGCGAGCCCAGGCGGCCCGCGACGCGGAGGCTGCCCAGAAGGCCGCCCTCGACGCCGCGGAGGAGGCCCGCAAGGCCTTGGAGCGAGAGGACGAAGACTTCGACCGCTCGCAGGCCCAAGCGGTTGCGGGGCTGCAGGAGTTGTCCAATGCGGTCGTCGAGGAATCGCTCAAGCTCGGCGCTGACGCCCAGGCGGCGGCCGTTGAGTTTCAGAAAAAGCTCTCTGGCCTGCAGGGCCAAGTGAGGGCCGGCGTGCTCAACCAGGCCGGAGCCGAAAACCTTGGCGGCCTTGAAAAAGCCAAGATCGACGAGCGGTTTCAGCAGATCCGCGACGCTCAAAACCCAAAGCCCTTTTCCATTGGCCCAACGGCCGGCACGTTCGGCAGCGCCTCGCAGATCGGCATTGCACCGGCGCTCAATACGGCGTTCCGGCAGGCCGCCGACGCGGCCAAGGCCGGGCAGCGGGCCGCCCAGGTCAACGCCGCGGCCGCCAACAAGGTCGCCGCCGGCGTCAACGGCATGGCCGATCAATTTAAGAAGGTGGTCGAGGCTCACAGGCAGGGCAACGAAATACTCGGCCGTATCGAAAACAAGCTGGGCATTGGGGGTGCGTTCGTATGACCGTCGTTTGCTACGAAATGTCCGATTCGATGTCGGGGAGCATCACTCACGATTTCGAGCAGGGCGAGACGCGCGAGGTCAAGCGGCGATACGTCATCGGCCAGTGCGTTGGATTCAACGACGCCGTGACGCAGATCGCGGCGTATGCCCCGCCATACGTTGACGGCGACGGGGCGGGCATCTTTTGGCGCCGTGCCAGGCTGGACGTAGTCGGGATCGGAAACAGATGGTTTGACTGCACGGCCACCTACTCAACGCTGATGTTTCGGGACGACGCGCACGGCGGCGGCAGCGGCGGAGGCGGAGGCGGAGGCGGCAGCGGCTCATTCCAGCCGGGCTCTATCGCCTGGGACACGACGGGCAATACGGAGCACATCACGCAAGGCCTCGTCGCAGAGGAGCGGATGCCGGCCAATGCCGCCGACTTCAAGGGGGCGATCAACGTCAATGGCGACGGCGTGGACGGCATCGACGTTGTTCGTCCTGCCATGCGGTACTCGGAAACATGGATACTGCCGGTGTCAGTGGCGGTCGGAGACGAATACGTCCGGGCCGTGTTCGGCCTGACCGGAACCGTCAATCAAAGTAACTTTCGGGCATTTGGCCCAGAGAACGTGCTTTTTCTTGGCGCCCGCGCGCAGTGGCAGGGTGATCTGCCATACGTTGCCGTGACATACGACTTTGAGGCTAGGAAGGGGTACGGCGACGACACTCCGCAATATACGGTCCCAGGAATTGCGGGGGCGATGGACAAGAAAGGCTGGGAGCACATCTGGATCGCCTACGAGCCGGAGGCCAACAACCAAAAGCTCGTCCGCAAGCCTATCGCGTTCTACAAAAACAAAGTTTACGAAGTGGCGGATTGGTCGCCGCTGCAGCTTGGCGGCGACATTGGCACGGCCCCGGCCGTCCTAAACGCACAGCTCCCCGGCGCCCCCGGCCAAGGCTTCCTCTGATGCCAGATCCTCGCCAATACGTCCGGCCTGGCCAGCGGCTTCAGATAGCCGCCAGCCAGATCAACGCGCTCAATGAAATGATCCGCAAGGGCGACGCGGCGACTGTCGTGCCTGCGCGGCCGGAATCCGCCCCCTACACGTTCGTATATGCAAGGAACGCCACCGGCGGCACTGTCGCCCGCTGGGGAATCATGTCGATCACTGGCGTCGAGATCACGCCCACCAGCACGAGCGGCGGGGCGACGGCTCAGTTTGAGCAGATGCCCGTGCTCACGGGTGGCACGCCGTCTGCGACCACAACGGCCTGGTGCGTGGCTGTCGAACCGATTGAGAGCAACAAAATTGGTCGCGTGGCGGTGGCTGGTGTTGTGCAGTGCAAGGTTGAGGTGACTAGTGCCGACGACAAGTTTGCGGCGTGCAAGGCATCTGCGTCAGAGCTCAAGACGGGGACTAGCGGCGAAGCGACGATTCTCTGGAAGGACAGTGGCACCGGCTCTGGCAAGTGGGCGTTCGTGCGGTTCGGTGGTGCTGGTGGCGGCGTCCGCCTCGGAACGATCTCGGCAACGTGGAGCAAGGGCGCAACAGCCACCGTCACGGAGCAAAACGGCGACGGCTCAACCAAGAGCCCGTCATCCACATTCACGGCGAAGAACTATTTTGCCACCGTCGCGGTCGCCAGCGGCACGAAGCGGGTCGCGTGCGCGAAGGTGGACGATACTTGGATTCTGTTGGCTGCGGAGTGCTAGATGCTCGACCTCCTCGCCGCTATATCGTCAGTCGATCCGCCCGCCCTTGTGGCTTGGCTCGTCTTCCTGTTTGCTGCCAGCGGCTATCCGCTGGGCATCATGCTCGGGTCGAGCTGCTCGCCGTGTTGCGGTTGTAGCGGCACATGCACAACCACTGCCGATTGCCGCGCGGGCTGTGTATGCGTAAGCGGTCAATGCGTTGCTAACCCATGCACCCAATGCACTGAAGGCGAATTGCCGGAAACGCTGACGGTCTCGTTTTCCGGCCTTGCCGACAAGGCTCCCGGCCCCGACCTAATTTCCCTCTCGTTCTCAGCCTGCTACGGAGGCGGCGCGACGGCGCAGGTGACGGCCCCCGGCGGCGACCCCGCGACGGACAAGGGCGCGATTGGTGCCGTTACCCTGACCAACGGCGGCAGCGGCTATGCGAAGTTGGGCCGCGTGGCTCCGACGCTTACGGTGAGCGGTGGCAGCGGCACAGGGGCGACGTTCACGCCCAGCCTGTCAACGTCGCAAGACGAGTGCGACCTAGACCTGTGGGCTTTGCAGTCTGTTGCGGCATCGGGCGGCACAGGTTACGAGGACGGCGACACGCTCACGATCACGGTGGCCGAAGGCGACACGGAGGTCGCTGCCGCGTCTGCAACGCTCTACCTCGACAAGTCGGAGCCGACGCTGACGCTCGACGGCACGGCGACGGCGACCGTGGCGATGGCTGGTTTAGGAGATGGAAACTTCGGGATTGCCTCTGTCGCAGTCACCGGAGGCGGCAGCGGATATACAGAAGGTCAGTCGGTGACGTTTTCGGTTGGCGCAAACGACGAGACAGTCGCCGCCGCCACAGCGACCGCGCGAGTGGTTCACGGGTCGCCCGCCAACGCCCTGCTATACGAAGAAGGCACCGGGTCTGGCGCGGTCCTTACGCCCGTTTGGACGTTGCTGCCAATCAGTCAGTGGCCTGCCCCAAATAAGAAAGCCTATAGCGTTTCATCGGTGACGATCACGAACGGCGGCAGCGGCTACTCATCGGCAGACTACTTTGAGTTTTATTTTGCGTCTGACGACGACGGGCAGGTTGTCGAGTACGGTTATGGTTTCGTAGACGCTGTAAATGGCAGCGGAGCCATTACAGCAGTCAGCATTGAAAGCGGCGGGCGGTACGTCGGGTCGCGAACCGACCAATTAGAATCGGTGGCAATAGCAAGCGGCGGCAGTTACTACAACGACGACCCAGGCGCGCGCAGCGTACTCGTGAACGCTGGCGGCACCTACTACCGCGAGGACGCGAGCGCCTCACCATACGTTGCCACCGTGACGGTGGGTGTGTCGCAGACGGCACCGAGCGCCGGGGCAGGGGCAACGCTGACGGTAGACATCGACGATGACACTAGCAGCGAGACGTTCGGGCAGATCACGGGCGTTAGTAGCAGTGGCGGCAGCGGGTATCTCGCGCACGAATTGTTCGACACTTGCATGACGAGATTTGATGGCCGGTCGATTGTGGTGCGGCGCACAGGAAACCCGTGTCTATATGCGTTTTCTTGCGAATGGGATAGAGAGTGCGGCTTAGAACAAGAGTCAGTTTATGTTCAATATCGTGGCCCTACCCAGCCTTTGACGGTTGAAATGGGCTTGTCGCGTCCAACGGGCGGGCGCGCCGACGGGCAGCGAATCTGGATTCTCGTCGAAAATCCATCTATGACCGCCGATGAGTTGTCCCCCGACTGCTCCGCCATCGACGTTACGGCGACCGGCGGCTCTGGAGTGCCAGAGGGCGCGACGGCTCACGTTGTAGGAGGCGGCGAGTACGAGGAGACGGAGACGTGTAAAACGATTCTCAGCGAAGACGTGGCGGCCCTGCATGTAGAGTTGAGTTGGGGAGGATTGACCAACTCAACGCAGACCGGAAGCGGTTGCGGGAGGGGCTCTACGTTTTACATTCCCGGCGCAAGCCAAAGCAGTCCGACTTTGTCTTGGTGCGATGCTTGGAAGGAAGGCGAGCAGGATCGAAAGGATGGCGTTGAGGCGGCAACAACAAACTTCGGGGGGTTCGCTTCTTGGACTGAATCTTGCGGCCCTCGCACGTTGGCGATCCAAGGAAACGGAGTCGCGGGCCTTGAGTTGAAGGGGTGCAACTGGAAATGGATTGCTCAAGGGGAAGTCTGCGTGGAGTTGTCCGAAAGCGCTCAGATCTTTTTTCAGACAAACACGAGCTACGGCCTTTCAAACAGTACCGTTGCTGGCACTCGCGTGTGCCGTTGGTGCTATCCAGTTCTTTCCGTGGCGGTTGATGGAGACTTTGTCCCGACTGGAGCAGTCACACTGGGGACGCCGGTATTCACGACGTCTCTGCCCGTATCGCCTGGGTCTATCGATGTCGCTTTTTGGTTTGATGATTATCTTTCAGCAGGAAGCGTATGTAACAACCCAGGAACGCCAACCGTAACTCTCTCACGGCTCCCATGATCCGCTGTCATCGCAAACAACTGGAAGACCGTTGCAAGCAACGCGGCTACGCGCTGGCTAATGTGATGCCGTGCGTTATCGAGCAAGACGGCGACCGCTGGCTGATCGACACCGAGCACCCCGCCTACCCGCGCAAGCGTGAGGAGTGGCGGCCCATCCCCATCGGAGACCTCATTGAGCGTGGCCTCACCGCAATCGGCATCACAAAGGAGCGGGTCGAGGCTCTGACCCGCACGGAGGGCAAGCCCGGTGGGTGTGGCTGCGCCGGTCGGCAAAAGTGGCTGAACGAGGTCGGGAACAAGGTGCAGATCGACGCGCGGAACGCGCTGATCGCGGCGAAGCGGTTTTACGTCGGCGAGTGAGTTTCGCCGCAAGATATACTGACGTATAGGTATGACCAACTTTTCCCAACTGCCGCGCACCAACAACCTGGCGTTCGTCAAGGGCGACGAAGTGTCTTTTACAGAAGCATTTGCCGGGCTCGACCTGACGGGCCATACGCTTTCAGCCGGGATCTTTAACTCCAGCATCGCCACGGTCACAAACGTCGTTACGCCGACGCTCTCGCTGGCTACTGCTACTTCCGGCGGCGTCGTTACGAGCACGGTCACAGTCTCGCTCTCGGAGACAAACACAAGCGCCCTAGCTACGAATGTGCGTTACCGCTGGTTTCTGCGTTATGTCACGCCAGGCGGAAAGACCATTACGGCCGTGAGCGGGGCCGTGTCCTGCGTGAATCCGTAGGCGTCGCCTGCCAGCAAAAACTCGGGTTGACGCTATTGCTGGGTGTGGCAGTCTCGATCTAGCAAGGAGGCAGGCGATGGCGGGCAGGCACGTCACGAAAAGCCGCAGGGTCTACGTCGGCGATCGCCGGTGGACGATACAGCACGTCCGCTACCCGCGGGACCGCGACGGCGATTGTGATTGGGACCGCCGCGTTATCCGCCTCGCCGCAAACCTTTCCGGCATCCAGCTCCTTGACGCGTTGCTGCACGAGCTGCTCCATGCCCGGTTTCCCGATCTTGCGGAGGAGGTTGTCGAGGAGTTTGCCAGCACGGCCGCCGCGATCGCCCACCACGAGGGCTTCCGCCTGGCCGACGATCACGAGGAGGAGTGAATGGCGAAAGCCAAGAGCGGACTGTTGGCGTCACTGAAGGAGCGGGCCGTCGCGTCCGGCACTCGCCGCTTCGAGACTTGGTTCGACAAGTTGCCGGCCGACGTTCAGGCCGAGCTCAACCAAGCGAAGTTGAGTTTCCTCCGCGGCGAGATCGTCGACGCCCACGGGCGGATGCCCACGAGCCGATTCGCCGAAATGATGTCGGCCGAGTTGGCCGAGCGTGAGATTGCCAACGTCGGTCGCCAAGGAGTCGAGAATTGGCTAAAGCGAAAATAGCCCAGGCGATCGCCGAGAAGGCCGCGATGGCCGCCGGCCGCCCGCCCGAGAAGTCTGAGCAAGTCACGCAGTCTCGCGACGGCGACACGCTCGAGGCCCGCAGCGTGTCGGTCCGCATTCGCACGGTTGAGGATCTCCTTCGCCATATTGAGGCCGACCTCGAGCGCTACGAAGTCAGTGCGAGTGAAGCGACCAAATGGGAGGTGGCGACGAGCGATGCCGACGGCACGGCCACGGTGACGGAATTGCATCGCGTTTGGGTGCGACTCAAGCCGCGGCCCGGCCCGGGCGTTGTCGAGTGTGTCGCGGCCATGATTCAGGCCGCGGCCAAAGAGATTCGCCGCCCGGCGATCAAGCCGCACAAGCGCCGCGAGCCCGGACCGTGGCAGGTTGTCGTGATCGCGGATACCCATTTCGGGAAATACTGCTGGCGGGCTGGCACCGGCGACGCGGACTACGACCTCTCGATCGCCGAGAAGGTTGTGGGCGACGCCGGCCGCGATCTGCTCGACAAGGGCGACGCCGTCTACAAGCCGAGCCGGCGGTCGATCCTGCTCGTGGGCGATCTCTTTCATTACGACACGATCAGCGGCACAACGACCGGCGGCACGCCGATGGCCGGCAGCCTCGACGGCCGGCTGCAGAAGATGATTCAAGTCGGCTCCGATTGCCTCTTGGGATTGATTGAGCGGTCCGCGGCCACCTGCCCGACCGACGTGTCGATTGTTCACGGCAACCACGACGAGACGCTGACGTTTGCCTTCCAGCGGATCATGGCCGAGCGGTTCCGCAGCGACCGCCGCACGAGTATTTCGGAGCGGCTCACAGGCCGGCAGTATCTCCACCACGGCAACAATTTGATTGGCATTGCCCACGGCCACCGGGCGAAACGTCGGCTCCCGCAACTGATGGCCCTCGAGGCCGCCGACGTTTGGGGGCGGACGACCTACCGCGAGATCCACACCGGGCACTTCCACTCCCAGGCCGCCGAGTGGTCGCTTCCCATCGAAACGGTTGATTCGGTGCTCGTGCGGGTGGCCCCGTCGTTGGGGCCAGCCGACGACTACCACGCGAGCAATGGGTGGATCGGGGCACGCCGAGCGATGGAATCGTATTTCTACGATCCAGCCGGCGGGGTCGTCGGAATGTTTTGTAGCGGTCCCCGGCCCGAGCGGCGGGGAATAGTGAACACGCAAGCACGGTAGAGCGAATGAGCGATTGCGGCGACATTCTCACGGACGAGTATCTCCGCCAAGCGGAGCAGCGCGCGAGACGCTTTAGCGGCGCTTTTACGGGCACATCGGGCTCTCTTGCTGCCGACGTGCTGAGAATCCTGAAACACCTGCGACACGTCACCAAGGAGGACCGAGCGATGGGACTGCAAGAAGCAATCGACACGGCGTTTAGCGGGCTGCCCGAAGACTTCGTGAAGGCAAACGACCGCTACACGCTCACGCCCGCCGAGCCGCAGCCACCGCTCGAGATCGAGCCGCAGCGGGTGGGGGCATCAATGACGCCAGAGCAGCTCGAGGCCGCCTGGGCGGCCGTGAACGCACGACGCGAGCAAGTGATCGAGCGGATTCAATCCGGCGAAGTGCCGGAGCCCGTGGCCGAGGTTGTGGCGACCACGCCGCCGGCGGCCGACAAGGTTGTCGACGGCGACCGCACGAGGTTTGCGACCGGGGCCGTCCGCTCGAGCGATGCGGAGGCAACCCGCTACGACTTGATCTCGCCGATCGGCCTCGAGGCGGTCGCGAGAACGTGCGCCGAAGGGGCTGCGAAATACTCGGCGCACAACTGGGAGCGCGGGATGGACGTGCCCGACCTTTTGAATCACGCGCTCCGCCATATCTTTCAATTCTTGGCCGGCGATCGCTCCGAGCCGCACCTGCCGCACGCGGCTTGGGGGCTCCTAGCCGCGATCCATTCAGACACTCTCTGGCCGCATCTCAACGAGAACAAACTCCGCGGCCCCGGGTGCACGCCGCCCTACGAGCCCCCTATCTGAACAACCGTACAATAGGGGTATAGGAGCCCGCCCTTTGATTCGCCGCCAGCGACCAGACGAGACGCAGTTTCGCCACGGTGCCGGCGGCCGGGAGCCGCTGTCGCCGCCGGGGCAGGCTGGCGATCACGTCCACTACACGCCGATGAAGCGGGCCGGGTTAGGTGTCATCACGAGCCGAGACAAGAAGCCCACGTCGGCCCTCTCGTTTTTCGAGGTGCTCGCCTGGGAGTTGTCCGGTGCTGGCGACGCCTCCAAGGCGATCGTGCCCGGCTGCACCGTCCGCCAAGCCAAACAACTTTTCGACGAGGGGCTCATCTGATGAGGGAAGTCATGCCAGAGCTCGAGCGTGAGATCGTCACGACCGAAATCGCCGCGTTCCTCGAGCGGGCAAAGTATCTCGCCGCCGGCGGGCTGACCGTCGCCGAGTTTGGGCGGTTGGCCGTCGATCTCATGCGGCTCGTTATCGGCCTGGTCGACAAGATCGCCGCGCCGGGGGCCGACAAGAAAGCCGTCGTGCTCGCGGCAGTCGGCGATCTGTTCGACGCGGTCGCCGACAAGGCCGTGCCGCTCGCGGCCTATCCGCTCTTTGTGCTGCTCCGTCCGGCCCTGCGTGCGTTGTGTCTGGCCGTGGCCGCCGGGGCCGTCGAGAGCCTGCTTCCGCTCGTGAGGGCTATCTAATGATTCTGGCAACTGCTCTGGCCGTGGCGGCCCTGCTCACCGCCTGCCCGTGGCTCGTGGGTCGTGCGGCGTCGGTCGTCGGTGGCGGCCTCGCGATGCCGGCCCACCGGCCCGCCGGCCCGACCTACCAGGGGGCGATCGCCGACTTGGCGGTTGTCCGGCTGCGACTGCTCGAGACGCAGCAGCTCACCGAGCAGGCCCGGGCCGCCATCGACACGCTGACGCTGGCACTCGTGGCAGGGAGCGATCAATGAGCGAGCGATCCCGATACCTTCTGGCCGGCGCCCTGGTCGTCGGTGCCCTGTTCGCCTGGGTTGTCGACCGCCCGGCAACGCCGCCGAGCCCCGAGCCGTTCCCGCCGGAGCCGCTGCCGGTGATGCTCCGCGGCAAGTTCACCGGGCCGACGGGGGCGGAGGATGCGGCCACGATCTCGGCGCTCTGTGCGGAGCTCGCCGACGAGATCGCCTGGGATGGCCGGCAGGCGGAGCCCTTCCTGAAAAACGCCGTCCAGCTTGACGCATTGCGGACGCGGTCGCGTGAGCTCCGCTGCCGGGGCGTGAGCATCGGCGAGCGGCAGCCGGCGGCCCGCGATGCGATCCACGCGTACCTCGATACGGCAGTCGGCACGGCCGGCGGTCCAGTGAGTGACAAGCAACGCGCGGCCTGGGTTGACGCGTACCGCAATCTCGCGAGGGCCGCCGCTGATGCGACGCGTTGACGACACTGCACGGTTCCGCCTCGCGGTTGCCGGACTCCTGCTTGGCCTGGCCGTGCTCGTGGCCATTCGGGCCGGCCTGCTCCTCGAGGGCACGGTCGGGTTTGGTGGTCGTTTCGGGTACACACCCAATCCCGAGGGCACGCGGCAGTTTCTCCAAGAGCTTGACGAGCCGCGGTTTTCCCAGGCCGCCCCCGAGTGCATGGCGAAGGCCCGGGGCGTCGACACGTTCCTCTATCGGGCCGCCGACAAGGCCCACCGGGCACGCTACGGCACGCCGTTCAAGGTCTGGCGGCAATCGATCGGCGACTGCGTCAGTTTCGGGTGGGGGCTGGGCATCTTCGTTTCGGAGAGCGTCGATTGGCAGAACGGCCAGCTGCAGGAGCCGCCGCTGCTCCCCTGCACGGAAAGCATCTATGGCGGTTCGCGTGTCGAGGCCCGCAACAAGCCCGAGGGGTCGGGCGGGTGGAGCGACGGATCGTACGGCGGCGCCGCGGCCCGCTGGGCTCGCGATTGGGGGGTGGTGTATCGCGAGGTCGTCGCCGGCCACGATCTCCGCATCTACTCCGGTGATCGCTCGAAGCAATGGGGAAACCACGGCAACGGTGGCCAAGGCGATAAGGGCCGGCTCGACGCGATCGCGAAGAAGCATCCATGCAAATACGTTTCGCTCGTGAAGACGTGGGACGAAGCGGCCGCAGCTATCGAGGCGGGTTTTGCGATCCCAGTGTGCTCAATGCAGGGATTCGCTTCCGTCCGCACAGACGGGGGCTGGGCCGCACCTTCCGGCCAGTGGGCTCATTGCCTCTGCCTGATCGGAGTTCGCTACCAAAAGAACGGCAGCCCACGAGACGGGATGCTGGTGGCGAACAGCTGGGGCGAGTCGTGGATCTCTGGCCCGCGGTGGCCCGATGATATGCCCGAGGGTTGTTTCTGGGCGGACCGGAAGACGATCGAGCGGATGCTCGCCGGCGAAGATTCGTTTGCGGTTGGTTCGGTGGCGGGCTGGGGCTGGCGTGAGATCCACAACGGCGAATGGATGCAACCCATGCCGGTGGAAACCATCGGCCGCCGGCCGTCGACCGCCCGGCTTGTGGCCGACGTATTCAAGTTGTCGTTTTAGGGGGCATGATGAAACTCGACCGAAATACTCTCCTGCTCGTGGCTGCCGGCGTGCTCGTCTGGTGGTTTTCCGGCTCCCCTGCCCCGCAGCCGCAGCCGTTCGCTCCGCCGCAGGATCGCCCCGTGCTCCGCTGGATCGCCAAGGCCGCAAAGACCGCCCTTTGGATCATGATCTTCGCCGAAGGCCCGCCGGCCCAGGACCGCCCGCTCGTCCACGCTCACGGCGACATTGGCGAAGACGGCTACGCCACGATCCAACATGGCAGGGGGTGGTAGCGTGACGCTTTACGAATGGCTCGTCGCTTGGCTCGTGTCGCTGTCGGCCGGCCCGGGGGCCGTCGACGCGGAGGCGCCACGGGCGGCAGCCGCAGTCACCGCCGCTCGAGCGAGCATGATTGCCGACGGCCCGGCGCCCCCGGCCCCGGCCCCTGCTGAGTGCGTCTGCGGTCGGACGTGCGTCAATGGAACATGGAAGCCCGACGGGCGGATCGAGCAGCGGTGCACCTGCACCTGTGAGCGATGCAAGCGGAAGCCCGCCCTCCCCTGCCCCGATGGCAAGTGCCCGCCACGGTGAAGCATGGAAGCCCTCGAGCGGCTCGTCGCCCACGTCTCGGAACAATGCGGCCAGCGTGCCCGCATGGCCGGCCGTGCCCGCGTGCACGAGCTCACGCGTCTGGTTGTCCGGCACTGGCCGCACAATCACGTCGAGGCCATTGAGCGGCACGGCGGCAAGAACAACGCCGCGGCCGCTCACGCGATGATCCTCGTGCGTGCCCAGGTTCGCGAGCAATACGAGGCCCGGCACGATGTTGGCCCGCTCTGGGATCTCTTTCTCGGCGGCCTCGTGGCGTCGATCTGCAGCTCCGTGCTCGATCTCTGGCTGGCCGATCGGGCGTGGCGGGTGATGCTCCGCGGGTTGTCCCGCCAAATCGCCGCGGAGCGGTCAGCGGATCGCACCGAGTAGGGCGGCGATCGCGTCATGCACGGCACGGGCGAGCGGCGTCTCGCTACCGAGCTCCTGGCCGAGTCGCACGAGCACGAGGGCACGAATCCATTCGTCCCACGGTATCCGCGAGCGGCGGCGTGTTATCCGGCGTGTTGTCCGCATAGCTCCTCCATGAGCCTCAAGGGGAAGGCCGCGATCTCGACGGCGGTCGGGTGGGTTGTCCATGCGTAGGCCTGGCCGTCGGGGTGGAGCGACGGCGGGAGCACCGACTGAGCGGCCCGGCCGCCGATGCGGACCTCGAGGCCGTCGATCTTGGCCACGGCCACGGGCGGCAGGTTGTCCGTCCAGCGGAAAAGCCGGTGCTCGCCGCGAGCCGATCGCCACGTCGGGGTGGCCACGTCGACCAAGCCGAGCCGCTCGAGCGTCGCCCGGCCGTCGTCGTCGTCGAATTCCACGTCGACAACGCCGGATGGCGGGCCGAGCAGGAGCCCCACATTCGACCGAGCGGCGAGCCACGCTGCCACGTCGCCCGGGTTGTCCGTCGATCGGGTTTGCCATGCGGCCCCGAGCGGGCGCTTCTCACGCCGGGCGAGCCGGACAAACCGGCAGCCGGCGGCGGCCAGTGCTGCGATGTCGTTCATCGGTCGCCCCTCCTGTCGTCGAGCATGGTGTAGGTGGTGGGCATGGCGAGGCCCGCGGCGGCGAGAGCGTCGCGGACCTCTCGGCGGATACGCTCGCAGCGGTGGGCGCTCACGGGCTCGCCGATGTCGTGGTAGGTGTCGAGAATCAAGAACGCGTCCGGCAATTCCCGGCCGGCGGCGATGGCGTCGACGACCGGCCGCGTGAGCGGGTCGGCCTCGAGCACCTGGGCGAGATCGGTTTCAAAGTTGGCGGCGTGCATGGCGGGGGCTCCTGGGTTGGGGGTGGGTTGTGGGTCGGTGGGTTGTGGTTAGTCGTTGATGCTCAGGAAACGATCGCTGGCCGGGCAGGCCTCGAGCACGATCGCGTCGGGGTCATCGGCCACGGCCGGGGCCGCCCGCATGGTGTCGTACAGATCGGACGCGATGGCCTGGTAGCTGCCGGCCCCGAGCACGGCGTCGATGGCTGCGGCGAGCGTCGCCCCGGTGGACACGCGGGCGAGGATCATCCGGCTAACGGCTGCGTTCTTTTCGATGGTCGTCATTTCATTTCTCCTAGTTAGTGGCGGGCCGCTCGTTGCTGCCCGTGTGTGTATATTAGCAATCGGCAATAAGGAGTCAAGGGCTGAAATCAAAAAAACTTTTTGGGGCTACTTCCCGGCCTTCTTGGTGGCGTCGGCTCGAGGCCGGCCACGGCCGATAGGATCACGCTTGAACGCCGCGGCCGACGACCGGAGGGCGAACCATTGGCCGTCAATCTCAACGCCCGCCACGGCCCCCTTCTTGATCTGCGTGAGCATCCAAAGGCGAGACACGCCCGCGAGCTTCGCGGCCGTGCCGATGCGGACGTAGAGGCTAGGGTCGATTTTCGGTGGCATGGCTGCATTATTGCCAATTGCTTTCTTCGGTCAAGCGGCCCGGGTTGTCCGTTGTGGGTTGTCTATCCCTGGTAGTCGGCCAGATAAACGAGCTCGTCGGCCAGAGCCGAGCCCGGCAGCCCCTCGAGGGCGTCGAGCTCGTCATCGGAAAGCGGCTGGCCGGCGGCGGCGTGCACGTCGGCCACGATCGACACGCCCGGCGAGCGGCGGCCGGCACGCTTCCCGCCGGCCTGGCGTCGCATGATCTCGGCGTGGCAGTAGTGGACCTCGTCCATGTAATAGCCGGCCTTCGGGCCGTCGGGCATGGCGGCGAGGGCGGAGCGGCAATCGGCGATAACGAATTCCAATTCCGCCAACGAGCGGCGGCGGCAGATCTGGGGGTAGGCGGCGTGGTCGATTTCTTTCGTGGCATATGCGGGCATTGGTTGGGGCTCCTGGGTTGTGCGGCCATCGGCCGCGGGTTGTGTGGGTTGTGGGCGACGTGCCCGGCAGCCCCCTAGCCGGCCGCGGGTTGCCCCGGGGCCGGCGCGGGGGAGGCCGCGGCTACTCGGCGGCGGCGGCGGGCTCGAGCTCCTCGGCGGCCGCTCCGCCGGGCTGCTTGGAGTGAAGGAACGCGGCGGCCCGGCTGGCGGCGGCGGAAGCGGTGAATATCGCCCGCTTGTCGGCCTTCATGATCTTCAGCCACGACGCCAGATATTCGGCGTGGTCTTCGCGGGGCTGGGGCTCAATGCCAAGATCGGCGGCCAAGAACGCGGCCCCCAGTTCGGCAATGAGCTCCTCGGCCGCGTATTTGTTTTCGCCAAATCTCGACGAGAGATCGCGGGCGAGGCGGGAGCCGTGGCCGGTCCAATGCACGAGCTCGTGGGCAAGCGTCGCCGCGTGGTAGCCCGCATCCTCAAAAGCGGAGGCATCAGGCATCTGGACATAGTCCGCGGACGGGTTGTAATAGGCGCGGCCGCCACCCTCGCGAATATCGGCGCCGGTATGGCCGAAAAACTGCATGGCCGCGGCGATCGGTTGCACGTCGCCGGCCGGCCGCTCTACGGCCGCGGTGAAGTGCTCCGGCAGCCCTTCACACTGTTCGGCATTGAATACCGCATAGCTTTTCAGGAACGGGATTTCACGCTCTTGGGTTGTCCCGTCGGCCCCCTGCTCCTCTTTCTTGAAGACGCCAGCGTAGACGACGGGCGTGGACTTCTCGCCCTTCTTGACGTGGCCGCCGAGCTCGCGGGCCTGATTGAACGTCAGCCAGAACGGGCAGGAATAGCCGCCGGCCTCCGCGGCCATCCAGAGCACGAGAACATTGACGCCGGAGTAGGGTTGCCCGTTGTGGCGGAGCGGCCGCGACGCGGCCCCGGTTGTCCATGGCTTGTGCCACGGGGCCACGTCGCCAGCTTCAAGCCGGGCAACAATGGCATTGGTCACGTCAGCGTAAACGTCGCGGCGGGTTGTGGTGCTGGTCGTCTTCATCTTTGAACCTTCTTGGGTTGTGGCGGGTTGTCCGCCGGGTTGTGTGTCGGGCGACGTGCCCGGCCGCACGGTGCCCGGCCGCCACGAGCGGCGGCCGGTGGCCGTGGGGCCGCGGCTACTTGGCGGCCGCCCGCATCGCCTTGACGAGCTCGCGGGCCTCTTGCCGGTCGTCACACGTCGCGACGTGATGCCGGGCACCGTCGGGCGTGATGCTTTCGATTTCGTACCAGCAGCACGCGCCGCGGCTGCGGGGGTCTGCAATGCGGATGATGCGGTAAACGGTCGTCGGGTTGTGGGGCGTGTTATCCATCGTCGGGGCTCCTGTTAGGGGTATATCGTCAATCGGCAATAAAGACCTAGAACGGGGCAAATCGCGGCCTTCCCATCGTGGGATGGCGGCGGAAGTTTTCGGCGGCTGACCGCGGGACAACCCACGAGCGGCCAATACGCTGGCCGGGCACGCGGCCGGCCTTCACCAGTTGGCGGAGCCATTGCTCCGTCACGTCGGCCAGAGCGGCGGCGGCCGGCAGCGGCAAGAGCTCGTCGGCCGTCGGGGCTGCGGGGGCAATTTCAGCGGCGGCCCGATTGATGGCCGCGGCCATCGTTTCATCGGCCGTCGGCAGCACCGGGGCCGGGGCCGTCACGAGCTCGTAGAGGGCTGCCGCGGGGTCGTCCTGCCCTAGTTCGGGAATGTCGGTATTCGCGAGCTCGCGGGCCACGTCGTCGAACGCCCGCAGATTGGTCTGGTCGCCGATGGTAACGGCGTGCCGATTGGCCATCTTGAACGTGCCCCCGTGCCGATGGCCGAGCGCAGCGTAGGCAATGCGGCGGGCCTCAAGCGTGCGAGCGATGCCCATAGTCTCGAGCTCACGCATTTCGGAGTAGATCGCGCGCACAACGGACCAATCGAGGCCCATTTCCGCGGCGGTCTGCTTGTGCTTTTGAATGTCCATGTCTCGTCTCCCGATGCCCAATATTATCAATCGGCAATAAGTGTGCAAGGGCTGGAATCTAAAAAAAGTTTTTCGGGCAAATTTCTAGCCAGAATTCCGGCGGGCGTGAGTTTCGCCCGGAATATTCCCAACTGGACACTTTGGCGAAATCGAAAAACGCCATCGGCCATCCCCCCCGATAGCGGGGGCGTGCTCGCCCGTCGTGGCCGATGGCCACGGGATCGACCGCCGGGCCGGGCAGGATGGCCGACGGACGCGGCCACGAGCGGCGAGGGGCTCGAGCATCGGGCGACGATGGCCGGGCGACGACCTGCCCGGCCCGGCCGACGATGGCCGGCCGTCGGGGCTCTAAGTTGTGGGTTGTCGGGCCGGCCGACGGGCGCGAGTATTTCGATTCCGAAATACTCGCTTCCCCCGCTGCGTGGGGGGTGGCACACCCCGCCGCGTGGGGGTGACGCAAAACGCTACACCCCACCCGGCAGGGGGGGTCCTTCCGCCTCCTCCGCCGCCCTGCCCCCGGCTGCGAACTCCACTTTAGCGTCGAGTCCGTGCGCGCCCTGCCAAATTCTTCGACTGCTAGACCGAAAAACTTTTCACGCGTAGGATTCGACCCACCCAAACGAGGAGCGTGAAATGATGCGAATTCTCGCGGTAATCGCCCTGCTTCTGCCGGCGCTCTCGGCCGCCGACGAGCCGAAGCGGGCCGGAATGGTCGAAGCGAAAACGAAGGCCGTCGAGCCGAAGATCGACAAGGCCGTGGCGAGGATGCAGGCGGCAATCGCCCTGGTCGAAAACGACGAATGGCTCGCGGAAATCGCCCACGATGCCGCGACGACCGGCCGCTACAAGACCCCGAAGCTGCCGGACGGCGTGGTCGTGACCGTCATCATCCACGAATCGTCTGAAAAAAACCCTTTCGGCCGTATTCCGACGCCGAAAGCACGCGGAAACGGTGCCGAAATGATCCAAGTGGCCTACAAGGTGGCCGAGGGCAAGCGCGGCGCAAAGCGGGCGATCATGTGGGTCGACAAGCAAAAAATCGACTACAAGCGACTCAGGCCGTAGGTCGGCCCATCGCCGGCGGCGGATCGACGCCGAGCGGCCGCGGAAATACGCGATTTCGGGCGACAATCGTCGGGTCAACGTAACTGTCGTAGGCGATGCGGCTGCCCGGCGCGTGCCCCAACTGGACGCTCGCGGCCCCCTGCTGCTGCAGTTCGCAGTCGGTCGAGCTCGAGCGGCGGAGCCACTTCCACGTCCCGGGCCGAATCCCGGCCTTGAGCACCAGGCGGTCGAGCTGGTCGAGGAACGTCTCCCGGCTCGACGGCCACGGGACAACTAGCGGGCGTTGACATACGTCAAGCGATGCCCGAAGGGCCGCCATAGTGGCCTCGGACAGCCGGAACGTGACGACGCGGCCCGTTTTGCTCTGCGTCCATGAGGCGAACCCGTCCGGCCGGATCGCCGAGACGGGAATCGCGATCAAATCGCCCCACCGGACACCGGAATCCCAGGCGACGCGGACGGCCAGATCCCACCAGACGCTCCGGCGGAGCCCGCACTTGTGCCACCGCGGCAGCGTGCGGCAGGCGGCCAGCAACTTCTCGACCTCCTCGAGCGTCCAGCACTGGACGACCGGCCTCGCACACCGGACGGAGCGAATCCTCCGCCCTGGCGGCTCGCAGAGCCCCTCATCGGCGGCCGCCCGCCAGAGGGAAAGCACTTGGGCCTTCTTTGAGCGGACTGTGTACGGGCGTACAGTTGCCGCGTAATCGCGGAGCCACGCCGAGACGCTCTGCGTATCAAGTTCTTGGAGTGGGACAGGCCCACCCGCCCACCGCTCGAAAAGCTCCGCCGCCATGCGGTACTGGCGAAGCGTCTCAGGTCGGCAGTCGTGGAGCAGGCCGTAGTCGCGAGCGTAGTCGCCCAACGTCCGCGGGCCGGAGCGGCAATACATGGTTGCTAGTCAAGGCTATGCCCTCGCCTGGTCCGCCAGACCCGTCGAGGACTCCCCCACGGCGAGCATCCTGCCGCCGGGTGATACCGCCATCTTCCAGATGGTTTCCTGCCGGTCAAAACCCCCGCAAAACCCGAATGTCCGCTACTCGGCACCGTTTGTCAGAGCAGTTGAATTTCAGTTCTGTAGATCGTTTTTTCGGTTCCAGTAGAGCATCGGTCTACGGAACCGAAGGTTGCTGGTTCGAGCCCAGCGGGGTGTATTGCCGTCAGTGAACCCTACGGGTCGCGTGACGGCTAGGCAAATTGCGTAGAGTTCACGGAGGAGTCGAATGGTCAGCAGGCACCCGGGCGGCAGGCCGCGGCAGATCAAGGTGTGCGAGCTTGGCAAGCGCATCGAGCAGATGGCGGCCACCCGAGGATGGAACCGCTCCGACCTTGCTAGCCGTGCTGGCATCACGCCCGTCTCGATGTGGGCACTGTGCGTCGGCAAGTCCAAGCCAAAGTTTGAAACGATCTGCAAGATCGCAGACGCTCTCGGCGTCCCAGTAACAAAGCTGCGGTAGACGCTTTTTCAGAAAAATTATCTCCACCTAAAAACTCCTGTTGACTGAGTTATTAGGTGTGCCTATGATCCCCGCCATGCGATGCCGATTGCCGGCATCACGACCCCATGGCGAGGGACCGCCGGATGGCAAGCAGAGAAGACAAGCCAGCGGCCTCCCTCATTTCGCAAGGAGGCCGAAATGGAATTGCAGGACAGCAATGCAGGTCGCAGGGGAGGAAAGTTTCGCCCTGTCGAGGATCCCACGTTGGAGCAGATCGCCGAGCGCTGCTTGGAAGTTCAGGCCAAGTGGAGCGAGCGGGAGAAGCTGAATCGCTCCGGCATGACTCGGTTTCTGTGGCGGCCGCAGCGTATCACGTTCGATCTCGAGCGAATGTCTGTGCAAGAGTCATTCACCTAGCCGAAAGCCTTGCCCGCCGCGCCCATCTCTGCCAGGGGTGTGACGCTACCGCACCCCTGGCGAGCTGGGATTCGGCCCATCTTGACCTCGACCAGCGAATCACGGCCAACGACCCGGCTGCCATGTTCGACGTGATCGTCGAGGCCATCTGGGAGTTGGGCGAAATCCGAGACGCGGTCGACCGCGACCTCGTTTCACCGTCGGGGCCGCTGATGGGTGGCCGCGGGACGCTCGCGAGGCTCGCGGAATTGCGCGAGCGGGCAGCGGGCGGATTCGCATTGTTCGCACAAGGAGACGGCGGGCTTGGAGGCCAGCCGGAAGGAGCCGCAGAGGAGCGGCGTTAGCAGGATTGACGGCCGGCAAGCCAAGGCAGGCAAGCCGGCAGTTAGCAAGGAGGCGATCGTGCTGGTTCTGTCGAGAAAGCCTGGCGAGTCGTTGGTGTTCCCAGATTTGGGCATCAGCGTCTTCGTCTGTGAGACGCGAGGCGATCGCGTCCGCCTGGGCATAGTTGCCCCCGACGGCGTGCTCGTCCTCCGCGACGAAGTCTTGCAGCGGATTCGCCTTGGCGAGCCGCTGCGTCAAAGGCCGTCCGATGGATCGGGCGGAAGGAGCGTGGCACCAAAGGAGTAGCTATGGGCCAGTGGGACTCAGAAATGAGGTCGGCGGTCGCCGTGAGGCTTCTCGCGAAGCACACAAGGACGACCGCGACGTTGATGGAAGTGATGCGGGCGGCGGAAAAACTGGCAGCGGAAAGCCGTCCGGTCGCTCGCGGGATTTACGAGATCAAGCCGGAATCGCTCTTGAGCCTGCGGACATCGCTGGCGGCGGCCCGGCAACACATGGAAAGGGATTCCAAATGACAATTTCGATTCGCAAAGCAAAGCGGTCGGCCACGAAACTGCGACTGCTCACGACCGGCCCGAGTGGCGCCGGCAAGACCTACGGCAGTTTGCTCGTGGCCAAGGGGCTCGGCTGCAAGAACATCGTCGTGATCGACACGGAGCAAGGCTCTAGCGATCTCTACGACACGCTGGCTGACTTCAATGTCATCGACCTCGCCCCGCCGTTCACGCCGGAGCGATACATCGAGGCGATACAGACGGCGGAGCAGGCCGGGGCCGACTGCATCATCATCGACAGTATTTCGCACGAGTGGAACGGCAAGGGTGGCTGCCTCGAGCTGGTGGACGAGATCGCCAAGGCGAAATTCAGGGGCAACACTTGGTCGGCCTACTCGGAAATCACCCCGCGGCACCGGGCCTTCATCGACGCAATGCTGCGGTCGAGTGCCCACATCATCGCGACCGGGCGGGCGAAAACTGAGACGGCGCAAGTCGACGACGGGGGCAGGAAGAAGGTCGTCAAGTTGGGCATGAAGCTCGAAAGCCGCGACGGTGCGGAATACGAATTCACGCTCTGCCTCGACATCGTCCACGACGGCCACTTCGCGGTGGCAAGCAAGGACAGGACGGGGCTTTTCGGCGGCGACCCGAAGCCGATCACGGAGGAAACCGGCCGACGGCTCGCGGCGTGGCTGGCCGGCGGCGAGTCTCGCCAGCCGGAGCCGGAGGCCAAGGGCGACGACGGTCTTTTCAAGAAGGCGGCCGACGCGATCGACGCGGCCGACTCCGTCAAGAAGATCGCCCCGATCTCGAAGCGGATCGACGCCCTGGTGGCCGACGGCACGCTCTCGAGCGAGCAGTGGTCGGCCCTCACCGACAAGGTCGACGCCAAGCTCCGCGAGCTGACGGAAAGCGAGGCTTCGAATGTCTGAGCACTACGAAACATTCGTTTCCGTCGCCATCGACTACCTCTCGCAGCGGAGCGTCTCGCGACACTACTCCGAGAACGTCACGCGGATCGCGACGCGGGCCGGGGCGATCTCAACGGAGCGGGTCAACGCGTTCCTCAAGTGGCGTCTCGAGCAGGTTTCCACCGTCACGGCCAAGGCCGAGCGGGTGGTGCTGCTCTCGCTCTGGCGGGCCGCCTACGAGGCCGGCAAGGTGAACGACCCGCCGCGAGGCGTGTTGCGGATCAAGGCAAAGCGGCCGCCCACGCGGGCGTGGACCGTCGAGGAAATGCGGAGGGCCATCGCCAAGACCGACGAGGTCCGCGGGCGAACCCTGCGGAACGGAGCCGATCTCGGTGCGTTTCTCAAGTGCTGGCTGCTGCTTGGCTACGAGAGCGGTGCCCGGCGGGGCGACATCTTCTCGTTCACAAGCCAGCACCTCGACGGCGACGTGCTCCGCTGGACGATGGCGAAGACGGGCGACCCAATGACCAAGCATCTGTCGCCGGCCTGCCTGCGGGCTTGCTGGGAAATGCTCGAGCAATCGCCCGATGGCAGCATTTTGGCCTGGGTCGTTCAGCGGCGTCGTGCGGCGATTCTGCTCAAGGAGCATCTAGACCGCTGCGGCATGGTGGGCTCGAGCAAGTTCCTGCGGCGATCTGGGGCGACCCATATCGAGATTGAGTCGCCGGGCCTCGCCACTCGCCATCTGGGCCACAGGACGGCGGCGCTCGCCAGCCAGGCCTATCTGGATTGGGGCCAGATTCGCAAGTGCAGCCCGCAAACCCCCGTGCTGGTGGCGTCATGATGAACGACATCGAAAAGTCGCCGGCAAACCGGACGTTCCGCGAATTCATCGAATTTGAGGCGGCGCAGCACGACCCGCTCGACCGCGAGTTTGCGGTCAAGCGTATGTGCGGACCGCGGGCAGTGAAGGGGCGTCCAGCGACGCTTCCGCAACTGACTGACGAGCAGATCGTTGAGGCGGCCAGTTGCCTCTACCACCACCTGCTCTCCCTGCAGGAGTGCATGGCGACCGACGAGAAATGCACCTGGCGGCTGACGACCGTCAACGCATGGCTTGGGGCACGCTCGGCGATCAAGCGGGCGGCGACGTTCACGCGAAAGGAGGAGCCGGATGCTGTGGCATGACCGATCGCGGTGGCAGGCCCGCCGCGATGAGCAAGCAAAGAAGGTCGAGACGATGACAGCGTTGATTGAGTCGTTCAAGCGTGGCGAGCTCTCGTACACGCGGCTGGCCGACAAGATCGACGAGGTAGTGAACGGTGAAACCGACAGCATCGTGCGAGTCGGCGAAGCACACAAGTTGGAGATCAAATCGTGAGCATGGATTGGACGACGTTTTTCACGGATGACGAACCGAAGCAAGGCCCGGCCGCGGTCGAGGCCGATATGCCGATCCTGCCGGAAGGCACGCACACCGGCGAGATCAAGGTCGCGCTCATCCAGCAAAAGGAATGGGCCAAGAGTGACGTGAACCCAAACGGCGAGTGTCTCACGGTCAAGGTGGCCGTGACGAACTACCGGCCGATCTGGGAGTCGATCCCCTGCCACTACACCGGCAAGGTCGCCGCGCTCTGCCGGGCCGCGAGGATCGAGCCGCCGACGAAGACGAACCCCAAGTTCGACGAGGCATCGCTCGCCGGCCAGTTCGTCACGTTCAAGAGCCTGCTCGCGATCTCGAAGAAGGGCAACGAGTTCGTGAAGGTCGAGCAGTGGCAGCCGAGCACGGCGCCGCTGCCGGCCGCGATCAAGAACGCAGCGCCGCGGAAGACGGCCGCCGCCAAGCTCTCCGCCGCCACGCCGGAGGACGACATTCCGTTTTGATCCATCCACCCCGCCGTGGGTTCGCTGCGTTCATCAGCGAAATCGGCCGCTGCGCCCTTTTGAGGCGTTACATCGAAGGGCTGCCATCCAGCGGTTTTTACCTTCCGCCGCGGGGCTGGCCGGGTGCCGCACGAGACGCGGCCAATACACGGGAGAAGACCAATGCCGACGTTCGTGGAAGCCAATTGCGATCTGCCGCTGTTCGCGGCGTGTCGCCGCAGCGATCCGCCGACGAGCCGCGCGGCCGCGAGCATGGCCGGCGGGCTGCGGGCGGACCATCAACGGAAAATCCTTGACAGTCTTGGTCAAGGTGCGGCGGGTGCAAGCGAGATCGCGGCCCGGTGCGGCCTGGACGCTCACCAAGTCGGCAAGCGTCTCGGCGAAATGGGCCGGGCGGGGTTGATCCAGACGACCGGCCGCACGGTGCGGTCGGCGACCGGGCGGCCGGAAAGGGAATGGACGAAGGGAGTCGTCGATGGCCGGTGAATGGATCGCAATGGACGTTGGCCTACCGGACAAACCCGAGGTGCAGGAGCTCCTCGACATAACCGGCGAGTCGGTCGAGGCCGTCGTGTTCCGGCTTTACCGTCTTTGGGGCTGGGCCGCCCTGCACTGCTCCGACGGTACGGCACGAATGACCATCCCGAGGCTCGTGCGGACGTGCGGGGCCGACGAGGCCTTCTGGCGTGCCGTCGCGGCCGTTGGCTGGCTGGAAATCGACGAGGACGGCGGCACGGTTGCCGTGCCCGGCTGGGACCGCCGTTTCAGCCAGGCCGCGAAGGCCAGAATCCAGCACCAAGACCGGGCAAAGGCCCAAAATGAGCGCGATCCAGACCGCCGGAAGCGTCCCGAGGCTGCCTGCGCTCAAGCGCAGGAGTCGCCTGCGCCGACGCGCAGTAGAGGAGATAGAGGAGATAGAGGAGAAGTTCCTCCTCCTCCGCGTGCGAGCTTCGCAGACTTGCGGAAAGCCTGGAACGACGGTCCCGGCCAGAAGTGGAAGCCCAACAAGCCGCCAGACGGTGCCGAAGACCGCCTCAACGACCCGGAATGGTGGCCTATGGCCGTGGAAGCGATCCAGCGGCTCCGCACGGCCAAGTATTTCGATACCCCGCCGACGCTGATGCAGTTCGTGGCCGAAGGGTTCGTGGAGCGGACGCTGGGCGGCCAGTACGACGCCGGCAAGACCTCGCCGCGGCCCCCCGGCGGCCGCGGCCGGCCGGACGATAGGCCGGAGGCCAAGCCGTTCGTGGGCAAGGACGCTGACGATTTCGAATACACCCGCCGCCGCGAGCTCGAGCGGCTGGCCCAAGCGAAGGCGGTGAGCTGATGGGCGGCCTGCGAATCGAGAAGATGCCGAAGGACTCCGACGGCCGCGTGGCACCGACGGCGAGGCAGCGCGAAATACTCGACGCCGGCATCCGCTTGGCGTCCGCGGGCTATCCGCCCACGCTCCGCGAGTTGGCCCAGGCCGTCGGGATTCGTTCGCTCAATGGACTGCGAGTGCAGTTGGATGCTCTGCGGCGCAAGGGCTGGGTCGATTGGCGAGAGGGATGCGCTCGTACACTAAGATTCATGTAGAGGAAATCATGGGACGTAGTTCGAGAGAAAAGGGAAAACGCGGCGAGCGTGAGTGCCGCGACGAGCTCCGCGAGGTGCTGGGCCTGCCCGACGGGGCGGCCCGGCGTGGCTGCCAGTTCCAAGGCGGGCCGGACTCGCCCGACGTGGTGCTCGACGGGGTGCCGATTCACGTCGAGGCCAAGCGGACTGAGCGGCTCTCCCTCTGGCCGGCGGTCGACCAAGCAGGCCGCGATGCAAAGGCCGGCTGCGTCCCGATCGTGTGGCATAAGTGCAATCGGCGTCGTTCGGTCGTGATCGTCGAGACGGCGAGGCTTTACGACCTCGCGGTGGCCGTCGTTGAGGCCGCAAAAAACGGTACTCCTGCGGAGCCGACCTAGTGCCCGTCAAGAGCAAGGAGGCAATCGAAAACCGCCGCAAGGCGACGCTCGAGCGTGGCCGGGCGACGACGCGGCTGGGGGCCGACATCGGCGAGATCGCCAAGCCGGTCAACTTAGAGCGACGCGAAGCCTGCCGGCTCGACCTCGCCCGCTTTCTCGTCGAATACTTCCCGCAGTCGACCGGCCTTTCGCCATTCTCCGAAGACCACAAGCGAGTCATCGGCCGCATCCAAGACTGCATCCTCCGCGGCGGGCGATTCATCAACGCGGTCTACCGCGGCTTCGCCAAGAGCACGATCTCCGAAAACTCTCTGCTCTGGGCCATGCTTTACGGCCACCGGCGATTCGGGGCGATCTTCGCGGCCGAGGCCGACCTCGCCACCAAGGCCATCACGAGCATCAAGCTCGAGCTCGCCGAGAACGACCTCCTGTTCGAAGACTTCCCCGAAGTGTGCATCCCCGTGCGGGCCTTGGAGGGCAAGCCGCAGCGGTGCAACAGCCAGACGTTCAACGGGAAGCACACGCATATCCGCTGGCAGGCCGATAGCGTTGTCCTGCCGTCGATCCCGGGCGGCGTGGCCAGCGGCTCGATCATCATGAGCCGCGGCCTCACCGGCTCGATCCTTGGCCTGCGTCACAAGGCGCCGGACGGCACCCAACTCCGGCCGGACTTCGTGATCGTCGACGACCCGCAGACGCGAGAGTCGGCGGCGAGCCCGATGCAGTGCCAGAAGCGTCTCGAAATACTCTCCAAGAGCGTGATGAAACTGGCCGGCCACACCAAGAGCATCGCCTGCGTGGTCAACGCGACCGTGATCGCGACCGACGACATGGTTGACCAACTCCTCGACCAGCGGAAATACCCGGCGTGGCAGGGCGAGCGGATTCCGATGGTGCGGAAGTGGGCGGACCGGCACGAGGAGCTCTGGCTCGGAAAGTATCGCGAGATCCGCAACACGTTCGACAAGGATCGCGTCGGCGACCAGGCGAGAGCCCACCGCGAGGCGAATGAGTTTTACGCGACCAATCGCGAGGCGATGGATGCCGGCTGCCAAGTCTCGTGGGCCGCCTGTTTCGATCCCGACAACGAGCGCTCGGCGATCCATCACGCGTACAACGCTCTGATTGACGACGGCGAAGCGGTCTTCGCGAGCGAGTTCCAGCAGGTGCCGCTCGCCAACGAGGCCCAGGCGTCGGGGCTCACGCAGGACGACGTTCGCGGGCGGGCGATCGCGGTGCCGCGGTGGATCGTCCCGGCGGGCCTTGAGACTTTGACCGCGTTCGTCGACGTGCAGGAGAAACTTTTGTATTGGGCCGTGGTCGCTTGGGGGCAGCAACTCCGCGGGCACTTGGTCGCCTACGGCGTCTACCCAGAGCAAAACCGCACCTACTACACGCTCCGCGACGCCCGCAAGACGCTGGTTAAGGCCGCGGGCGGCGTGAGTCTCGAGGCGGCGATCCACGCCGGGCTCGAGAAGGTGGCCAGCGAAATACTCGACCGCGAGTTTTCGCGGGAGTCTGACGATGCCGTGCTCCGCGTCTCTCAGGTTTTTGTTGACGCGAATTGGGCGCAGACGGCCGGCGTGGTCCGCGACTTTGCCCGGCGGTCGCAGTGGGGGCCGCGGATCATCCCCACCCACGGCCGATTCGTCGGGGCCAGCGGCTCGACGCTCTCCGACAAGAAGGCGGACAAGGGCGAGCGGGTGGGAGCCAACTGGCGGACGAGCACGATCAACCGCCAGCGGCACGTCTTGTACGACACGAATTCGTGGAAAACCTTTTTCGCGGCCCGCTGCAAGCTGCCCATCGGCGATCTGCAGGCCTTCACGGTCCACGAGGGCCGGCACGAAATGCTGTGCGAGCAGTTGGCGGCGGAGTATCCGACACGGGTCGAAGCCAAGGGCCGCGTCGTGGACGAGTGGCGATTGATCCCCGGCCGCGACAACCATTGGCTCGACTGCTGCGTGGGCTCGGCCGTGGCGGCGTCTTTCACGGGGATCTCGGCCGTGGGCGTTGACGCCCGGCCGGGGGTGGTGGCCAGCCGGACGGTGTCCCGCGAGGAGGCCGCGAAACGTCGGGCGGAAATCATGGCCAAAATGCGGCGCTAAATCTGGCGTTGACGCATATGCAGGGTGTGGCAGTCTGCGGGTGGACAGTTTCCCCCAAAGGAGATCCACCATGCGTTTCTTGATCGCGTTCGTTGCCCTGCTTGTCGCCTGCCCTGCCCTGGCTGAGACGTTCGTCACGACGACGACCATCACGATTACGACGGCCCAGGCCGAGGCCGAAGGCATGGCCCGCACCGGGATTCTTCGCCACTGCGGCCGGAACGGCGGCCGTGCGGAGGGCATAGGTTTCTCGACCGTGAGTGCCGACCATGCCATCCGCAACTCCTGCTACTGGGGCCAGCGAAAGCCTCGCGAGATCGGCGTGGCCCGCGGCCCGCGGGGATGGTACGCCTGCGTGAGATACTACTAGTGAGCGGCCCTCTCATCGCACTCACTGGATTGATCTATGCCTGGATTGCCGCCGACCAGTTTTGGCGCGGCAATCCAGGCATGGGCATCGCCTACTTGGGCTATGCCGTTGCCAACGCGGGAATGTATCTGCTCGCTCGTTGACGACGACCTCGACTTCAACCCGTTCGACGAAGACGACGGAACGATCGGCCTAATCGTTTTTGCGTAGGCTTGGCCAGGATGCCGGGTGTACGGTGGTACACTTATGGGTAGGCGCGGAGGGACCGCGTCCACCTGCCGGAGACTGCCTCTTGGCCGACAACGACGACGTGATCGACGCGCTGGCGGCGAATCTCGCCCAGCCCCGTCGCGCCCGCACCGACGCCGGTGAAGTCGAGCAGCACGAGCTCGACCGCCAGGTGGAGGCCGCCAAATTTGTCATGCAGTCGCGGGCGGCTTCCGTGTCGCCCTTCAAGAGCCTGCGTATGGCCCGCATTGAGTACCCGGGGGCCACCGGCTAATGGGGCTGTTCTCCAAGCTCGTTGGGCCGTCGAAGCGGACGCTGCAGGCGACGATCGCCGCGCAGCAGGCCGCTATGTCGACGCTGGTGCGTGCCCGCTACGACGCCGCCCAGACGACCGAGCTCAACCGCCGGCATTGGTCGCAAGCCGACTACTACTCGGCCGACGCGGCTCTCAGCCACGAGGTTCGCCGCAAGCTCCGCTCGCGGGCTCGCTACGAGATCGCGAACAACAGCTACGCCGCCGGCATGGTAAGCACCTGGGCCAACGACCTCGTGGGCACCGGTCCGAAGATCCAACTCGACCTTGGCCCCGACGTTGACCCAGAGCTCGTCCGGCAGGTTGAGCTCACCAATTTCGATTGGTCCGTCAACGTCGACCTCGCCAACAAACTCCGCATCTGCAAGCGGGCGAAGTTGGGCGACGGCGAAATCTTTGGCGTCATGACGACCAACAGCCGGCTTTCCCGCCGCCGCGATGCCGTCACGCTGGACTTCCGGCTCATCGAGGCCGACCAGATCGCCGACCCGGCCGCGTCGATCTGGACGAACGAAGCGGACGGCATCCGCTTCGACGAAGACGGCAACGTCAACGACTACTACTTGCTCAAGCATCACCCCGGCACGGCACTCGCGACGGCGACGCTGGACGGCCGCTGGGTGGCTGCCGAGCACGTCCTGCACTGGTATCACGCCACCCGGCCAGGCCAGCACCGCGGCGTCGGCGAGATCGTGCCGGCCCTCGAACTGTTCGCCATGTTGCGCCGCTACACGCTCGCGGTCGTGACGGCCGCGGAGACGGCGGCCGACTTCGCCGCGATCTTGAAGACGACCATGCCGGCGGACGGCCGCGGGGCCGACAAGCTCGAGCTCTACGAAACCATGCCGATCACGCGTGGCATGGCCATCGCCGCCCCCGACGGGTGGGAGCCGGTCCAGATGAAGCCGGAGCAGCCGACGAGCACCTACGACTCGTTCGTGCGTCGCCTAATCTGTGAAATTTCGCGAAGTTTGAATCAGCCCTATATCGTCGCAAGCATGGACAGTTCGCAGGCGAATTACTCGTCCATGCGGGGCGATTACCTCGTCTACCGCAAGCACATCGGCACCGAGCGGAGCGACCTCGAGCGTGTCATTCTCGACCCGCTCTTTGAGCGTTGGCTCGACGAGGCCGCCCTTGTGGACGGTGCGATCCCCGACGGCCTGCCGCCCCGCGACCAGTGGAATTGGCGTTGGGTGTGGGATGGCTTCGAGCACATCGACCCGCTCAAGGAATCGAGTGCGGACGTGGAGCTCGTCAACAACAACATGGCGAGCCTCGCCGACGTGTGTGCCAAGCGCGGCCTCGATTGGCGTGTCGTGCTTCGTCAGCGGGCGATCGAGCGCGGCGTCGAGGAGGAGTTTGGCATCCGCCCCGAGGCGGCAACGCCAGCCCCGCAAAACAACCCCAGCCAGGAGCAAGACCAATGAGCGGTCGCCACCGTCGCGAGTCTGTTGCCGCCGAGAACGCCACCCGCCACGGGATCGTGGCCCAGGCGGATTTCAGCGTTGTGCAGCCGTCCGTCGCCGCCGAAGGCCAGGCCAGCGGCCAGCCGCGGTTTTCGCTCACGGCCTACACCGGCCGGGCGATCCGGCAGTCGTGGTCCAGAAACCCAATCGTTGTCGACCTCGCGGGCATGGACACGAAGACGAATGTCGTGTCGATCATGTACGGCCACCAGTACGACATTTCCGCCGCTCTCGGCCAAGCCGACTCTATCGACAATTCGATGGAAGACCTCGCGCTGGCCGGCAATCTGATCGGCGAGGGCGAAATCTATGACCGCGTAGTGAGCTACGCGAAGAAAGGCTGGCGTTTCCAGGCCTCGATCGGTGCCGACGTGAACCGCATCGAAAACGTCGCCGCCGGCGAAACCGTCACCGTCAACGGCCGGGAATTCACCGGGCCGATTTCCGTAGTTCGTAGTTCCATGCTCCGCGAAGTCAGCGTCGTAATGTTCGGGGCCGATGCCTCGACGACGGTGCAGATCGCAGCGGAGCAAGACCCAGGAGAAGAAACCATGGCTGACGAAGCCACCAAAAACCCCGTCGAGGCGTCCGCCCCGATGGAAGGCACGGCGAGCGTCGCCGTGGAAACCCCTGTGACCGCTGCCGCGGTCGTGTCCGAGGAGAACAAGTCGATGGAAAGCATCAAGGCCGAGATCCTGAAGGAGCTGAAGGCCGAGCTTCTGGCGGACGTGCGGGCCTCGCGCCCCGCCGCCCCCGCCGCGCCGGCGGTCCACGTCAAGGCTCCGACCGACGACCCGAAGACGGTCGTGGCGTCGCTCTGCCTTGCCGGTGGCCTGCACGGTGCGGAAAAGGCCTTCGACGAGCGGACGCTCGAGGCGGCTCACGCCCGGCGTGGCGAGGCGTCGCTGGCCCAGGTGGTGCTTGCCGCTGCCAAGGCCAACGGCTACACCGGCCCGGCTCGCATCAGCGAGGGCAACTGCCGCGAGGTGCTCAAGGCCGCGTTTGCGACCCACAGCATCTCGACGGTCCTGTCTGCGACCTACGGCAAGTTCCTCCTCAACGGCTTCACCGCCGTCGAGAGCAACTGGGACCGCATCGCCTCCGTTCGCTCGGTCAGCGACTACAAGTCGGTGACGGGCGTGCGTGTGACGGGTGGCTTCGAGTTCGAACCGGTCGGCCCCACGGGTGAGCTCAAGTCGGCCGACGCCGGCGAGGAGACGCGGTCGATCAAGGCGGACCTCTACGGCCGCCTGAGCTCGATCTCGATGGTCGACCTCGTGAACGACGATCTCGGTGCTCTGACGCAGGTCAGTGCACGGCTCGGCCGCGGTGCCGCGCTTCGGCTCAACAAGGTGTTCTGGGCTGCCTTCGAGGCCAGCAACGCCAGCTACTACGCGAAGGAAACGGCGGCCGCGGGCAACGCGTTCTCGCTGACCTCCCTCCGCACGGCGACCGCGAGCTACCGCAAGCTCAAGGACGGCGACGGCAACGTGCTCGGCGTGGCTCCGCGGATCCTGCTGGTCCCATCGGACCTCGAGCTCCCGGCCGCCGAGATCATGAGCAGCTCGCTCCTCATCACCGGCAGCGATACCGTCCGCGGCAACGCGAACGTGCTCGCCGGCCGTTACCAGGTCGTGGGCTCGAGCTACCTCTCGAGCGCGTCGACTTGGTGGCTGTGTGCCGACCCGATGGATCTGCCCGCGATGGAAGTCGCCTTCCTCGGCGGTCAGCGCCAGCCGGTCGTGGAGTCGGCCGAAGCCGACTTCAACCAACTCGGCGTGCAGATCCGCGGCCACTTCTCCTTTGGCGTGGCCAAGGGCGAGAAGAACGGTGCCTACCGGATGGCGACTGCTTGATCTCTGACGTGACTGTGCCCGGCCGGCGGGAGCCCAAGCCCGCCGGCCGGGTCTTCGATCAACCCTAACCCTGTTTCCAAGAAAGAGAGTTTCAAATGGCTTCTATCGTTGGCGAGGGCACTTCCCTCGACTACACCCCGGGCTCGGCCGTTGCGTCGGGCGACGTGGTGGTTCTCGGTTCCATCGGTGTCGGCATCGCCGATCACGACATCCCGGCGAACACGCTTGGGGCGGTCGTGGTCGACGGCCTGGTCGAGTTCCCCAAGGCCACCGGCGCGATCAACGCGTACGCCAAGGTCTACTGGAACGCGACCAACAAGAACGTGACGACGACCGCCACGGACAACACGCTCGCCGGCTATGCCGTCGCGGCCGCCGCCTCCGGCGACGCGACCGTCCGCGTCAAGCTGATGAAGGCCTAGTGGCGTGCTGACGGGTGCCCCGCGGCGGCGCTTTCAATAGCCGCCGCCGCGGGCGCAACCCGTTCCCGGGAGTATTGCGATGCAGGATATGTTGGCCAAGGCCGAGTTGTGGTTTGAGCAACAGCGTCGGGAGCATCTCGCCGTTGAAGTTCAATACCGGCCGGCCGGCACGCTCCTGCCGCGAACCTGCCGGGCCACGCTGGTCGTTGGCCGCTGGGAGTCTGTCGATTCGGCCGGGCAATTGGTGCGGATGGAGAGCTTGGATTTCTTCATCCACAAGGACGAACTGCCGGCCGACCCCAAGAAGGGCGACCGGATAGCCGTCACGGAGCAAGGCGTCGAGAAGTTGTACGAGGTGGCGATCATCGGCGGGGCATCCCATCCGTGGTCGTGGGCCGATCGTTCGCAAAAAATCCGCAGGATACGAACTATGGCCGTTGCCGGCACCACTGCCACCCCGAATGAGACGCTGCTCGTGCGGGCCGTCGGCTCCTCGACCGCGGCCGACATCACCGACGCCCAGATCAAGACGAGCCTCTCGCTCGATATGGCCCAATCGCGGGCCATCGAAAAGACGGTCGTCGCCGCGTCGGCCTACCTCTACGTCGTGCTGCCCGTGTCATTTGGCGAGCCCGTTCTCCGCGTCAACGGCTTTCTGACGACCGCCTGGGGGCTGACGCTGCGAAATATTGCCTTTGATGGGCAAGCCTCGCGGCCCTACCGCATTTACCGCTCGACCTACCCGATCACCGGCACGGCCGTCGTGGAGATTTCGTAATGCCGCAGATCAAGGGCACCAACGTCGTCGCCCCGGTCGTGCCGCTCGACACGGCCGACGTGCACCCATCGCACGAGGCCCGCTATGGCAAGGGCGGCTATCGCACGGTCGCCACGCTGGCGGAGCGGGACGCGATCCCGGCCCCTCGTCGCGAGGCTGGGATGCTCGTCTACGTCCAGGCCGACGACAAGATTTACCAGCTCTCGGCCGATCTGCTCGCGTGGGAGGAATTCTCGGGTGGCGTTTCCACTTGGACGGAGCTGGAAGGGAAGCCCTCCACCTTCCCGCCAGATCCACACGGCCACACGGTTTCCGCGATCGTAGGCCTGCAGGCGGCCCTCGACGGCAAGCAAGCCGCAGGCTCCTACGTTCTGACGACGGACGCCCGCCTCTCGGATGCCCGCCAGCCGCTCACGCATACCCACACGGCCAGCCAGATCACCGACTTCACGACGGCCGTCGTGGCCGCCGCGCCGCCGACCACCAATGCCAGCCTGCTCACCTCTGGCACGCTCCCCGACGCGCGGCTCTCCTCGTCAATCGCCCGCACCGCTGACGTTACGGCTGCGGTCGCCGCCGTGGTGAACGCGGCCCCGGCGACGCTCGACACGCTCGCGGAGTTGGCCTCGGCTTTGGGCTCAGACGCGAACTTCTCAACGACCGTCACCAACTCGCTCGCCTCGAAAGCCCCGCTCGCGAGCCCGACGTTCACCGGCACGGTCAGCGGCGTCACCAAGAGCATGGTCGGCCTCGGCAACGTCGATAACACAAGCGATGCCTCGAAGCCCGTCAGCACGGCCACGCAAACGGCTCTCGACGACAAGGCCGCGACGAGCCACACGCACGGGTTTCTGTCGGCAAGCGGCGACCTGTCGAACGCTTCTGGCGCAGGGACCGCAGCGACGGTTGCAATGGTGGGAATTGCTGGCACACCGAGCGCCGGAAAACTTGTCGCTGCCACATCAATGGTTGGCCTAAGCGTATCGGCAGTTTCAAACGCCCTATTAGTTACTTACGGCAGCACCGCACTCACGGCCTGCCAAGGTAACGACTCCCGGCTCTCCGATGCTCGAACCCCGACCGCCCACACGCAGGCGTGGTCAACGATCACGGCCACCCCGACAACGCTCTCTGGCTACGGCATCACCGACGCTGTTTCCTCGTCGGACGCCCGGCTGACGGATGCCCGCACGCCCCTCTCTCATACGCATAGCGCACAAGATATTCAGAGCGGTGTCATCGACACGGCTCGGCTTGGCAGTGGTTCGGCAACCTCCACGACGTTCCTGGCTGGGGATCAAACCTGGAAAACCGTCACCAGCGGCAGCACCAACGCCAGCGATTTGACCTCTGGCACGCTGGCCAATGCCCGCATGACAACGCGAGCGCGCGCCTCAATGAACATTTACCTCTGGTCTTCTTTCCGATAGGAGTCTGTCATGGCCCTAGAGCCGCAGTTTGCAGTTACGCCGCGTATTGGCACCGTCAATATCGCTACCGCGAATACGAACCGCGACGGCACTGGCACCGTTGCCACGCTGATTACGGGGGCTGCGACCGGCACCCGTATCGCGGAGATAGTCGTGCAGGCCCGCGTCACGACAACAGCAGGCATGGTGCGGATTTTCCTGCACGACGGGACGACGTTCTACTTCTTCGATGAAGTAAACGTGGCCGCAGCCACCGTGGGTGCGAACGTAAAGGGTTCGCGAGTCAGCACCACCTACAGCAACCTCGTCCTACCCAATGCGTCTTGGAGCGTTCGCGTCAGTACGCACAACGCGGAGAGCATCGACGTTACGGCTCTTGGGGCCGACCTGTGAATGCCGGAGTGCTGGCAAGCGGACACGCGCCGCCAACAATGCCGCTCGGGCTGCTTGGCGGCAGCTTTGGTGTGCCGCTGTTCAGCCGCACCATGCACCCAGAGGTTATCGGCTGGTTTTCACGAGTCCGCGCAAACGGCGGAAACGCTTCAGCGGCAACGCTGGAGGCTCTCAGCGAGTTTTGCAGGGGCGTTGACTCGCTAGGGCTGCGAAGCCTGTTCTATCGCCTGAACCTTTTTTGCGGCAGCAACCTATCGGCCTGCTTGGTCCCGCTGTATCGCGGGCCGACCTTACAAGGGCCGCTATTCGGACACCCCGTAGACGCTAATTACAACTTCGCGTCATCCGACTACACGGAAACAGGCGCGAGCGGAGGACTGACATCAAGCAACACGAAGTACCTTATCACCGGCCTCGCCCCTGCGGACTTTGTCCAGGCTACTAGCGGCCTACACATGGGTTTTTCTTCGTCGCGTCAGGGGCAGCAGTTTGGAGACTATATCGGAACCGATTACGGGAACGCGGGAGCTGTAGCAGGAGTTTCGTTTTACATCCGGCAAAACACTGGCCTCCAAGTGCAGTCCGGTACGTCGATCTCTAGCGCAGGCACTTCGCCTTTCGTTCCAAGGCGATTTATCGCATCAACGACAACGACTGCTCAAAACAGAATGATAGTTGCCGGTGCGCCAGGAGGCAGTTTTGGCAACATAGTACCGCCGTCCGCGGGTGTCATGGCGGTTTTTGGCAAGGCAGCATCAGCCACTACGGTAGCCTCGCCAAACTACATGCCGCTTGGCGTATTCCAGATGTATTCAATCGGTGCGCACATAACAGCGGAGCAGTCGCTCGCGATAGATACCCTGCTTCGCTCGTTCAATGCGGCCCTGCGCCGCGACCGCCCCAGCAGCGACCCGGCGTTTGACCGCGTTGGGCATCCAGAGGCAAGGGAGTGGATTGATAACGTGTACGCCAACGGCGGAACCGTCAGCACCTCCACCGCGAGCGCCGTCAACGACTTCTGCAACGCCATCGACGCCGCTGGCCTGCGCGACCGCTTCTATCGTCTCAACCTCTTCGCTGGCACCGGCCTCGCAGCCGCACTCGTCCCGCTCTATCGCGGGCAGTCCCTCGGCGGGACGCAGTTTGGGAATGCGACGGACACGAACAGCAACTTCGTCGCAGCCGACTACAACGAGGCGAGCGGCCTTATCAGCAACGGTAGTAGCAAGTGGCTGAACACAGGACTACCGCTGAACTTCGCAACTGGCAGGCATATCGGTGCTGTTTTGTTTTCCTCCAGTTTTGGCGGGCAGTACCTTCTCGGTGCGTGGGGCGCAAGCGGCAATAATTCGATCTTCGGTATTTTCACGCAAGCCAGCCAAAATCTGACCGCGTTCAATTTCTCCGACGCCGGGGCATCTGGCTCCGCTGGCAACAATGCACCGACGCTGAGACGATCCGCGATTGCGAGCAGCAACCCCGGTACTGGCGGATTGGAGTTGTTCCTGAACGGCACAAGCGTCGGCGCAGGGACGGCCTACAGCACAACCAACACTGGCCCCATATCTATCTTTGGCCTTAGAAGAAGTAACGAGGCCATTCCGCAGTCGATCACGACCGCACGAATGTCCGGCTATACCATTGGAACGAATCTTTCGGCGGCAGATGCGTCCGCAATCAATAGCGCGCTGGCGACGTTTAATGCAGCAATGGGGAGAGACTCCTAATGTGGCTGGACGCCTCGCAACACCTAGACGAACTGGCGGCCCTCAACGCGGCCCATGCCGACCGGCAAATTCAGCCGGTGGCGGGAACCGGCGGCACGTTTCTCGTCGGGGCCGATCTCCTTACCGACTGCGGCGAAGGGTGCTACTGGCACGGGTATTGCGAGTGGTTGGAGAAGCTGCCGCCGACCGATGCGGTGCCGTTGCCGCCGGACGAGCCGGTGGCCTGAGTTGCCGTCTTCCCACAAGAGAGCGCATTTCGGGGCATTTCAGAACTGGACGCGGCGCGTAGGCTGCGGGGATGGCATGGACGATCCATCACGGCGACAGCGTGGAGACGCTTTCCCGACTCCCCAGCGAGTCGGTC
>JBIIOM010000224.1:0-4270 GCA_044336925.1 Pirellulales bacterium
AAAGTCGAGTCCCCGCCGCAGCAAATGGGCCGCCGGCTGGTGTGCACGCTGTCGCCCAAGTAATATTTCCAACCCCTCGAGCGAACGAAAGCAAGGAGTTTCCCATGCCGAAGCAGAAGACCCACAAGGGCGTCAAGAAGCGTTTCCGGGCCACCGCCACCGGCAAGGTGAAGCACCGCCGCGCCGGCACGAGTCACCTCCAGGTGCGGCTCACCGCCAAACGCAAGCGCGACCTCCGCGGCACGGGCGTGCTCGCGAAGGTTGACACCCCGAAAATCATCGAAGCGCTCGCCGGATACAGCTATTAGTCCGGCCGCGAAAAAGGTGTCAGGACTCTTTTCCGGTCTCCCGGGAAACCACTCCGAGAAAGATTCGCCGGAAAAGAGTCCTGACACCTTTTTCGCCCGCCCTTGCATTCTGCCGCGATTGAGCGACATTAGAAGGCTTCCACGATTCAAGAAGGTAGAGATCCATGCGTACGAAAAATGTCGTCCCGCGTCTGCGTGCCAAGAAGCGTCTCTTCAAGCGGGTGAAGGGCTCCGTCGGCGGCCGTCGCCGCCTGCTGCGGACGGCGAAGGAATCGATCATTCGCGCGGGTGTCTATGCCCGCCGCGACCGTCGCCGCAAGAAGCGCGACTTCCGTCGCCTCTGGATCGTGCGGATCAACGCCGCGGTTCGTGAACGCGGCATTCGCTACAGCCAATTCATCGCCGGCCTCGAGAAGATCGGCTCCGACCTCGATCGTCGCACGCTCGCCGAAATGGCCGTGGTCGACCCGACGGGCTTCGATGCCGTCGTGGAGCAGGTTCGCAAGGCTCTCGGCCTGCCGGAGCCGGCCGCGGTCGCGTAAGGCAGTGGCAACCGTTTCGCTGGAAGCGTTCACGGCCGAACTGCACCGACTCCGGGCCGACGCCACGGCCGCGCTCGACGTGGCCGGCGACGAGGCGACGCTCGAGCAGGCGCGGGTCGAATTCCTCGGCGCCAAGAGCGGCCGCCTGAAGGCGATTCAAAAGCTGCTCGGCGGCCTGGCGGCGGACGATCGTCCCGCCGGCGGCAGGCACTTCAACGACGCCAAGCAGGCGATCACCTCCGCGCTCGAAGCGGCGCAGGGCCGCGTGGCCGGAAAGGCCGCGGAGGCCGAGGCCATCGATGTCACGCTCCCCGGCGATCCGGTCCGGCTGGGGCACCTGCACCCGATCACCCAGACGATCCGCCGCGTGCAGGAGATCATGGGGCGGCTCGGCTTCGAAAGCGTCGATGGCCCCGAGGTGGAGGATCAGTGGCATAACTTCGAGGCGCTCGCGATCGGCGCCGAGCATCCGGCCCGCGATCCGCTCGACAACTTCTACCTCTCCGTCGCCCGCGCGTCCGACCCGCTGCTCCTGCGGTCGCAGACCAGCACCGTGCAGATCCGCGTGATGGAAAAGCGGAAGCCGCCGCTGCGGATCGTCTCGCTCGGCCGCGTCTACCGTCCCGACACGGCCGACGCCACGCACTATCCGATGTTTCACCAGGTCGAAGGCCTCCTCGTGGAGCCGGGCACGACGATGGCGCACCTGAAGAGCGTGCTCAGGCTCTTCGCCTCGAGCTTCCTCGGCGGCGACGTGCACGTGCGGTTTCGCCCGTCGTTCTTCCCGTTCACCGAGCCGAGCGTCGAGGTCGACATGGAATGGGGCGGCCGCTGGATCGAGATGGGGGGCGCCGGCATGGTCGATCCGGCGGTGCTCGCGGCCGTGGGCTACGACCCCGATCAGGTCTCCGGCTTCGCCTTCGGGCTGGGCGTGGAGCGGATCGCCGCCCGCCGCTACGGCGTGGCCGACATCCGCGACTTCTACCGCAACGACGTGCGATTTCTGGAGCAGTTTTAGGTACGTTCAAGATCTCTTTGAAACACCGACACGGAGGCGGCAAAAGTCTCGTCGCGTGGGCCGCGGCGGCCCAAGGCTCCTCGAGCGTTCGCCGACCTCCGTGCCTCCCTCGGCGAAGGTTCACACTAGATGATCATCTCCACCAATTGGCTCGCCGATTACGTGCAGCTCCAGGCGCCCATCGAGGCGCTCGTGGAACGGCTGCTGATGTCGGGTCTCAATCATGAGTCGACGGCGACGGTCGGCGGCGACACCGCCGTCGAGATCGAGGTGACGAGCAACCGTCCCGACTGCCTCGGCCACATCGGCGTGGCCCGCGAGGCGGCGGTGCTCTTCGGCCGTCCGCTCCACATCCCCGACCCACGGCCCCTCGAGGGCGGCCGTCCCGCGGCCGAGAGCGTGGCGGTGGAGATCCGCTCCCCCGACGTCTGCCCGTTTTATTCCGCGCGAGTCATCCGCGGCGTGAAGATCGGCCCGAGCCCGGCCTGGCTCGTCGAGCGGCTGGCGACGGTCGGCATCGAGAGCGTGAACAACGTGGTCGATGCCACCAACTACGTGATGCTCGAGTGCGGGCAGCCGCTGCACGCCTTCGATCTCGCGAAGATCCGCGGGGGCAGGATCGTGGTCCGCCGCGCCTCCGCCGGAGAGCCGTTCACGGCGATCAACCACAAGACCTACCCGCTCACCGAACAGATGTGCGTGATCGCCGACGCCGAGGGGCCGGTCGCGCTCGCCGGTGTGATGGGGGGCGCCGAGAGCGAGATCGCCGACGCCACCACCGACATCCTGCTCGAGTCGGCGCAGTTCGCGCCGCTGGCCGTGCGGGCCGCCGCCCGCGGGCTCGTGCTCGCGAGCCCCTCTTCGTATCGCTTCGAACGCACGCCCGATCCCGCGGCCGTCGATTGGGCGAGCCGCCGGGCCGCGGCGCTGATCCTCGACCTCGCCGGAGGCACGCTCGAAAAGGCCGCCGTCGAGGCCGGCACGCTCGCGTGTGCGCCGGCCACGATCGAGTTGCGGCCGCACCGCGTCCGCGAGGTGCTCGGCATCGACGTCGCAGCCGACAGGCAGCGGGCGATTCTCACCGGCCTGGGGTTCGCCGAGTTGGATGCGGGCGACGCCGCCGGAAAGCCCTCGCGCTGGCGGGCGCCGACGTGGCGGCGCGACGTCTGGCGGGAGATCGATCTCGTCGAGGAAATCGCCCGCATCGAGGGCTACGACCGCGTGCCCGAAGACTGGCCGATCACCGCGCGGCCGGTCGAACTCTCGCCGCGCGAGCAAGCCATCCGCACCGCCTCGGCCGTGCTCGTCGGCGCCGGTCTCTGCGAGGCGATGACACGGAGCGTCGTCAGTGCCGGGCTCGAGGCCACGCAAAGCCCCTGGGGCGACGAGGCTCCCCTCGTGATTTCCCCCGCGCTCGTGCGCGGCGCCGATCGCCTGCGGCGCACGCTCGTGCCGAGCCTGCTCGAGGCCCGCACCGGCAATCTGGCGGTGGGCGCCCCCCATGCCGAACTCTTCGAGATCGCCCGCGCCTACATCGCCCGACCGGCCGCCGTCGCGGAATCTCCGGTCGAGGAGCCATTGCTCGTGACGTTCGTGACGGGAGGTTCGTTCGCGGCCGCGAAGGGACTCGCCGAAGCGGTGCTGAGCCGGTTCGGCGTCTGCGCCGCGTTTCGCCCCGTGGACCTCGACCTCTTCACCCGCGGTCGCGCCGCCGAGATCATCCTCGACCTGCCGGGGCGGCCTGCGGAACGAATCGGTGTCGTCGGCGAGGTCGCGGCCCGCGTGCTCGCGGGGGCCGGTCTCGACGAGGGCGTGGCGGCCGCCGAACTTCGACTCGACAAGCTCGAGTCGGCGCTCGGCATCGAAAGAAAGCTCCGCCGGCCGAGCGACTTCCCGGCGGTGGAACGGGACGTGAATCTCGTGATGGACGAGTCGGTGCCGTGGGGCGATCTCGCGGCCGCCGTCGGCGCGGCTGCCGGCGACTTGCTCGAGCATTGCCGGCTCGTGCAGGTGTGGAAAGACGCGGAGCGGCTCGGCCCCGGCAAGAAGAGCATGGTGGTGTCGCTGCGGCTGCGGAGCTTCACGGGCACGCTCTCGAGCGACGAGGCCAACCGCGTGGTCGCCGACGTCATCGCCGCCTGCGGCCGCAAAGTCGGCGCCGTCCTCCGCCAGTAACGCAGGCCGCTTCTACGTAGACCGCTTCGTCCCGAAGCGGATCTGTCTTCCGGCGTTATCAACGCCCACGCCGGCTTCGGGGCTGCACATGCCCTCTCGTGGGCTATGGGAGCGAGCGCACGGAAGCCCGCAGCGCCAGCAAGGTCCATCCGCCCTCCACTCCAACCAACGGCGCCCCCACCCGACCCGCGAGAAACGCGCCAACGCTCCTCGCTCGCGCGTCGGGC
>JBIIOM010000225.1:0-4196 GCA_044336925.1 Pirellulales bacterium
CGGTCATGGGCATGATGGCTCATGGCATCGCTCCGGGTGACGAGTCGAGCAGCATTATTGAGGAGGGAAGTACGACTTCGGAAGCCCGACGCGCAAGCGAGGGGAGTTGGGACGTTCTTCAAGAAACGGGGGCGGAATAACCTTGCTTGCGCTGCGGGCTTTCGTGCGCTGGTTTCTGGAAAGTCACGACTTCTTCCGCCAGGCCTCGTCCACGGCCGCGGCCACCTGGCCGAGCGCCGCGTCGAAGGCGCCGGGCAGGATCGCGCCGGCGGCCGCCTTGTGGCCGCCCCCGCCGAACCGGGCGGCGAGCAGATTGCAATCGACGTGGCTGCGGCTGCGGAAGCTCGTCTTCACGCGGCCGTCGGGCTGCTCGATCAGGATGACGGCGAGCTCCGTGCCCTTCACGGCGAGCGTGAGGTTGACGAGGTCTTCGGTGTCGGCAGGCAACGCCTTCACTTCCTTGATGTCGCTCTGCCGGACGGTGGAGGTGATGATCCGGCCGTCGTGGGAGACCCGCGCGCCGGCGAGCGTGCGGCCGACGAGATGCAGCCGGGCGATCGAATCCTGTTCGAAAAGCTCGCGGTAGATCGCCGGCGGGCTCGCACCGGCATCGACGAGCCGCGCGGCGACGCGAAAGCTTTCACCGGAGGTCGACGGAAACCGGAAGCCGCCGGTGTCGGTCGAGAGGCCGGCGTAGAGGGGCGTCGCGATCCGCTCCACGAGCGGCACCTTCAGCCGCAGGCCGATCTCGTAGACGATCCGCGCCGTGGCCTCGGCCGACGTGTCTTTGAACCAGCGGTCGGAGAGATCGTCTTCGCTCACGTGATGGTCGATGACGAGCACTTTCTCCCGCATCTGCTTGGCCACGTCCGCCATCGCGCCGAGCTGGGCCCAGGCGCTCGTGTCGAGCACGATGAACAGGTCGCGGTCGAGCAGGTCTTCCTTCTTGACGCCCTCTTGGAGCGATTCCAGCCGGTGGCCGGGGTCGATCCACCTGAGCCCTTCCGGCGTCGACTGGGCGTTGACGATCCGCACGTCCTTGCCGATCGCCTCGAGGATCCCGAGCATGCCGAGTTCGCTGCCGAGCGCGTCGCAATCGGGGCGCACGTGGCTGGTGAGCACCACCCGCTGGCAGTTTCGCAGGATCTCGAGCAGGCTGGCCCAGTCCAATCGCATCACGGTGTCCTCTCGGGTGATTCGTCGCCGCGGGTGATCTCCACGGCCAGCGCGACGTCGCGGGCGAGCTGCGCCTTCAATTCGTCGATCGACGCGAACGAGCGAGTGTCGCGCAGCCGGTCGATGAAGTCAACGTCGAGCGTCGCCCCGTAGAGGTTTTCCGCACAGCCGACGAGGTGCGCCTCGACCGTCGTCACCGTCGCGCCGAACGATACGTTCGGTCCGACGTGGACGGCAGCCGGCCACGACTCGGATCGGCCGGCGACCGCCGCGCGGGCCGCGTAGACGCCGTTGGCCGGCAGGAGCGTGGCCACGCTTCCGAGATTCGCGGTCGGGAAGCCGATCGTGCGGCCGCGGCGTGCGCCCTCGACCACGGTGCCCGTCAGCCGGTAGGCCGCCGTCAGCATCCCCTTCGCCGCGCGGATCTCCCCCGCCGCGATCAGGCGTCGCAGCCGCGAACTCGACACGCTCTCCCCTCCGTGCTGCACCGGCGCGACCGTCTCGAGCGGGATGCCGTCGGCGCCGCAAAGCGACCGCAGCAGGTCGATGTCGCCGCGGCGGCGGGCGCCGAATCGGAAGTCGAGCCCCTCGACGAGCGCCGCGGCCCGCAATCGGCCGCGCAGGATCTCGTGATAGAAGTCCTCCGCCTCGATCGCCACGAGCGCCGCATCGGCCGGCTGCACGAAGACGGCGTCGACACCGAGCGCGAGCAGCAGTTCGGCCCGGCGGCGGGGCGTGGTGAGCGGCACGGGGGCCGACTCGGGCCGGACGATCGCGGCCGGCGAGGGGTCGAACGTGAGCACGACGGCTGGCACACCGAGCCGATGGGCGGTCTCCAGGAGCCGCCGCACGATCGCCGCATGCCCGACGTGCACGCCGTCGAAATTGCCGACGGCGACGGCGCACGCCGGCGCGTCGGGCGTCCAACGGCCCTGCTTGGAATATTCGATCGGTGGCGGGAGGGACGGCACGGCGGAGCGATATCGTGAATTTTTCGTGATGGCCGGGAGTCTACCGCATCGCGTGCGACCGTCGGCAAACCGGCAGGGTATGATTGGCGGGGCACCAGCAAGGAACCCGCGGGCAATGGCCGGCACATTCACCGAAGACAAGCAGATCTACCTCTCGGCCGATCTGACGAGCCGGCTGGCCGCGATCGACATCGGCTCCAACAGCGTGCGGCTGCTCGTGGCCGAGGCGCTCCGCGGCGGGGCCTACCGGATCCTCGACGAAGAACGGGAGCCCACGCGGCTCGGACGCAGTGTCTCGTCGCAGGGACGGCTCGACGACGAATCGATGGACAAGACGCTGCAGGCCCTCCGCACGTTCAAGGAGATCGCGGCGGGCTACCAGGTGACGAGCCTCCGCACGATCGCCACCTGCGCGGTCCGCGAGGCCCGCAACGGCCCGGAATTCTGCCGACGGGTGCGCGAGGAGGTGGGGCTCGAGGTGGAGGTGATCGCGGGCGACCGCGAGGCGCGGCTCGCCTTCGCCAGCGTGCAACACGCCTTCGACCTCTCCGGCAAGAACGTGGTCGTGGCCGACATCGGCGGCGGCAGCACCGAGATCGTCTTCGCCACCGGCAACCTCATCGAGTCGATCTTCTCGACGCCGCTCGGCGCGGTGCGGCTCACGGAACAATTCGCCCTCGGCGAAAACGCCACGCTGGCCGACTTCGAGCGGATGGAGGAGGAGGTGACCGCCTGCCTCAAGAAACGGACCACGCGGCCGCTCTTCGCCCCGCACTTCCTCGTCGGCTGCGGCGGCACCTTCACGACGCTGGCCGAGCTCATCATGGCCACGAAGAAGCAGTCCGACGCCCCGGTCGCCGGCTACAAGGTGTCGCAGGCCGAGGTGCGGCACCTGCTCGACCGCCTGCGCAAGATGCCGCTCCGCGCCCGCCGCGGCATGGCGGGAATGACGCCCGACCGCGGCGACATCATCGTCGCCGGACTCACGATCGTCGACGCGCTCATGAAACGGTTTCGCGTCAACACGCTCGTGATCCACACCCGCGGCGTCCGCGACGGCCTGGTGCGGGAGATGATCGACGAGGTGCTCGGCGGCCCGCACGACGAAGCCGCCGACGCTCCGGCGCTCCGCGACGAGGCGATCGAGCGGCTGGCGGCCGCCTGCTCCGGCGAACTCGAGCATGGCCGCAAGGTGGCAACGCTCGCCGGACGCATCTACGAGCAGCTCGCCGAGCCGCTCGCGCTCGAGCCGGGCGACCGCACGCTGCTCGAATGCGCGGCGCGGCTCCAGGACGTGGGCTACGTCATCAACTACGACCAGCACCACAAGCACAGCTACCACCTGATCCGCAACAGCCGCCTCCCCGGCATCCGCGCCCACGATCTCGAACTCATCGCCAACGTGGCCCGCTACCACCGCGGCGCGCATCCCAAGCGCAAGCACGAAAACCTCGCCCGCGTGCCTGCGGAGGACCAGCAGCGGGTGCATCGCATGGCGGCGATCCTGCGGTTGGCCGGCGGCCTCGACCGCAGCCGGTCGCAACAGGTGAGCGACGTGGCCGTGCGGATCGACGACGAGGGCGTCTTCATCGACGTCGTCGCCGACCAGGAACCGCAGGTCGACATCTGGGGCGCCGAGCGCCGCACCGACCTCTTCGAAAAAGTCTTCGGCCTGCCGGTCAAGTTTCGCTGGGCGGGCACGGCGAAGGAAAAGGGCAAGCGCATGTCCAAACGCGGCCGGTAGACCGCTTGCTCCGCCGTAGACCGCTTCGTCCCGAAGCGGATCCCAACTAGCTGCCCGCCGGTTCGCGGGCGGCAGAAGTCGCCTCGCGTTGTCCCTCGCGGACTCGGTCCAAAAGCTCGTCGAGCTTCCGCCGACCCGCTCGCCTCCGTCCAAAGTAGACCGCTTCGTCCCGAAGCGGATCTGTCTTCACGCGACAACATCGGCATCCTGCCGATTTTCGCTTGGCGGGCTCCGCCCGCCGTAGACCGCTTCGTCCCGAAGCGGATCTGGCTTCACGCGAAACATCGGCATCCTGCCGATTTTCG
>JBIIOM010000043.1:0-13923 GCA_044336925.1 Pirellulales bacterium
GTTCAACTCGCAGAGTGTGTCGAGGATTCCAGCGCCGCTTTGCTCGTCGAGGTTGCCCGTCGGCTCGTCCGCCAGGAGCAGCCGCGGCCGGGCGACGAGCGCCCTGGCGATCGCCACCCGCTGCATCTCGCCCCCGGAAAGCTGCCGCGGCTTGTGGTGGAGCCGGTCCCCGAGCCCGAACCGCTCGAGCAGCTCGGCCGCCCGCCGCCGAGCCTCCCCGCGCTCGCGGACCCACGCGGCCACCGAATACCGCACGAGCAGCGGAGCGAGGACATTCTCCAGGGCGTCGAACTCCGGCAGGAGGTGGTAGGCCTGAAACACCATGCCGATGTCGGTGTTGCGGAGGCGGTCGCGGCGGGCGATAGGGAGGTTGTCGATGCGTTCGCCGCCGAGCCAGACCTCTCCGGCGTCGGGGGCGTCGAGCAGGCCCATCAGGTGCAGGAGCGTGCTCTTTCCCGAGCCGCTCTGGCCGACGATCGCCACGAAGTCGCCAGGCTCGATGGCAAAGTCCACGCCGCGGAGCACTTCGAGCAAACCGCCGCCGGAGCGGTAGTTTTTCCGCACGCCGCGCACGCTCATCAGCGCGCCGGGGCCGATCGGCTCACTCATGCCGCAGCGCCTCCACCGGATGGAGCCGCGCGGCCCGCAGCGCCGGCAAAACGCTCGAGGCGACAGCGATCGCGACCGCGCCGGCCATGATCCAGGCGATCGTGCCCGGATGCACGATCGTGGGGATTTTGAAGAAATAGTAGATCGAGGGATCGAACACCCGCTCTCCCGTGAACCATTCGACCCCCGCTCGGATCACGTTGATGTTCCAGGTGATCGCGAGCCCGAGGGCGAGCCCCGCCCCCGCCCCCACCAGCCCCAGAAAGAGACCGTAGCCGAGGAAGATGCCCGCGATGCCGGGGGCGCCTGCGCCGAGCGACTTGAGGATTCCGATGTCGCGGGTCTTCTCCACGACGATCATGAAGAAGATCGCGAGGATGCCGAAGCCCGCCACGGCGATGATCATGAAGAGCAGGATGTTGAGAACGGCCATCTCCATGTCGACGGCGGAGAGGAGCGGACCCTGCTTGTCGCGCCAGGTGGAGACGGCATAGAGCTCGGCCGGAAATGCCTTCCGCAGCCGGTTGCGCACCACCTCGAGATCGGCGCCGTCCTCGAGCTTGATCTGGATCGAGTTGACGCTCGGAATGCCCGTCTGCGGATCGATCATGCCGCGCATCCGTTGCAGCGCGCCGATCGGCACGAAGACGAAGTTCGAGTCATACTCGCTCATCTTGCTCTCGTAGAAATCGACGATCGTGAACGTGTCGCTGACGGCCTTCGGCGGCGTGCCGGCCGTGGGAAACGTGATCTTCACGTCGTCGCCCGGCAGGACGAGGAAGCGGTCGACACCGGTCGAATCGCGGAAGCTGGCCAGCCCGATGCCCGGCACGATGCCGGTGAACTGCTCCTTGGCCGGATCCATCGTGCGGCCCTCTTCCGGCCGCGCGGCGCGAAACGGATCCTTGCGCGTGGCGGCGTCGGACTTCGCATCCTTTTCGTTGGAGGGATCGGCTCCTGTCGCGTCGCCGTCCTTCGCAGTGGCGGCGAGCACCGCATCGACCTGGCGATCGACCGGGCGCACCGGCTGGCCGCCGGCCTCTCCTTCGGTCCGCTGCTGCTCCTGCCGCTCCCGCCAGAGCCGCTCCCGCTCCACCCGCATCCGGCGGTGAGGCCAGCCGGCCCCCTCGAGCGCCGGCCGCGCGGGCCCGGGCCCTTCCGATTGGCTGTCGATGGTGTCGTAACCCCCTTCGCGAAGATTGAACGACAACTGCCGCCGGTTCTCCGGGTGCTGGAGGAAGCTGCCGAAGTCGCTCGCCTGCGCGTGCGAGGATTCGTCGATCCCGATGAACATCACCTGCCGCGTCACCCATTGGCCGCGGACCTGGAAGTTGAGCATCGCCGGCACCGCCACGGTGGGTGTCATCCCGGCGATCTGGTCGCCGGCCGCCCGCCGGATCTCGTCCATGTGCCACTGTGGGTCTTGGAAGCCGGAGAGCGAATGGCTCTCGAAGACGATGTCGGAGAGGATCCCGTGGATCCGCGTCTGCATCTCGTGGGAGAAGCCCGCCATCACCGCGTTGACGACGATCATCGTCGCCACGCCGAGCGTCACGCTGATCACGCTCGCCAGGGCGATCCAGCGCGTGCGGAGATACCGCCAGCAGAGCAGAAGTTTGTACATGGCTCAGTAGGACAGGCTTCAGCCTGTCGTGAATGGGAAAGTAGGACAGGCTTCAGCCTGTCGTGGCGATCGGGCGGATGTGGCTGACGGGCTGAAACGGTTGGTCGAAGCGGATCGTGGCAGGCTGAAGCCTGCCCTACTCATGCGGGCGGTGGATCGGGAAGAGGATCACGTCGCGGATGCTCGGGGCCGCCGTGAGAAACATCACGAGCCGGTCGATGCCGATGCCCAAGCCGCCGGCCGGCGGCATGCCGTGCCGCAGCGCCCGGATGAAATCGGTGTCCATCCGCGCCATCGACTCGTCGGCGGCCAGGCCGGCCAGCTGCGTGCGGAAGAGCTCCTCCTGGAGGTCGGGATCGTTGAGCTCGGTGTAGGCATTGGCGAGCTCCATGCCGGCGACGTAGAGCTCGAACCGTTCGGCGATCTGCGGCTGGCCCGCCTTGCGCTTCGTGAGCGGGCAGACGGCGGCGGGATAGTCGATCACGAAGACCGGGCCGGAGAGCGTCTGCTCCACCGTGGCCTCGAAGAGCTCGCTCTTGATCACGTCGGGGTGTCGGCCGGCGGTCTCGATGCCGTGCTGCACCGCCGCGGCGGCCACGCTCGCCGGGTCTTCGGGGGTGCAGCCGGCCACCTCTCGCAGGAGATCGTCGTACTTCGCGCGGCGGAACGGCGGCGTGAGATCGACGGTATGCCCCATAAACTCGAACCGCAGCGGCGAGCCGGCGGCCTTCGCGGCCTCCACGATGATCGCCTCGGTGAGGTCCATCATCGTGAAATAATCGCCGTAGGCCTCGTAGGCCTCGAGCATCGTGAACTCCGGGTTGTGCCGCGGGCTCACGCCCTCGTTGCGGTAGACGCGGCCAAGCTCGAAGACCCGCTCCATGCCGCCGACAAGCAGCCGCTTGAGGTGAAGTTCCAGCGCGATGCGAAGCACCAGCGGCATGTCGAGCGCGTTGTGATGCGTCTTGAAGGGCCGAGCGGCCGCCCCGCCGGCGCTCTCCTGAAGCGTGGGCCCCTCCACCTCGAGATAGCCGCGCGAGGTGAGGACGCGCCGCACCGCCTCGACGATCCGGCTCCGCGCGACGAACCGTTCGCGAACCCCCTCGCCATGGATCAGATCGAGATACCGCATCCGCTGCTTGAGGTTTTGATCGACGAGGCCGTGGAACTTGTCGGGGGGCGTCTCGAGCGACTTCGTGAGAAACGTGAGCCCGCTGGCGAAGATCGTCATCTCGCCGGTCTTGGAATGGCCGAGCCGGCCGTCGATGCCGATCAGGTCACCGAGGTCGAGGCAGTCGATCACTTTCCAGGTGTCGGGGCCGACCTGCTTCTTGCCGAGCATGATCTGGACCCGGCCGGTGCGGTCGACGAGGTCGATGAAGACGAGGCTGCCGGCGCTCCGCAGCAGCATGATCCGCCCCGCCACGCGGACGGTCGGGCCGTCTTCGGCCGCCTTGTCGAGGGCATCGCCGCGGCCGCGGACATCGGCGATCGGCGTCGCGCCGTCGAAGCGGCTGCCCCACGGGTCGATCCCGAGGCCGCGGAGCTTTTCGAGTTTGTCGCGCCGGGCTTTCTCGAGCAGGGCTCCGGAGCCTTTTTGTGCCGCGTCGGAGGCGGGGCCGGCGGTGGGCTTGGGGGCGGCGGGAGTGGGGCTGGGCTCGGACGGGTGTGGCATGGCTATGAAAGAGGCTGGGAGCCGGGGGACGGGATCCACGATTGTCGGGTTTCGGCCGTTTTTCTACAACGCCGCAATCATGGCCCTACCCCACCGCCCCCAGCTCTTCAGCGTCGAGCTTCGCACCGCGCGGTGGGAAGCCCTCGTGGAGTGGTATCGCTCCGTGCTCGGCCTGCGGGTGCTCGTGCGGGTGGTGGACGACGGCTACGCGCTTTTCGAGGCAGGCGACACGCGGCTGGCGCTCCTGCGCCGCGCCACGCCGGGCGAGGCGAGCGGCCGCTGGAGCCTCGGCTTCGAGGTGGACGAATTCGAATCGATCCGCGAGCGGCTCGCCGCCGCGGGCGCCTCGAGCAGCGAGCCGAAGGTCCATCCCGAGGGGTTTCGGGAACTCGTCACGCACGATCCCGACGGCAACACGCTCCGGCTCTTCTCATGGCCGGAAGGTCACTGAGAAAAAGGTGTCAGGACTCTTTTCCCGGACGTGCCGAGACCGGGAAAAGAGTCCTGACACCTTTTTCTCAGCCTCAGCGAGACCGGGAAAAGAGTCCTGACACCTTTTTCTCAGCGCCGACGAGCAGGAAGCCCGCGCAGAGGCCGATGGCCGCGTCGGCGGCGAGCGTGAGTGCGGGTAGCCAGCCAGCGGCGGCCAGGTCGTGGAGGGCGGCGTGCACCGCCGGCAGCGCGTGGGCGATGATCCCGCCGCCGACGAGAAACATCGCCGCCGTGCCGGCGAACGACAGGCCCCGCATCAGCCACGGCGCGGCGGCGAGGATGCCGCGGCCGAGGCTCTGGAACGCGGCGATCCGGTGCCCGGCGAGGATCGCCCCCAGGTCGTCGAGCTTCACGATCGCCGCGACGAGCCCGTAGACGCCGATCGTCATCGCGAGAGAGATCGCCGCCAAAACGCCGAGCTGCGTGATGAATGGCTTGCCTGCCACCACGCCGAGCGTGATCACGATGATCTCGGCTGAGAGGATGAAGTCGGTGCGGATGGCGCCGGCGATCCGCTCGCGTTCCACGGCGACGGGGTCAGGCCCGTCGGCCGCAACCGAGTGGGCGAGGGCTTCATCGTGGGGCTTGTCCTTCCCATGCAGAAAACGATGCACGAGTTTTTCGGCGCCTTCGTAGCAAAGGAAGGCACCGCCGATCACGAGCAGCGGCTGAATCGCCCAGGGGGCCGCCCAACTGATGGCCAGCGCCGCCGGCACCAGGAAGAGCTTGTTCCAGGCAGAGCCGCGGGCCACCGCCCACACGACCGGCAGTTCGCGGGCCGGCCGCACGCCCGTCACCTGCTTGGCATTGAGGGCGAGATCGTCGCCGAGCACGCCGGCCGTCTTTTTCGCGGCCACCTTCGTCATCGCCGCCACGTCGTCGAGGACGGTGGCAATGTCGTCGAGGAGCAGAAGCAGGCTGCCGGCCATGGCGATCCCGTCAAACTGGCTGCAGGTGGGCAATCTGGGGAAACCTGCCGCGAGGAAGTGTATCCGCGGTGGCCAAAATGCCGATCCACATGGCATCCATCCCCACGCGGGAGGGGATTTCAGGAGGAGCCATGCATCGCCATTCACGCCGCCACAGCGAGCCGTCGCGAGAGTTGCTCGCGCTATCCATCGAGGCCATGGAGCCGCGGTTGGTGTGTGCCGCCGGGCTTTCGCTCGCGCTCGTGAACGACACCGGTCGGAAGGCGAACGATCGCGTCACGTCCGACGCCACGCTCGCCATCAGCCGTCCGCTCGCGGCAGGGCAGCAGGTGGAATATCGCGTCAACGGCGGCGGCGTTCGCATGGCGGTGATGACCGAAGGCCGGCGGTTCGCGCCGGAGGGGATCGGGGCCGATGGCAAGTATCAGGTGGTCGCGCGGGTCGTCGATACGTCTGGCAGGCCCGCTACCGTGTTGCCGGCGCTCACGTTTCGGATCGATCGCTCGGCCACGCCGCTGCAGGTGGCGCTCAAGCAGAATACGGGCGTGTCGGCAAGCGACCGGATCTCGTCGAATGCGAATCTCCGCGTCTCGGGGCAGGAGGCGGGTGCGACGGTGCAATACAGCCGCGACAACGGCACGTGGAATCCGGCGACGGCGGTTTGGGGCGGGTATGCGGCACAGCCGGGCTTGAACCGCTGGCGTGTCAGGCAGGTCGATCTTGCGGGCAATGCATCCGCTCCGGCCGTGATCGATTTTGAGCTCGACACGGAGCGCGATGAGCGAGTGGTGCGGGTCGAGGGCCCGCCGTCCGGCTCGTTCACGGCGACAGCAGGGCAGCGAATCGTCTGGGTGCTCGAGTTCGAGAAGCCGATGCATGCGTCGGCCGTGAAGGGCGTCGTGCCCGGGATCCAGTTCAAGTTTCGCGGGCAGCAGCTGATGGCCCGGGTGAGCGGCGGCAGCGGCACGAATCGGCTCGAGTATGCCTACGAGTTCACGGCGCAGTCGGCGGGCACGGGCACGCTGGAAGCGCCGAAGAGCGCGTGCCTCTGCTACGGCGGCCTCATCACCGACGCGGCCGGCAACAGGCTGCAGAAGCATGGGCTGCCCGCGGTCGTTGGCCCTGCGTAGGACGGGCTGAAGCCCGACAGAGGTAGGGTGGGCTTTAGCCTGCCAGAAGGAGACTACTTTCTCCGGAAGCGGATCCGCGTTCCGCTTGAGGATCAAGCGGACTACCTTGTGACAGGCTGAAGCCTATCCTACTTGCAAAGGCTGAAGGTTACGGGATGGGGCGTCTCACGCGGCGGCGGCGGCCTGGCGGTCGTGGACGGGCGTGGACCGCAGAAGGACGCAACCCTGCAGCACCTCCGGCTTGCCCGGGCTGCCGACGGCGGCCGTGGGGCAGGCGATGAGTCCTGAGAGTCGGCCCCAGGTTTCCTTCAGGGCGTGCGGGATCGAGCAGGCACTGACGTTGCCGGTGCGACGCGTGAGTCCGTTGATGAGTTCGCCGCGAACGTCGTAGTCCTCGAGCTTCATGCCGGTGAAGCGGACGATGCCTGATCCGGCCTGGTGCGGGACCGCGAAGTTCACGTCGCCGCCGGCGAGTCCTGTTGCGGCAAGCGCCTTGGCCACGGCGGCCGACATGGCCCGCGGCGCGATATCGGCGATCGCCATGCCGTCGAGCGAATAGACGAGCCTTTCGTCGGCGTGCGCCCGGCCTCCGTCGGCCGCCGGGAAGAGAACCTGCGGCCGGACGTGGAAATCGAACGTGGGCCGCTCGGCTGGCTGCTTCTCCGCGTCGGCATGGACGATCTTGAAATGGACGGGGTGCCGGAGGGCCGTCGTGGGCGCAAGCAGCGTGGCCGACGCCATGTCGCCGAAGAGGCCGGCGGTTTGGCGGCAGCTGTAGTCGGTGATGCGGCTGATCCGACTGGAGGCGACGACGAGCAGGTATTCATCGCGGTGCAGGCTGAGCCGTGGGGCCCAACGTCGGGTGACGACGGCCAACGCGCGGCTGTAGCCGCAGCAAAACCAGTTGAGGCCGATCGTGCGGCATTGCCGGATGCCGAGACTGCGGGCCAACTGCCGCGCGGCACGGCTCGGTCGTTCGCGCTCGACCGCGTCGGGGGCGAGATGCTTGCGGGCGACCGACGCCGGGATGAAGGAGGGCGACACGAAGACGATCCCGCGGCAGTCGGCCAGATTGCAGCCCGTCTCCCGCTGGAGCTTGCGCACGGCGTGCAGCCCCATCGTCACTTCGTCGTCGAGCGAGATGCCGCGGGCCTCGATCCCCGTGTGGTGGGAAAACTTGCGCGGCATCGTGTCGCCGAACCAATCGTTCTCGAGCTCCCAAGACGGCTGGTGGATCGCGATCGCGGAAATGCCGAGTGGAAAGTTCATAGACGCTTTCATGCGATGCTCGTTTCTCGTCGGGAATCCTGCCCTGCCAGCGGCGGCTGGGCGGGGGGCGGGATTCTGGCGATCAACGGTGGCTGAGACCAGCCGGAAATTGCCGTGCTATTCCCGCCGCAGGCCCCCCCGAGCGCCAACTGGTATGATGCGGCTAGTTCGGGGGTCGCTGCTCGAAGGATCATGGCATGTCCCGACGATGGTTTCGCACCGGTGTGTCGCTCCTGCTGACGCTCAGTGCGACTGTGTCGAGTGTCCAGTGCGTTCATGCGCAACAGGTTGGCACCGCCGCCACCACGCCGGCTTCCGCCACCCCCGCCGAAACCTTTCGGCCGGCCGTGCCCGGCCCGCGGCCGGTGCCCGACCATCCTCTCGCGTGGGTGTTGAAGTTTGCCCACGAAGAGCGGGCCTACCTGCAGCAGACCGTGCGTGACTTCACGTGCCGGGTCACCAAGCGTGAGCGCATCGACGGCGAGTTGCAGGACTACCACCACATCGACATGCGCGTCCGCGAACAAACCCATGCAGGCGGGCAGATGACGCGGCCGCTCAGCGTGCTGCTCGAGTTTCTCGGTCCGTCCGACGTCGAAGGACGGAGAGCCCTTTTCGTCGCCGGCGAGAACGACAACAAACTGCTGGTCCGCAAGGGCGGGAGACGGTTTGGCTACCTGGTCGTGGATGTCGATCCATTTGGCCCCAGCGTCAAGCGGGAGAGCCTCATGCCGATCACCGAGATCGGGTTCTCGCAGCTGCTCGACCGGACGATCCGCACCCTGCAGCAGGATGTCGCAGCCGACCCATCGGGCGGCAACACGATCGTCGAGCACATCACGACTGCGACGATCAACGGCCGCCCCTGCCAGATGCTGCGGATCACGCACCCGCTGCGCCGCGACGGCCTGCAGTTTTTCAGCGCCAGCATGTCGATCGATTCCGAGCTGCACGTGCCCGTGCGTTTTGACGTATACGACTGGCCGGCAGCGTCCGGCCAACAGCCGCCGTTGATGGCGGAATTCACGTATACGAACGTGACGCTCAACGCGAATCTGGACGACGCGATCTTCGCGCCGTCGATTCTTCGCGGCCGGTGAGTTTCTTTGCGACCTCGTTGGCGGGGTTCGTGCTGCGCGGTCCGCCGTGGTCAGGCCGAAGCGATCCCGGAGCAGCCCCACGAGGTCGATCTTCCTCCGAGCGGCGATGGCCCGGATGGCTTTGACCTGCAAGGCCGTGGCAGGACGGGGGTTGGGGGCGTCACGGAAGACGGCACGGTTGGTTGCGGGCATTTCGGCACCCTTGGTCATGGTTGGAATGCGAGTGACCATGGTGCCGCTGATATCGATTCGGATTTGGCGACCTTGGTTCGGACCGGCATCATCGCGGTGCTCTTCCTGCATGAGCGGCCATCCATACGGGATTGGCTCGGTATCCTCATGGTCGGAGGCGGGGTGTTGGTGCTGGCCCTCAAACGCTGACTGGAAAAAGCGACGGGCGTGGGTGCAGGGAGGCTTGGGCACCTCCACCACACTCAACGCCCGTCACTTGTTGGGATCGCGGAGAAATCTTTCGACGACATCTGCTCATTAGATTGTTCGCCCAGGCGAGGGGGGACGGCGGTCGAGAATGGTGGCCGCTGGGGGTGGGCAGCCACCTGCCTGAAGTAGCCTTGGCGGCCATTTGTGACGCAAAAAGTGAATTTTCTAGAGTTCCGCCCTTTTCCAGGCCGATGGTCGCGGAGTACACTTGTAGCAACACAAGTTGCCACAGGTGTGCCAACGCAGGAGAGTTTCCATGATGACAATCAAGGTCCGAAATATCGGTAATTCCCTGGGCCTCGTTTTGCCCAAAGAGCTCGTCGCGCGGTTGCGGGTGGCAAGTGGAGATCGCCTCTTTGTTCAAGAAACGGTCAATGGCATTCAACTGACCCCCTACGATCCCGAGTTTGAGCGGCAAATGGAGGTCGCCAAACGCGTCATGCGCGAAGATCGTGACGCTCTCAGGGCGCTCTCGAAGTGATCGAGCCGCAGTGGATACGGCTGGATGTCGTTTTGGCGATCCACGCTGAGCAGCTTGCCGAGCATGGTGGGCTCGAAGGACTGCGCGATCAGAGCGGGCTGGAGTCTGCGATTGCCAGCCCACGAAACCTGCTCGCGTACGGAAGCCCAACCCCAGACATTGCAGCGTTGGCGGCGCAATACGCATTCGCCATCGGATGCAATCAGGTGTTTATCGATGGCAACAAGCGAACCGCGCTGGTGGTCTGCCGAACATTTCTGATTCTCAACGGCCATGACTTGGATGCATCGCAGGACGAGAAGTACACGGTGATCATGAAAATGGCCAATCGGGAAATCGATGCAGCGACGCTCGCGGCATGGATCCGGGCGAGGCTGATCCCTGCGCAGTGATGCCAGTCGCAAGAGCCCAATAACCAAGGCGGGGCGAACCTCTCTATGGCCACTGGAGTCAAGTAGGCGCACCGGTACCGTAGACCTCGAAACGTTTTTCATTTTCCCGCCGATCTTCGGCTTTGTTGTTTCGGGTTCGAGTCGAAGCGGCAGCGGGCTCTGACCGATTGGCGACGGGGAATCCTTCTTCATCGGGAGTCGGACGTGGCGGGCGGTGCCCGACACGACCGCGCCAAACTTTCTGGGCCCGGTCGCGCGCAGGCGAGCCGACGTCCCCCTCCCGGAGCCTGTCCCGGCCCTTGCCGCTGGCAGTCGGCACGTTGTACTGCGGGTACGTGTTCTGCACGTGGGCGAGCAGCTCGGCACGCCTGCGGACGAACAGGTTCCGGCGCCGCAACAGGTCCCGGGTGCCCCGCATCTCCCTGGGATACACGTGTGCCAGCGGAAAACGTGCCCCCGCGGAGGAGCCTGGCGATCTTCTCGGAGTCGATCCGGTCGTGGTCGGCATCGACGACGACCTCGCCGCGGCGATGGGCGGGGACGGTGAGTGTCTCGAACAGATGGGCCAGAGGATGCCGCGGCCTGTGGACGACGTGCGCGGCCAAAGGCGGCAGCGCCCACGCGGCGAATCCAACGAGCGGCAGCCCGAGCGCCGTGAGGGCGAAGAAGGGGGCCTGCCAGCCGAGCCGCGTGCCCAGCACGATGCCCAACGGCACGCCCACGACCGACGCGACCGCGAACGCCAGCATCAGCATGCTGGTCGCATGGCCTCTCCGCTCGGCCGGAAACATGTCGGCCACGATCGCCAGGGCCAGGCCGCAGGCCGCGGTGCCTGCGAGCAGGCCGAGCGAGAAGACGAGATAGGCCGACTTCCGCGGCACGCGGTCGAGCACGGCGCCGCCAGGAATCCGGCGCCGCCGGCCGCGAGCGTGTAGGCCGACACAACCCAGCTGAACCTCCTCGCGTCGATGCCGAGATCGGCGAGCAGCTGCGGCCCCAGCGGCATCACGATCATGAAGTCGACCAGGCCGATGAACCGGATTGCCGCCAGCGTGAACAGGATCACCCCGCCGCGGACGGCCGGGCCGGAGTCCGGGCGGCCTGTGGCGGATGGGGTGGCGGTGGAGGGGGCGGCCACGATGGGCGGGCTCTGGGCCGGGACGGCCGTTCCTTGTGGCAGCGGCAAACGCTGCACTATACCTGAGATCACATTCTGGAGTTCCAGGTTTCATGCTCCATCAGCTGCTGCGCCGGCCGCTCGAGACAGACCCCGACCGTCCGCTTCTCGAAAGTGATGGTTCCTGGACCACCGCCGCCGAGCTCGAACGGCTCGCGTCACGGCTGGCCTCGGGCCTCGCGGCGCTGGGGCTCGAGGAAGGGGATCGGGTGGCGTCGCTACTGCCCAACGGCCGCGAGGCGGTCGTCTGCTACCTCGCCTGCTTCCGGATGCGGCTGGTCATTGTGCCGCTCGACTACCAATACCACCCGCTGCAGATCGGCTATGCGCTCGGCCACAGCGGCGCCGCGGTGCTGATCGCGAGTCATGAACGCATTCCCGGGCTCGACGAGGCCGGCGCACTCGGTGCAGTGCCCCGAGTCGTCGTTGTCGGAGGCGGCCCCACGACCGGCAGCCGGCGCCCCTTCGAGTCACTGCTCGGCGCCGAACGGGAACTCGCTGTGGAGGCTCCGCACGACGACGCGCCGGCAGTGATGATCTACACATCGGGGACGACCTCCCGGCCCAAGGGCGTCGTGCTTTCACACGGAGCGCTCTCCACGGGCATCCGCAAATACCTCGCGCGGGTCACGCTCACGGCGGACGACGTGGCGCTGATTGCGACATCCGTCTCGCGGCCGTTCGCCCTCCGCTGCCAGGTGCTGCCCACGCTCTGGGTCGGGGGCCGAGTCAGCCTGCTGCGGAAGTTCACTGTCGAAACCTTCGTCGCCGCCCTGCGGCGGCCGCCCGCGAAGACGTTTCTCACGCTCACGCCCGCGGGCCTGGGGCAGCTGATGGCGAGTTCCGAGTTCCAAGCCTGCGACTTCAGCCAGCTGCGCCTCTGCCTGGCCGGTGGCGACCGCGTGCCCACCAGGCTTCTCGAATCCTTCGAACGGCTCACGGGCGTGGCGGTCACCGAGCAATGTGGCTCCACGGAGACGGGGCCCTATGCGATGAATCCGCCGTTCGGCCGCAAGAAGCCGGGATCGGTGGGCCCGCCCGTGCACGGCGTGCATGTGGCGGTGGTGGACGAGCATGGCGCCGACATGCCCACGGGAGCGGTCGGGGACGTGCGAGTCAGCGGGCCGGGCATCATGGACGGCTACTGGAACGAGTCGGCCCAGACCCGCAAGACCTTGCAGAAGGGCTGGGTCCTGACCGGAGATCTGGGGCGCTACGACGAGGACGGCTACCTGTGGTTCATGGGTCGGCGGAAGGACATTATCGTCCGCGCTGGCAACAAGGTCGCGCCGCTCGAAGTGGAGGCGGCGCTCTCCGATCATCCGGCGGTGCGGGAGGTCTGCGTGATCGGTGTGCCCGACGCCGCGAGCGGCGAGGTGCCGCATGCCTACGTCATTCTCCAGCCGGAGGCCGCCACCAGTCCCGAGGAGCTGCGGGACTTCGTCGTGGAGCGGCTGGCTGAGTTCATGGTGCCCGCCGAGGTCCACGTGATCTCGGAAATGCCATCCAAGGGACCGGGCAAGATCGACCGTGAACTCTTACGGATGCGGGCCATCACCGCCGCCCTGATCGAGCAGGTTCCGTTCTTCAGGAACGCGGGCAGTGACTTCCTGCGCGACATCATCCCCCGGCTGGAGGCACGGCAGTTCGAGCCGGGCGAGACGCTCGTGCACGAGGGGGACGTGGGAGACGAGATGTATTTCCTGACGAAGGGGCAGGTCGAGGTGCTGCGCGGAGCTCCCCCGCAGCGGCTCGCTGTTGTGCGTGAGGGATCGTTCTTCGGCGAACTGGCCATCCTCAGGGACGCTCCCCGGGCCGCCACGATCCGGGCCCTCACCGATGTCGAGGTGTATGCCCTCCGCCGCGACGGAGTGCTGCAGCTCGCGCGGGCTCACGCCGACTTCAACGACTATCTGCAGGCCGCCGCACGGGAGTATGCGACCGCGGGCTCGACAACGCAGGGGTGAAAAAAATGACGGGTGAAACCGGCCACGCCGGCCGCCGATGCGACCGATCAGGACCCCACGACCTGACCCCCGCCCCTTGCCAACAGGGCCGAACAAGAGGATTCTTCCGTCCAATACCCCCCACCTGGTGGCCGGTTTTGGGCGCCGATGAGTGGCCGGTTTTGGCGCGCCGAATGACAGCCTATCCCGCTCCCTTCGGTTCCGATCCCGATCCCGTCCCTATGCCCGCCCAAAACCATCCGAGTTTGAGTTTGAGTTTGGGTTTGGGACTTTGTCCTCTCCCAAAATCATCAAAAAAACTAGGCCCGGTGTGATTCGAACACACGACCAAGGGATTATGAGTCCCCTGCTCTAACCACTGAGCTACGGGCCCGAAGGCTTGATTTATAGCGTATTGCGATGCCTCAAGCCGGGGGCAGATTCTCGAGGTCGAGAAGGTCCTTGGGCCTGCCGGCCGCGGCCTTCAGCCGTCGAAGCCACTCGAGCGAGACGAACCGTATGCCATCCACATCGCGGCTCGATTCGAAGAGCACGGCCACCGACTCATCCGGATAGCCGGGCACGTAGTCGAAAAGATCGAGAAACCCGGCGGTCGTGCAGAGCATCATCAGCGACTGCGAGCGAATGAATGATGCCG
>JBIIOM010000226.1:0-4162 GCA_044336925.1 Pirellulales bacterium
GCTGCCCGGTAGACCGCTTGCCCGGTAGACCGCTTGCTCCGCAAGCGGATCCAGATCCGCTTCGGGACGAAGCGGTCTACTTTGACGAAGCGGTCTACTTTTGCCGCTGGAAGGCGATTGGCTTGGCTTCAGCCGGGGCGCCGGCCAGTGCGAAGTCGAAGGCATCGGGGCCCTTCGAGACGACCTTCCCCGCCATCATCCCGGCCTTTTCGCTCTGCAAGGCGATGGCGTCACGGGCCGTCGCGATGTCGCCCGTAAGCTCTACCTGGGGCTTCCCGGACGGCATCGCCTTCCAGGTGAACTTCGAGTCTTCCGTGATCGTGAGGACCACCGCGTCTTTGCCGCTCGCTGCCTTCCAGGTGCCCACGAGATCGGTCTCGGGCACGGCCGCCGCCGCCGGGGCGCTCGTGCCTTCGGCAGGCGTCTTTGCGGGCGGAGTCGCCGATTCCTCCGTCGGCGGCGTGATCGCGTCGAGCAGCCGCTTCGCAACGGCGTCGCCCGGCTGCTTCGCCACCACCACCTTCAAGGCCTCGGCCGCCATGTCGGCATAGCCGCCGACGAGATAGTGGTAGGCCAGCACGAAGTGGCCGGCCGCATTGCCGGGGTTGGCCCTGCAATGGTCCTCGAGCTTGCGGAGCTGCGTCGTGTAGGCGTCGACCGAGCCGTAGAGGCCGCTCATCGTCGTCCAGTCCATGCCCGGGGCCGTGGCGAGCACGGCGTTGAGCGTGGCGGCAGCCTCGGGATACCGGCCGAGCGCGAAGAGCGAGAGCGCCCGCACCTCGTGGATCACCGAATCCTTCGGCGCGAGCTTTACCGCCTTGTCGCAGCCAGCGAGCGCCGCCGCGTAGTCGCCTGCCTTGAACCTTGCGAGCGCTTCGTCAAACACGCGATCCGATTCTGACGTCGCCGGCGCGGCCTCGGCCGTGGCGACACCACCGTCGGCGTCGGTGGAGTTGGTCAGATCGCCGTCGTTGGTGACGTAGTTGTTCACCACGACGGGCTGCGAATAGTCGTAGGGGCTCGATGCGACCACCGCCGACGGGACGCCGGAATAGTAAGGATTCACATACGCGCCGCCGGGGTAGCCCATCGCACCGTAGCCGAATGAGCCGTAGCCCAGGCCCCAGTTGCCGATCGTCGAAGCAAGGCCCCAGGTGGCGGCGCCGAGTGCGAACGGGGCCCACCAGCCGCCGCCGTAGCCGTAGTTGCCGCTCCAGCAGCCGTTGTACCAGCCGCCGTAATGCGGATTCACGTAGCCATTGTTCCAGTTGTTGGCCCAGCCGCCGTGGTAGCCGCCGCCGTAGCCGGGGTAGCCCCAGTCGCCCCCATTCCAGTGGCCACCATTCCAGTTGCCGCCCCAGGGACCGTTGACGTTGATGTTGTTGTTGTTGCCCCAGTTGCCGCTCCCAATGTTGCCGCTGCCGATGTTGCCATCACCGATTTCGGGGCGATTGATGCCGCCGATGCCCGGGCGGTTGGGTCCGCCGATGCCTGGACGGTTGGGCAGCCTGCCCGGAAGCGTCGTCGGTCGCTGAACGTTGCCCAGTGTCGGCCGGTCGCCACCGAGGCCTGGCCTGTTCGGGACATTCGGCCTGGGGAACGATGGCTTCGGGGATGGGCGGCCGGCGATGCCGCCGGGCCGCGAGAGACCGGGCGCGGGAGCCGGCCGAGTGGCGATTCCCGCCCCAGGCTTGGGGGCCGCGGGTCGAAGCGAACCAAGGCCGGGGCGCGGCGCCGGCCGTGTGGAGGCCGTCGGCAGCGAGGGCCGGGTCATGCCGGGCCGCGGCGCGTTTCCGAGGCTCGGACGCTGCGGAATGTTTGGCCGCTGCATGCCAGGTCGCGGGATATTGACGTTTGGCTGCTGCATATTGGGCCGCTGGAGATTCATGTTTGGCCGCTGCATCGCCGGCCGCTGCGCTTGAGGAAGCTGCATTTGTGGCCGCTGCACCTGAGGCCGCTGGATATTCGGCATGCTCGGCCGCGCCGGCGCCGGTCGGGCCTGCGGTCGCGACACAGCAGGGGCGGGCCTGGCCATGCCACCAGCGGGTCGGGCCATGCCACCAGCGGGTCGGGCCATGCCACCAGCGGGTCGGGCCATGCCACCATGACCACCACCGCCATGACCGACGTTGGGCCGGGCCTGAGCCAGCTGCGGCACTGGCGCAGCGAGCACGGCGACGGCAACGACGATCGACAGGACGTTACGGCGCGACATTTACTTCTTCGCTCCTGGCACAGGGGGCTTGCGGGCGATCGTCACCTCGAAGTCGGGCTCTTCGGCGCCACCGACGATCCGGTCGCTGGAGCGGACGACGAAGTGATCGGCGTCCTTCACCGTGATCGTCATGGTGGCCGAGCCGGTCGTGCCGTCAGGCATCGTCGCCTCCGACTTCACCACCCAGCCATTCTCGATCGCGGTCCATTCACCCTGGCTGAAGCCGCCATCGGAGTCGAACGTCCACGACCGCAGCTGACCGGCTACGGGATCCCAGCCGATCCGCTGCGTGCTCTTCGAAGTGGGACCTCCCGCCAAGGCGACGTCATAGTCGCCGAGGAGAAAGTTGCCGTCTTCGCTGCGGCGAAACGAGATCGTCGTGCGGCCATCGGGGCTTTCATCGACCCAGTCGCCCTCGAGCCACGAGACACCTTGGAGCATCTCCTGCGGTGTGGGCAGCGGATCGTCGGCAAACTCCCGATACGAGGCGATCGGCCAGCGATCCCCCTGCTTCGACCGCACGGTCACATAGCGCACCTGGGCTGCCGAGGCACCGTCCTCGGCGGTGATCCGCCGCTCCCCCTCCTCGACGGCGATCGCATCACCGATCGGGCGAACCGACATCACCTGCATCTCGAGCACCGCCTTGGGGTAATTCGTGAAGAAGCCCTTGAAGAGCTCCGTGATCGCCGCCTTGCCGCCGTGTGTCGTGCCGTTTTCATCGACGAGCTCGCCGTTCTCGAGAAACATCCCGCCGAGCGCCGCGGCATCGGCCGCATTGAAGGCCTTCACGGTCGCCTCCGATTCGCGGACGATCGCCGACTCGAGCGGCGAGAGGGCGGTCGTCGTGGCCGTGGCCTGGGCGAAGCTGGGCCTTGCGCCGGCGCCGGCGAATGCCAGGGCCGCGGCCGTGCAGCAAATCCAATGCCTCATTGCAGATGCGGGTCTCATGTGAGCCTTATTCCGAAGGGAGTGCGGTGCCGCGCACCGCATCGGTCGACGTGCGCCGCTTGTAGAGTCGATACGCGAGTCGTTATTGTTCCGCACACGTGTTTGAAAAACAAGCAAACGTACCCACAAGGAGGTAGCGTCGATGCCCGTTCCCACCAAGCAAGCCTTTTCCCTGTTCGAGGAGTTCAAGAACTTCGCGTTCAAGGGCAACGTCATCGATCTCGCCGTCGGCGTGATCATCGGCGGCGCCTTCGGCAAGATCGTGTCGAGCCTCGTCGACAACATCATCATGCCGGCGGTGAGTGTCGTTCTGCCGGGCGACGCCGGCTACAAGGACTGGGCGCTCAAGATCGGCGAGAAGACGATCCCCTACGGCGCGTTCTTGGGCGACATCGTGAGCTTCCTGCTCCTGGCCCTCGCGCTCTTCGTGTTCATCGTCAAATTCCTCGGCTGGATCATGAAGAGCAAGGCTGCCGAGGTGGCCGCGCCCCCGCCGCCGACGAAGGACCAGGAGCTGCTCACGGAGATCCGGGATCTCCTGAAGCAGCGGTAGAACGGATCGTCCTTCGGAAGCCCGACGCGCGAGCGAGGAGAGTTGGGACGTTTCTCGCGGGGCGGGTGGGGGCGCCGTCGGTTGGAGTGGAGGGCGGATGGACCTTGCTCGCGCTGCGGGCTTTCGTGCGCTGCGGGCTTTTGTGCGCTTCTCGGCATACGCCGGCGGGCGGGGTACGGGTGATACGGAAGCCCGACGCGCGAGCGAGGAGAGTTGGGACGTTTCTCGCGGGGCGGGTGGGGGCGCCGTCGGTTGGAGTGGAGGGCGGATGGACCTTGCTCGCGCTGCGGGCTTTCGTGCGCTGCGGGCTTCCGTGCGCCGCGGGCTTCCGTGCGCGGCGGGCTTCCGTGCGCGGCGGGCGTTCGTGCGCGGCGGGCGTTCGTAGGCGACGCAAAAAGCGAGGGGGGGGGCCGCGGGGGGGGGCGCCCCCCCAAGTTAACAAC
>JBIIOM010000227.1:0-4161 GCA_044336925.1 Pirellulales bacterium
GACCGCGAAGAGCTCGAGCGGCAGCTCCGCGAGGCGATCGCGGCCGAGCTCGACGTCCGGGCCGAGCGGCTCACCTACCGCAAGCAGCGATCGGCCGCCTGGTACGACCGGCAGATCAACCGGCTTTCCGAGAAGCGCGACGCCCTCATCGCCGCCCGCCTGAAGGCGCTCCTCGAATAAATCATCGGGCTTCCGGTGGAGGGCATGTCTCTCAGGGGCGGTTCAAACGAGGTTGCCCCAATCCCACCGAAAAAGAGTCCTGACACCTTTTTTGTCTTACTTGCCCGCCGCGGGATTGGGGCGGCTGAGGATCGGCGGGGCATGGGGCTGCGGAGACCAGGTGGCGGCGGTTCCGCGCCGCTGCGCCTCGAGCCAGGTCAACGCCGCCTCGTGGAGGATGTCGTGGCCGCCGTCGAAGACCGTGAGCCGGGCGGTGCCGCTCCGCCGCCGAAGCAGCACGGGCTTCGTCGCATAGAGCGGATCGGTGTCGGCAAAGGCCAAGTCTGCCGGAACCAGGCGGTTTTTCACGAGCGCGTCGGTCACGGCGGCGGGGACGCGGTCGGCCGCCGCGGCCACGGCATTGAAGGCCCGGATCGCATGGCTCACCGGCACACTCCCGGTGTGGCCGTCGTGAATGCCGGTGTTGATGTCGATCGGGAAGGGGAGGCGCGCGGTTTCGAGGCGGGCAACGACCGACCGGGCGGTGTAGGCCGCATCCACGTTGGACGCCGCCCCCGGTGGGCCGCCGCAGACCCGCTCGATCATGGCCGCATACTTGTTTTTCCGCGCCAGCGAGTCGGCATGCCAGGCCGCCAGGTCGGTGACGGGCACCCAGGCCGACGCGGCGGCCCACACGTCGGGCATCCGCGCGGCGGCGAGCAGCGCCATCATGCCGCCTCCCGACACTCCCACGGCGTAGATCCGTTCGGGATCGATCCGCCGCCGCGAGTGCGCGAGTTCCAGCACGGCGCGGAGGTCCGCGAACGCCAGATCCGAACCCGCCGCCTCGGGCCGGTCGCTGGGACCGCGAAGATCGGGGTGCACGAACGCCCAGCCGCGGGCGATGCACCACTCGGCATACGGCGCCTCGTCCTGCCGGTAGTCGCCTGACCAGGTGTGAAAGGCGACGAGCAAGGGCACGGGCTCATCCCCGGGCGGCAGATAGAGGAGTGTCTTCTGTTCCGAGCCATCGGCCGGCGACTCGAACGCCGCCGTGGTCACTTCCGGCGGCCAGGCCGCGAGGACGGTCCCGTGGCATACGAGACCGGCGATCGCTGCGATGATGAGACGCTGTGACCGCATCTAGAGAGCCTTTGCACGCAGGTCGCGAAACTCCACCTTCATGACGAGATTTGCATGAATCTGCAGGCCGATGGGGCCCGGCTCGCGGTACTTGTCGCTTGTGTACTGCGACACCTCCTCGCCGTTCAGCCAGACGGTAAACGTGTCTCCCTTGGCCTCCACCCGGATCCGGTTCCACTCGCCTGGCTTGAGCAGTTCGGCCGCCTTCGGAGCTCGGGCTTCCTCCGGATACGTGCCTGTGTAGAAGGAGCCTGTCATGTCTCTCTTGAGTGTCCGCGACACCCCAATTTGCACCTGCAGTTCCGGCTTTCGCACCATGATGCCGCTGTCGATCTCACCCGTGAACCGCACCTCTCCCTCGACGATCACGTCGCCGTAGGACTTCTCCGTGAAGAGCATCGAGCCCTTCATCGCGGCGTCGTTCTCGCCGATGATCGCGCCATCGACCACCTTCCAGTATGGATCGCCCACGATCTTCCAGCCGGCCAGATCCGTGCCGTTGAAGATCGCCGGCAGATCAGCCGTCGGGGGGACCTCGGCCGTCACAAGGCTCGCGGCCAGCCAGAGCGCGATCGCGGCGACCATTTGCCGGACGGCGTGGGGAGCAACGGTGAATGCAATCATGTTCAATTTACTCAGTGAAAACGGGGGAGGAAACAGCGGACACATCACTTATGTTAACCGCATCGCAGCATCGTGTCTGCGGCTGACGGTGTGCAGGAATCGATCGCGTGGTCCTCGTCATCATGGGTGTGTCGGGCTGCGGCAAGACGACCGTGGGGCGGGCGGCGTCATCAGCTGTTCGGCACTCAGGCGGGCGCACCGCCGCGCGATCATCGGCGAGCGGCCTGACGTGCGGCTCGTCTATCTTCGCGGCAACCGCGACGCGATCGCCGCGCGGCTCGCCGCCGCCGTGATCCAAAAAGAGTCCTGACACCTTTTTTGGTCCGCCTACTTTCGTGACCAGCCGGTGCCGTCGGGGCGGTCTTCGAGCACGACGCCCGCCTCGGTCAGTTTGTTGCGGACGAGGTCGGCGGTGGCGAAGTCCTTCGTCTTCCGGGCGTTGGCACGGATCTCGATGATGAGTTCCATGAGCTTGCCCACGAGCGCCTCATCGGCACCGCCGGCCTTCGCCTGCGGAGCTTCGAGGAACAGGCCCAGCGTGCCGGTGAGCTCGCGGAGCACGAGCAGCATCGCGTCGAGCGTGGCCAGCTCGGCGGCCGGCTTCTTGCTCTCGAGCGCATGCTGATCGATGAACTTGTTGACCACGCGCACGAAGTCGAAGAGCGTGGCGATCGCGATGGCCGTGTTGAAGTCGTCGTCCATCGCGGCCAGGAACTTGTCGCGCAGGGCCTTCACGTCGTCGCCGGCCGCCGCGACGGCCGCATCGCCCGCGCGGCGGTCGCGGCAGGGCAGGGCATAGAACGACTTGCCGGCGATCCGCTCATAGCGGGCGAAGAGCCGCTCGAAGGCCTCCATCGCGCGGGCGCTCTCGCCGAGCGGCTCCTCGCCGAAGTGGATCGGGCTGCGATAGTGGGTCGAAAGCAGGAGCATCCGGATCGCCTGCGGCTGGTGCCGGGCGAGCAGGTTCTTGAAAGGCTCGGCGCCGGTCGACTTCGAGATCTTTGTGGCGGCCTGTGCGGCAGCGTCGTCGGCCGCAGAGGCCTCACCGGCGCCGCGCGGTCGCCCACCCACCTTGCCCGCGGCCCCCGCCGCCTGCATCAATCCGTTGTGCATCCAGAACGTGGCCATCGGGCAGTCGTGGAGCGACTCGCTCTGGGCCATCTCGTTTTCGTGATGGGGGAAGACGAGGTCGAGCCCGCCGCCGTGGATGTCGAAGTGGGGGCCGAGGATCGCCTTGCTCATCGCCGAGCACTCGATGTGCCAGCCCGGCCGGCCGGGGCCCCACGGGCTCTCCCACGAGGGCTCGTCCGCCTTCGCCCTCTTCCAGAGGGCGAAGTCGGCGGCCGACCGCTTCCGCTCCGCCGTCGAGCCACCCTCCCCCTGCGTGCTCTCCACCGAACGGTTGGTGAGCTTGCCGTAGTCGGCGTCTTTCGTGACGTCGAAGTAGACGTCGCCGTCGCTGGCGTAGGCGCAGCCCTTGGCGATCAGCCCCTCGATGAAGGCGATGATCGTGCCGATGTGCTCGGTGGCCTTCGGCATCTGGTCGATGCTCTTCACGCCGAGGCAGGCGAGGTTTTCGAGGTAGTCGGCCGTCATCTCCTCGGCCAGTTTCGCCATCGTCGTGCCGCGGGCCGTGCTCTCGGCGATGATCTTGTCATCGACGTCGGTGATGTTGACCACCCACGTCACCTGCCAGCCGGAATATTCGAGATACCGCTTGACCGTGTCGAAGATCACCGGGCCGACCATGTGGCCGATGTGGCTCGGCTTGTAGACCGTCGGTCCGCAGAGATACATCCCCACGTGGCCGGGCTTCACCGTGACGAGCGGCGCCTTCTTCTTCGTGAGCGTGCTGTAGACCTCGATCGTGGGAAGGGAAGCCGTCGCCATCTCGTCTTTTTGCTCCAGGTCGGGAAATGACACCGCGATCTACCGCTCGATCAGCACGATGCATTCGGCGCCGATCGCCAGTTCCTCGCCGATCGGGCCGACCGATTCGCCCGTCTTGGCCTTGAGCCAGACGGACGACTCGTCGATGTCGAGCAGTACGGCGATCCGGCGGCGGATCGCCGTACGGTGCGGCAGGATTTTGGGCCGCTGGGCGAAAATCACGCAATCCAGATTTGTGATCCGCCAGCCGGCGGCCGCCACGCGGGCCAAAGCCGACTGCAGCATCTCCGCCGAATCGCGCCCCTTGTTGGTGGGGTCGGTGTCGGGAAACATCTCGCCGATGTC
>JBIIOM010000228.1:0-4155 GCA_044336925.1 Pirellulales bacterium
CGAGCCAGTCGCCCGCCGGCACGAGCCGCGGCTCGCCCACCCGCCAGCCGCCGGCGATGTCGGCCGCGGGCGCGACGGCGGCCACGAAGAGATCGCCGCGGCCGGCGTCGTAGGCGACATGAACGCCGACGTCTTCACGCCCCGTCCGCCGCGCCGACGCGCGGGCGACGAGTTCGAATCCCGACACGCCGATGAGCGTCGCTCCCGTCGCCCAGGCGATCGCCTTCGCCGTGGCAAGCCCGACCCGCAGCCCGGTGAACGATCCCGGACCGCGGACCACGGCGACCAGCTCGGCATCGCGGGTCGACCAGCCCAATCCGGCCGCCATGGCATCGATCGCGGCTGCCAGCCGCCGCGCATGCTCACCGGCGGTGGGGAGCCGCTCCTCGGCGACCGTGCCGTTCGAGAGGGCGGCCACGGAACCGGCGGCCAGGCTCGAGTCGATGGCGAGTGTTTTCATGGGCGGGGACAGGGGGCACGACTGCTTGACCGTCATTCAGGCCGTTGCGTAGAGTCACATGCTTTCCGAGGCAATGCCAGGGCCCGCGAGCGGGATCGAGCACGAGTGAAGCGGGCCATCATCAGCGACGTCCACGGCAATCTCGAGGCGCTCCGCGCGGTACTCGAGGATATCGACCGGCAGGGGGTCGACGCCATCTATTGCCTCGGCGACGTCGTCGGCTACGGTCCCAATCCGTGCGAATGCGCCGGAATCGTCCGCGATCGCTGCAGCCTCGTGATTCTCGGCAACCACGACCAGGGGGCGCTCTTCGACCCGGACGGATTCAATGTCGGGGCGGAGAAAGCGATCCGCTGGACGCGGCAGCAGCTCGAACATCACGACCGGATGCCGAAGCACTCCGCGGATCGGCTCACCGACTTTCTCGGCGAGTTGCCGCGGATGCACGCCGACGGCGACCTGCTCTTCGTGCACGGCTCCGCGCGGCGGCCGCTCGACGAATATGTCTTCCCGGAAGACATCTACAACCCGCTCAAGATGGAGCACATCTTCGAGCTCGTCGGCCGCTACTGCTTCCAAGGGCACACGCACATCCCCGGCATCTTCACGCCCGCGCCGGAATTCATCTCGCCCAACATTCCCGCCGGCAGCGTCGAATGCCGGCTGCCGCTGCCGGCCGGCAAGGCGATGGTGAACGTCGGCTCCGTGGGCCAGCCCCGCGACGGCGACCGCCGCGCCTGTTACGTGATCCTCGAAGACGACCAGGCCGTGCGGTATCGGCGGATCGAGTATCCGTTCGACGTCACCTGTCGGAAGATCCACGCGATCGGCGACCTCGACAACTTCCTCGGCGACCGGCTGACCCAGGGCCGGTGAGCCAAAGTAGACCGCTTGCTCCGCAAGCGGATCTCAATCGGCGTCGCGTAGACCGCTTCGTCCCGCAAGCGGATACGGAAGCCCGACGCGCGAGCGAGGAGACTTGGGGCGTTTCTCGCCGGGCGGGTGGGAGCGGCGTTGATGGGAGTGGATAGCGGATGGACCTTGCTCGCGCTGCGGGCTTTCGCGGGGAGTGGGCCACCCGGCGGTGCAGACGAATCGGTTCGGTTTTGCGCCGCCGCGCTCTATACTGCCGTTTTCGCTACTCTTGGAATCATCCGTGGAACGCCGCTACATCCAGTTCGCCCTGATCTCGTTCGCGATCCTGCTCGGCAGCCAGGCGCTGCAGGTTTACCTGTTTCCGCGGCCTGCGCGGCAGCCGGCCGGAGACAAGCAGGAGAGCGCCGCGGCACCGGGGCAGGACGCGGCCGCCGCGGCAACGGCGCCGGCGGGCGAATCGGCCAAGGCCGAGATCGCTGCGTCGCCGGCCACGACGAATGACGGCGAGCGGCCTGCCGCCGGCCCGCGGGCCCGCCACGTGCTCGGCTCGCTCGACCCGGAGTCGCCGGCGCGGATGCTCGTGACGCTCACCAGCCGCGGCGCCGCCGTCGAGCGGATCGAGCTCGCCGGCAAGCGCTATCTCGATCAGGATGATTGGTCCGGCTATCTCGGCCACCTGGCCCTCGAGGAGACGCCGTCGGGATGCCGGATCGGCATCGTCGGCGAGGGCACGCCGGCGAAGGCCGCCGGCCTCGCGGTGGGAGACGTGATCGCCACGGTCGGCGGCACGGCCACGCCCGACCCCGAGACGCTTCTCAAGACCCTCGCCGCGATGAAGCCCGGCCAGCGGGTCGCCATCGAAGTCGTCCGCGATGGACGCACCGAGGCCCGCGACGCCGTTTTGGGCCGCCGGCCGCTCGAGGTGGTGCGGCCCGAATATCGCACGCTGCCCATCGACGATCCGGATGGCCGGCCCCACGATCCGCTGTCGTTCCGGCTCTCGCTCGAGTCGCGCGACGGCGCACGGCGCGGTGAGCCCCTCGGCGAGATTCCGGGGCAGGAACTGGCCGATCGCGATTGGGTGGTGGAGAAGGCCGACGGCAACGGCGTGCGGTTCACGACCGAACTGCCGGGCGGCCTGCGGGTGGCGAAGGAATACCGGCTGCTTGCCGAGGGGCAGGATGGCTATCGACTCGAACTTGTCGTCGAATTCAACGCGGGCGACGGGGAATCCCGCGTGGTCTACGCGCTCGACGGGCCCACGGGATTGCCGACCGAGGGCTGGTGGTACACCGCCCGCGTGGCCCGCGATTGGGGCACGCTCGCGGTGCGCGACGTGGCGATGCGGTTCATCGGCGAACAGAGCACGCTCGTGAGCGGGCTCAAACTGGCGGAGGCCGCGGCGGCGCCCACCGGCGACGCCATGCCCGCCACCGCCGTCCGCGAGGAGAAGCCGCTCTCCTTCGCCGGCGTCGATGCGCTCTACTTCGCGTCGGCCCTGATTCCCACGACCGAGGGCCCCGAGGCGCCCGCGCTCGAGGAGGTCCGGCCGCTCGTCGTCGGCGATGTGCCGGCCGCCGCCCGTCGCAAGCTCGTCGATGTCACCTGCCGACTCGTCTCGCGCGAGGTCGCGGTCCCTGCCGGCGGCACGGTGAAGCACCGCTACGGCGTGTTCGCCGGGCCCAAGCAGCCTGAATTGCTCGCCGCTTTTGGCGCTGACAAGGCGCGGATGGACGACCTCGTCTACTACGGCTGGTTCGGGTGGGTGGCCCGCCCGATGATCGCCATCCTGCATGCGATCCACGCGATCATCGGCAACTACGGCCTCGCGATCCTGTTGCTCACGGTGATGGTCCGCGGGGCGATGTTCCCGGTCAGCCGCAAGCAGGCGCTGTCGTCGCAGAAGATGCAGGTGTTGCAGCCCGAGATGAAGGCGATCGCCGAGAAATACAAGAACGAGCCCGAGAAGCGGACGAAGGCCACGCAGGAACTCTGGCGGAAGCACGACTACAACCCGATGGGCGGCTGCCTGCTCGTCTTCATCCAGATCCCGATCTTCATGGGGCTCTACCGATCGCTGGCGACCGACGTCGAATTGCGGCAGGCGCCGCTCTTCAGTTCGGCGATCCGCTGGTGCTCGAATCTCGCCGCGCCCGACATGTTTTACGACTGGTCGCGGCTGCTTCCCGACTTCCTCGTGGCGCCCGAGGGCTGGCTGGGGCCGTTCCTCAATCTCTTCCCGCTGGCCACGATCGGTCTCTTCCTCTGGCAGCAGCACCTCTTCATGCCGCCCGCCGTCGACGAGCAGGCGCGGGTGCAGCAGCAGGTGATGAAGTACATGATGTTTTTCATGGCGCTGATGTTCTTCAAGGTGCCGTGCGGCTTGTGCGTTTACTTCATCGCGTCGAGCCTCTGGGGCATCGCCGAACGACTGCTCCTGCCGACGGCGACGCCCGCGACCGCGGCGGCCGGAGCCGTCTCCGGCAACGCTCCGGCGGCCACCCGCACGTTTGACGTGCCGTTCGTATCGGCAGGCAAGCCGAAGCCGCCAGCCGCCGACGCGGCCCGGCAGAAGCGCAAGGCCCGCAAGCAACGGTAGGATAGGCTTCAGCCTGTCACTCAAACAGGCTGAAGCCTGTCTTGGCCAAACCCCATGCGGCACTCCGACGACGCGATCGACGCACTCATCGTAGCTCCGGCCACCGCGGGCGGTTCAGGCGCGCGGGCGATCGTGCGGATGGCGGGTGGCGGGCTCGATCGCCTGCTCGCCGCGCTCTTCACGCCCCAGCCCGGTGGAGGCTTCGCGAAGGCCGGCGAGC
>JBIIOM010000229.1:0-4124 GCA_044336925.1 Pirellulales bacterium
CCCTTGGCACACGTCGAGGCGCCGACGGGGGGCAGCGTGGATCTCGCCGGCATCCTGCTCAAGCTCGGCATCTACGGCTTCCTGCGGTTTTCGCTGCCGATGCTGCCCGACGCCGCGGCGGTGGCGGCCCCGTGGCTCTTCGGCCTGGGCGTGGCGGGGATCATCTACGGGGCGCTCGTGGCCCTCGTGCAGACGGATCTCAAGCGGCTGATCGCCTATTCGTCGGTGAGCCACATGGGCTACTGCGTGATGGGGCTCTTCGCGCTCGAGCCCGTCGCCGTCGAGGGAGCCACGCTCCAGCTCGTGAACCACGGCCTCTCCGCGGCGGGCCTCTTCGCGATGGTCGGCATGATCTACGAGCGGTTCCACACGCGATCGATCGCGAATCTCGGCGGCATCGCGAGCCGGGCTCCCTGGCTCGCCGTGCTCTTCATGCTCTTCACGTTCTCGAGCATCGGCCTGCCGGGTCTCAACGGCTTCGTGGGCGAATTCATGATCCTCGCCGGCTCGTTTCAACGGGCGTGGGCCGGCGTGTCGCCCGAGTGGCAGTTTTCCTATCTCGCGATGTCGGTCCTCGCCGTCGCGGGTGTCGTGCTCGGCGCCTGGTACATGCTCTGGGCGGTCGAGCGGGTGCTCTTCGGACCGTCGCGGCAGCCGCCCGGCGGCCATGTCTCCACCTCCGCGGCCCACGCCCACACCGACCATGCAAGCCATGCCCATGGCGGCCACGGTCACTCCAGCCACGAGCCGGCCGGCGATTCCTGCGACCTGCATTGGTATGAGGTCGCGGCCGTGCTGCCGTTGGCCGTGTTCTCCCTCTGGATCGGCCTCGTGCCATCGACGTTCCTCGGGCCCTCGGCCGCAGCCGTCCGTTCGGCCACGGCTCGTAGCGCCGCCGCCTTTGCCGAGCGGATGGAGGGGCCCGTGGCCTCCACCGCCGACAAGGTCGTCCTCCTCCCCTGACCACTTCGCCCGACATGACGCCGACGCCTGACATGACCTCGCTGCAAACCTTCTCGCTGCTCGCGCCGGAGATCGCGCTCGTGGCTGCGGCCATCGTGGCTTACCTCGCCGGCGCGTTTGCCGGCCTGCGCAACGGCTGGCTCGTGGCGCTGGTGGGCATCGCGGCGGCGATGGCCCTCGCCGGCGGCCAGCCGGCGGCCGACGCGGCCACGGTCGCGGCGGGCCCGGTCTCGATCAACGCCTTTTCGGCATACATCCGCTGGACCGTGCTCGCTCTCGGCGCGCTGTTGGCGCTCGTGCAGGCCGGCGACCTCTTTCCGTCGGCCGTGAGCCGCGGCAACGCGGCCTGGCGCGGCGGCACCTGCGAGGAAGCGGGCACGTTTCTGCTCTTGCTCGCCGGGCTCTCGCTCGTGGGCGTGAGCGACGACCTCGTGCTGCTCTTCGCCGGCCTCGAGCTCGTCTCGATTCCCACCTACATCCTGCTGGCGCTCAAGCGAACCGATCCGCATGGGCAGGAGGCGAGCCTCAAGTATTTCTTCCTCTCGCTCGTCGCCTCGGCGCTGTTCCTCTACGCCCTCGTCTGCCTCTACGGGATCGGCGGCTCGACGAGCCTGGCCGTGATCGGCGAACGGCTGCGGTCCACGGACGTGTCGATCGCCGGCATCGCCACGGTGCTCTTGCCGGTGGTGCTCGGCATGGCGATGGCGGGCGCCGCCTTCCGGCTGGCGGCCGTGCCGATGCACTTCTACGCCCCCGACGTCTACGAGGGCACGAGCCCGGGCAATGCCGCGCTGCTCTCGACGCTGCCGAAGGTGGCGGGCGTGGTGGTGCTCCTGCGGCTCCTGGGCCTCGCCGTCACCGGCCCGACACAGGCGGCGGCCGTGGGCCCGGCGGCGGCGGCCTACACGACGCTCTTTTGGCAACTGGCGGCGATCCTCGCCGCGATCACGATGACCGTGGGCAACGTGATGGCGCTCGTGCAGAAGAACCTCCGCCGCATGCTCGCCTGCTCGTCGATCGCCCACGCCGGCTACCTCCTGCTCGGCGTGGCCGCCGCGGCCGCCTTCGCGGCGACGGGCGCGGCCGGTGCGGGCAGCCAGGAAGCGATCACCGCCGCCGACGCCGGCTGGACCCGCGGCCTGGGGGGCACCGGCGCCACGCTCTTCTATCTGGCGACCTACGCCCTGGCGACGATCGGGGTCTTCGCGGCGATCACCTACCTTGGCCACCGCTGGCCCGAATGGTCCACCGGCAGCGGCCCGCGGCCGCCGCGCGAGGAGATCACGACCGTCGACGATCTCAACGGGCTCTCCAGCACGAATCCCGTGGCTGCGTTCGCGATCGCCACGTTCCTCCTGAGCCTCGCCGGCATTCCGCCGCTGCCGGGTTTCTGGGGCAAGCTCTCGCTCGCCACCGCGGCGCTCGAGATCGATTGGAATGCGCCGGTCACGTTCGGCAGCCGCCGCGCGGTCTTCGTGGCGCTGGCCGTGATCCTCGTGCTCAATGCCGCGATCGCCGCCGCCTATTACCTGCGGATCATCGCGGCGATGTACTTCCGCTCGACGAAGCGGGGCGTGCAGGCCGACGGCGGGCTCTCCGCGGGCTTGGCGATGCTCGCCTGCCTCGGCCTCGTCTTCATGGCCACCGTGGCCCCGCGGTGGCTCTTCCGCCCGGCGGTGCAGGCTGGCATGGCCGTGCGGGCAGGTGCCACCGTGGCGGTGCCGACTCCAATCGACGAGCACCACGCCCGGCACCTTCCCACCGAGACGCGATGAGCACCACACCCGACCGGTCCGCAGTCACTTCCATCCTCGCTGAAATCGCCGATCCGGAAACGGGCCGACCGCTCACCTCGATGGGCCAGGTCGTGTCGGTCGAGGCCTCGCCCACGGCCATCAAGGCGACGATCGGTCTCACGACCCACTCCGCGATCCTCTGGAAGCAGACCCGCGGCCGCATCGAAGAACTCGTGCGGTCGCGGTTCCCGCAGGTGGCGAACGTCACGATCGAAGTCGTTCCGCACGATCGACCGCCCGGCAAGCTCGGCCAGATCGGCCTCGAGGCGAAGAGCGTGATCGCGGTCGGCTCCGGCAAGGGGGGCGTGGGCAAGAGCACGATCGCCACCTCGATCGCCATCGGCCTCGCGCGGGCCGGCAGCCGCGTGGGCCTCCTCGACGCCGACGTCTACGGCCCGAGCGTGCCGCACCTCTTGGGTCTCTCCGGACGCCCGCAGATCGAGCAGGGCAAGATCCAGCCGATGCACCTCGCGCTCGGTTCGAACCAGATGCCCGTGATGTCGATGGGCTTCCTCGTGCCGCCGGGCGAGGCCGTCGTCTGGCGTGGGCCGATGCTCCACGGTGCCATCTCGCAGATGCTCCGCGACACCGCCTGGGGCCCGCTCGATTATCTGATCATCGACATGCCCCCCGGCACCGGCGACATCGCGCTGACGCTCTCGCAGGTCTTGCCGCTCACCGGTGCCGTGGTGGTCTGCACGCCACAGGACGTGGCCCTGCTCGACGCGACCAAGGCGATCGCGATGTTTCGCAAGGTGAATATCCCGATCCTGGGCATGGTGGAGAACATGAGCTTCTTCGTCTGCCCCGACACGCACAAGCGCTACGACATCTTCGGCACCGGCGGCGCGAAGCGCACGGCGAAGGATCTCGACATCCCGTTCCTGGGCGAGGTGCCGATCCAGATCCCGATCCGCGAGCACGGCGACGCTGGCCAGACCGCGGCCAACTACGACGACCCCGCCTCGCGGCCCTATCTCGAATCGATCTGCGAACGCCTCGCCGGCAACCTCGCCGCCGCCACCGCCGCACGGCCCCCGATGCCCTCCCTGCCGGTCTTGTAAACCGCTTCGTCCCGAAGCGGATCTGGCTTCACGAAAAACATCGCCGTCCAGGCGATTTTTTCTTGGCAACCTCCGGTTGCTGGTTCTCACCCGGCCCTCCAGGCCTGGAGCTAATCGCCGAACCCGGCTTCGGGTGACCCGTACCCTCTCGCCGGACGCTCGCTTCGGGCGGTACGGAAGCCCGACGCGCGAGCGAGGAGCGTTGGGGCATTTCTCGCGGGTCGGGTGGGAGCGTCGTTGATGGGAGTGGAGGGCGGATGGACCTTGCTTGCGCTGCGGGTTTCCGTAGCTGGCAGCATAC
>JBIIOM010000230.1:0-4118 GCA_044336925.1 Pirellulales bacterium
CGGCCGGCAGGGCGACCCGGGCTCGAGCCGCTTCTTCCTCTCGCTCGAAGACGACCTGATGCGGATCTTCGCCGGCGAGTGGGTGAAGAACGTCCTCACACGGCTCGGCATGCAGGATGGCGAGGCGATCGAGAGCCGCATGGTCACCCGCCGCGTCGAGGCCGCGCAGAAGAAGGTCGAGGAGCGGAATTTCGAGGTTCGCAAAAACCTCCTCGAATACGACGAGGTCATGGACGAGCAGCGGAAGCGGGTCTACGGCTTCCGCCAGCGAATCCTCGACGGAGCCGACTGCCGCGAGCTCATCCTCGACATGGTCGACCGGCAGATCGACGAAAACATCGGCACCTTCCTCGACAAGGACTACGGCCCCCAGTCGTTCGCCAGCTGGGCCTCGGGGCAGCTCGCCTGCGAGCTCGACGGCAACGACTTCCGCGGCATGTCGCCCGACGAGGCGGAGCGGCTGGCCGGCGACGAGGCGGTGCGGCAGTCGGAAGCGCAGATTTTCGAGGCCGTCGAAGAAAATCTCCCCGATGGCGAGGACGAGAGCGAGTGGAATTGGTCGGCGCTCGCCTCGTTCGCCAACACGCGGTGGAAGGTCTCCGTCAACGACCGCGATCTCAAGCGGGTGGGCCGGTCGGGTGTGGCGGAGTTTCTCCAGGAGAAGGCCCGCGAGGCGATCCATCGGATCGATCTCTCCGAAGGCGCCCGCTTCCTCGCGCCGGACTTCGGCCTCAAGAGCGCCTGCGGCTGGACTGAATGGCGGTTTGGCACACCGCTCGACGACCAGGAAGTGCGCGAATCGGAAAAGGCGGGGCACGATGCCGAGGCCTTCAAGCGGATCGTCCGTCGGAAGGCCCGCGACGTCTATGCCCGCCGCGCCGACCACTATGGCGACGACATGAAGCGGATGGAGCGGGCCGTCGTCCTCCAGATCCTCGACAATGCCTGGAAGGACCACCTGCTCGCCATGGATCACCTGCGGTCGAGCGTGGGCCTCCGCGGCTATGCCCAGGTCGATCCGAAGGTGGAATACAAGCGCGAGGGCATGCGGACCTTCGACCTGATGTGGAAGGGGATCGACGAACGGGTCACCGACATCGTCTACCGGATCGAGCAGGTGGAAGACGAATCGCTCAAGAGCACGTTCCGCGAGACCGCCGCGATCCACGCCGAGGCCCCCTCGGCCGCTGCCTTGGCCACGCAGTCTCCGTCGCCAGCCGCCCCGCCATCGCAGGCCGCCGACGTCAACGTCGAGCCGATCCGCAACCTCGGCACGAAGGTCGGCCGCAACGATCCCTGCCCGTGCGGCAGTGGCAAGAAATTCAAGAACTGCTGCGGCAAGTCGTCGGGAGTTGCCACGGCCTAGTGCGCGTGCGCGACGGATTCGACAACGAGCGGGCTTGTGCCGGCCACGGAAGCCCGACGCGCGAGCGAGGTGAGTGGAGCTGTTCTCGCGGGTCGGGTGGGCGCATCGTTCGTGGGAGTAGATGGCGGATGGACCTTGCTTGCGCTGCGGGCTTCCGTGATTTAATTTTTCGCTCGATGTTTCTGAACCTCGTCTATCTCATCGTCGCCGTCGTCGCGCTGCCCTGGGTGGCCTGGCGGAAGTTCTCGGGTGCACGACCGGTGGCGGCGCCCTGGACGCGTTTCACCGGTGGCATCGCCCCCCTGCCCCGCACCGATGCGGCCCGGATCTGGCTGCATGGCGTCAGCGTGGGCGAGGTGCAACTGCTCGCGTCGCTCGCCGCCGAGATTCGCGCTCAGGCCGCTGCCGCGGGCAGGCCGGTCGAGTGCGTCATCTCGAGCAGCACCACGACCGGCCTCGACGTGGCCGCGAAGCGATTCGGCGCTGACCACACATTCCCCTGCCCGCTCGACTTCACCTGGGCCGTGAACGCCGTGCTCGATCGCGTCCGTCCCGACCTGCTCGTGCTCGGGGAGCTCGAGCTCTGGCCCAACCTGCTCGCCTGCACCCATGCCCGCGGCATGCCGATCGTCGTGGCGAACGCCCGGATGAGCGAACGGAGCTTCGCGGGCTATGCCCGCATCCGGCCGCTGGTGCGGCGGATGCTCGGCCGCGTCGGCATCGTGGCAGCCCGATCGGAGTCGGATGCCGCGCGGTTTCGGACGCTCGGGGCCCGTGCGGTGGCCGTTACCGGATCGATGAAATTCGACGGCGTGAAGGGGGACCGCTCTGCCCCCGACGTCGGCCGGCTCGCGCGGCTCGCCGGGTTCACGGCCGGCGACGTCGTCTTCCTCGCCGGCAGCACGCAGGCGCCCGAGGAGCAATTCGCCGTCGATGCCTTCCGCGCGCTCGCCGGCCGCCACCCCCGACTGCGGCTGGTGATCGTGCCCCGGCACGTGGAGCGGGTCGGCGAGATCGCGACGCTGCTCGATGCGTCGGGACTGGGCTGGCAGCGGCGGACCGCTCTCGACCGGGATGGCGCCGCGGCCGCAGCCCGCGTGCTTTTGGTCGATGTCACCGGCGAACTGGGCTGGTGGTGGGGCACGGCGACGATCGCCTTCGTCGGCGGCAGCCTCGATGGCAGGCGCGGCGGGCAAAACATGCTCGAGCCGGCGGCCTATGGCGCGGCGGTCTGCTTCGGGCCGCACACCCGCAACTTTCAGGACGAGGTCCGCGTGCTCCGCGAGGCCGGGGCCGCCGAGGTCGTCGCCGATGGCGGGGCGCTCGCGTCTTTCGTCGGCCGCTGCCTCGACGACCCCGGCTGGGCGCGAGATCTCGGGGGCCGAGCGGCGGGGGCCGTGGCGGCCAAACGCGGTGCCACGGCCATGACCGCGCGGCTCATCCTCGAACGGCTCGCCGCGGCCCCGTCGAACCATGCCGGTTGCCAAGCACCGTCCGGCAAACGATAATCCGTGCTTTCGTCATGGCTGGTTTCCCGGCCGGCGCACCGCGCGCCGCCGATCCCGCCCGTCACCCTTACGCAGAAGGTAGTCACCCGTGGCACAAGGCAAGTATCTGTTCACGAGCGAGTCGGTCAGCATGGGGCATCCCGACAAATTGGCCGACCAGATCTCCGACGGCGTGCTCGACGCGTATCTCGCCCAGGATCCCCGCAGCCGCGTGGCCTGCGAGACGATGGTCACCACGGGCCTGGCCGTCATCGCCGGCGAGATCACGTCGCGCGGCACGATCGACTACCAGCAGGTGGTGCGCAACGTCATCCGCGAGGTGGGCTACACCGACGACGAGATGGGGATCGCCGCCGACACCTGCTCCGTCCTCGTGGCCGTCGGCAAGCAGTCGGGCGACATCGCGATGGGCGTCAATGAAGACGAGGCGAAGGGCAAGGACATCGGCGCCGGTGACCAGGGGCTCATGTTCGGCTACGCCTGCAACGAAACCCCGGAGATGATGCCGCTGCCGATCGCGCTGTCGCACCGCATCCTCAACCGGCTCACCGAGGCCCGCCAGAAGGGCGAGGTCGATTGGCTGCGTCCGGATTCGAAGAGCCAGGTGACGATCGAATACGACGGCCACAAGCCCGTCCGCATCGACACCATCGTGGTCTCCACGCAGCACGCCCCCCACGTCTCCAACGACGACATTCGGAAATTCATCGTCGAGAAGATCATCAAGCCGCTGCTTCCCAAGACCCTCGACACCTCCAACATCACCTACCACATCAATCCCACGGGACGCTTCGTGGTGGGCGGCCCCCACGGCGACTGCGGCCTCACCGGAAGGAAGATCATCGTCGACACCTACGGCGGCTGGGGCCGGCACGGCGGCGGCGCCTTCTCGGGCAAGGACCCGACAAAGGTGGACCGCAGCGCGGCCTACATGGCCCGCCATGTCGCGAAGAACATCGTGGCGGCCGGCCTCGCCGATCGCTGCGAGGTGCAGCTCGCCTACGCGATCGGCGTCAGCGAGCCGGTGAGCGTCAACGTCGACACCGAGGGCACGGGCAAGGTGGAAGACGAACGGCTCTGCGAAGTCGTCCGTGAATTCTTCCCGCTGACGCCGCGGGGCATCATCGACTACCTCGACCTGCGTCGGCCGATCTACCGCCGCACGGCCGCGGGCGGCCACTTCGGCCGCGACGGCTTCACCTGGGAGCAGACCGACCGCGCGAAGGCTCTGGCGGAAGCGGCCC
>JBIIOM010000044.1:0-13684 GCA_044336925.1 Pirellulales bacterium
GGTCTCGCCGGTGACGAGCACGTCCACCGAACTCCCGGCGACGCGCTCGATCACGGAATAGACCTGCTTCATCGCCGGACTCGCCCCGAGAAATCCCTCGAATGAATACGGCCGCTCGACGGCCCGCCGAAGCACCTCCTCGGAGTCGCGCCGCCGCGAGGCGGAGAGGAGGCGCACGAGCGAGTCTTCGAGCTCGGCCTCGGCCCGTGCGGCATCGAGATAATCGCTGGCTCCGGCCTGGAGGCAGGCCCGCGCGGTGGCGATCGCGGGGGCGTCGTCGATGACGATCACCGGCAGTTCGGGATCGGCCTCGTGGATGCCGCGCAGCATCGCTTCAACGCCGGTGGCAGAGGCGGAGCGCGACCGCGAGGTCACGATCCCGAGATCCCATGCGTCGGCGGCAAGCGCGGCCAGGGCAGCCTCGATCGTCTGCTCCACGCGCAGGCCCATTGGCTGCAATCTGGCCACGAGCCGCGCGTAGGGCAGCCCGGCGGGGCCCGCGGGATCGACGACGAGGATGCGGGGCTGGCGCATGGCGGCGGGGCATCCGCAGGGATGACGGTGGAATCGCAAACCGCCGGCCGCCTGCCCGGTGGTTCGCGAGAAGAAGTATGCAGCGGCCGAGGGCGGCGGGCAACGCGCGGCCCAGCGTGGCCGTGCTACGGGCCCGGTCTGACGATGGCTCAGCCGCGCTGCTACATTCAAAGACTCGCCCGTTTCAGGAGACTCTTCCCAGCATGGCCATCGATCCCTACGCGTCCTGCCCCGGCGGCACCGGCAAGAAGGTGAAGTTTTGTTGCCCCGATCTCGTGGGCGACCTCGAGCAACTCGACCGCCTCATCGAGGGGGACCAGATTTCCGCGGCGCTCGAGCAGGTGAAGCGGCTGGCGGAGAAGCATCCCAAGCGGGCCTGCCTGATGGCGACACAGGTGAAGCTCGAACTCGCCACGAAGCAGGTGGCCGAGGCGGCGGCGTCGAGCCGCGGGTTTCTCGATGCGTTTCCCGACAATCCGCTCGCGCTCGGCCACGCGGCCGTGAGCGAGGCGATCGCCGGCAAGCTGCTCGAGGCGGCCGCCGCGTTCGACAAGGCCCGCGAAGCGTCCGGGAACGACGTCTCCCCCGACCTCGTGCGGATCGCCGCCACGCTCGTGCAGGCGGCGGCGCAGGCAGGCCACACCGGCTTCGCCCAGGGCATCGTGGAGTGGTTGATCGACAAGTCGCTCGGCTCCGCGGAAGACCGTCGCGTGCTCGCGGCCGTCGTCGGCCAGTCGGGCGTGGCCCCCGCGCTGCGCACGAAGATTCATTTCGAGGAGGCGTCCGCCGATTCGCCGTGGCGGTTCGAGTTTGACGCCGCGCTCGCCCATGCTCGTGACTGGCGGCTCTTGAAGGCGCTCACCGGGTTTCGCAGCCTCAAGGGCGTGGCCGGCGAGAGTCCCGAGCTCTTCACCAACATCGCCGCGGTCTGCGAGATGCTCGCCCGCCCGGTCGAAGCCTCCGAGGCCTGGCTGAAGATCGCCGGCATGCGGGGCACCGCGGCCGACGACGCGATCGAAGCGACGGGCCGCGCGATCGCGCTGGAGACGGAAGCCGACGAAGACCGTTCGCCGCAGGTTGGCTACGCGATTACCCGTGCGCCGCTCGCCGCCGCCGAGGCGGCCGCCGGCGGGATCGAATTGCTCGAAGACCGGCTCCGGCACGACAGCCGATTCGAGCCCGCCCCGTTCGACCGGTCCACCTGGGTGGCGCGGGGCGCCGCGCCGCCGCGTTCGGTGTGGCGGGTGTTCGACGCGGCCGCCGACGCCGCCGCGCCGGGCAGGCTCGTGGCGAGCCTGCTGCTCTTCGGCAAGCAGACTGATCGCGAGGCCGAGGCGGTGCTGCAGGGCTTCGCGCCGGATTTGGCAGCGGCGCGGAGCATCGTCGAGCCCGCGCTCGGGCTGTCGTTCCCCGCGCAGGCGTCGCAGGATGGTCTCCCCTCCATCACGCCCACCAACTGGCTCCTCTCGAGCCAGTTCCGCATGAAGCCCCCCGCGCCCCCGACCGCTGGAATCCCGGCGACCGAGGATTCACCGCTCGACAAGCTGCTCGACGAACAGCGTGGACTGCTCTGGGGCCGATTCGTCGAGCTCTGGCCCGACACCGCGCTGCCCGAGCTGCTCGGCAAGACGCCGCGCGAGGCGCTGAAGACGCCCGATGGTGCACGCCGCGTCGAGGCGCTCTTGAGCGAAGGCGAGGCCACGTCGCGGCAGCGGGATGCCTCCGACGCCTGGACGGCCCTGCGCGGCCGGCTCGGCCTGCACATGCCCCAGCCGATCGAGGCCGCCCGGCCGCTCGACGAGGTACCGCCGCTGCGGTGGCATCGCCTGACGATGGCGAAGATCGATCTCGACCAACTGCGCGGGCTCTTCCTCACCGCCATGGACGCCGGATTCGACCTGGCGGCCGAACGGGCGGCCGAGGCGATCCTCGCGCGAGCCGACACGGCGGCCGAAGACCGCTGGGAGGCCTGGAGTTTTCTCGAAGCCCGTGTCACGTCGAGCGTGAAGCGGCTCGAAATCATCGGCCACCTGCGCGAGCTCGCCAAGGAGCTCAAGGTGAGCGACGGCATGATCGACATCGCGGAATTGCGGATCCGCCTGCAACGTGGCGACCAGGCCGACATCATGCGGCTGCTCGAGCACTTGCGCCGCGATCACTCGCGCGACCAGCGGGTGCTCGAATCGCTTGCCGAGGTGCTCGTCGAGGCGGGCGTCGATCTTTCGGCGCTCGCGGGGCAGGGGATGCCTGCGGCCGCGGCCGGCGGCATGCCCACGGCGGCGCCGGCGGCTTCCAGTCCGGGCGGCATCTGGACCCCGGGCAGCCCGCAGCCGGGGCCGTCGGGCGAGAAGAAGACGATCTGGACGCCGAACTGACGGCCGGGCCATGGAATGGAGCGGGGTTGACGTCGCCGCGATGCAGCGGGCCATCGAATTGGCCCGCCGCGGCGAAGGGCTTGTCGAGCCAAACCCGATGGTGGGCGCCGTCGTCGCGGCTGCCGGCCGAATTGTCGGCGAGGGATTTCACGCGCGGTTCGGCGGGCCGCACGCCGAGGTCGAGGCCCTGGCCGCGGCGGGCACCGCCGCCCGCGGGGCCACGCTCTACGTCACGCTCGAGCCCTGCTGCCACCACGGCAAGACGCCCCCCTGCACCGAGGCGGTCGTCGCGGCCGGCATCGCCCGCGTGGTGATCGCCGCGCGCGATCCCTTCCCCGCGGTCAATGGCGGCGGCATCGCGGCGCTGCGAGCGGCGGGCATCGCCGTGGAGGCCGGGCTCTGCGAGCGCGAGGCAACGCGGCTCACGGCCCCCTTCCGCAAGCTCGTCGAGAAGAAAACGCCCTGGTTGATCGCCAAATGGGCGATGAGCCTCGATGGCCGCATGGCCACGGCGAGCGGGGAGAGCCGCTGGATCTCGTCGGCGGAGTCGCGCGCGATCGTCCACCGGCTGCGCGGCCGCGTCGATGCGATCGTCGTCGGCATCGGCACGGCGCTTGCCGACGACCCGCTGCTCACCGCCCGCCCCGGCGAAGGCGTCGCGTTGCCGCGTCAGCCGTTGCGCGTCGTCCTCGACTCGGCGGCGCGGCTGCCGCTGGCAAGCCGGCTCGTGCAGACGGCCCGCGAGCATCCCCTACTCGTTGCCACCGGCCCCGAGGCGCCGGCCGTACGATGCGAAGCGCTCGCCGCCGCCGGCTGTGAGGTCTGGGCCGGCGGCGACCGCGATCCCGACGACCGGCTCGCAACGCTCTTCGTTGAGCTCGGCCGCCGCCAGTTCACAAACGTGCTCGTCGAAGGGGGCTCGGGTGTACTCGGCAGCCTCTTCGATCTTGGCGCGGCCGACGAACTCTGGGCGTTCATCGCGCCGAAGATCATCGGGGGCACGACGGCGCCGGCCCCCATCGGCGGCCGCGGCATCGCGGGGATGGCCGACGCCGCGGGGATCGAGATCGAGGAGATCGCCCGGCCCGGCGGCGACCTCTTCGTGCGCGGGCTCGTAACGCGGCGGGCGTAGGTGAGATGACGAAAGCCCGACGCGCGAGCGAGGCAGCCTGAAGGCTACCCTACCATCCGCTCGAGCTTCGTGACGCGGCCGGTGCTCACCCATTCCGCCACGAAGATGTCGCCGCTGGGCGTGAAGCAGGCGTCGTGCGGATGGACGAACTCGCCGTCTTTCCATTCGCTGGGCAGGCCGCGCAGGTTCTTCACCTCGCCGAGCCGCTCGACCGCGCGGCCGAGCTTCACGACGGGCTGGTTGTTCGCATCGAGGAGCGTCACGCACGCCTTCAATTCCGGCACCAACATCAGGTTCCGCCAGGTGTCGATGTTGGCGGGCAGGCCGAAACCCGTGAGCGTCTCCTTGTAGACGCCGTCCATCGAGAAGATCTGCAGCGTGTCATGTGCGCGGTCGGTGACGACGATCGTCGGCTCGCGGGCGGTGCCATCGGCCGCGGGTCGGCGGTCGATCCAGAGCCCGTGGGACGTGTTGAACGTGCCCTTGCCGTCGCCGGCGCCGCCGAACGCACTCACCCACTTCGCATCCTTGTCGAAGCGGTGGATCTTGAACGAGCCGTAGCCGTCGGCGAGCAGGAATCCGCCGTCGTCGAGAAACGCGAAGTTGGTCGGCAGGAAACCCTGCCGCGTCCAATTGGGCTTGGTCGAGGCGTCTTCGCCCGGCGCGTAGGCCCCCGACTCCATCGGCGCCTTGCGATACCAGACGATCTCGCCGTCGAGCGTCATCTTCGCGAAGGCCTTCACCCCCTGATAACCGCAGACGTAGAGAAACTCGTCGTTGCCCTCCTTGCGGACTTCGATCCCGTGGCCGCCCCCCTGAAACTCGCTGCCGAAGCCGCGGATGAATTTCCCAGTTGGGTCAAACACGAAGATCGCGGGGTGGTCCTTTCGATCCTTCTTGCCTTCATGGATCACGTAGAGGTTGCCCGCGGCATCGACCGCGACGCCGTGCGTGGTCTGCCAGGAGAAGTTGTCGGGCAGCTGCGGAAACTGGTGGCGAACGCGAAACCGGTGGGCCCCTTCGCCGACGATCGTCTCGTTGCCGAGCCGGCGCACCCGGGCCTGGGCGGGCCGCATACTGGCCGCGGCGGCCGTGGCGGCGGCGACGCCGGCAAACATCCGGCGGGAAAGGCGGCCGGAGAAAATGTCGTTGGTCATTCCAGGTTCCTTCGGGAAACGCATACGGGGCGCGACAAGCGGGCGAACCGCGCCTCGTCTGCGCGACAGGATCAAAAGCCGCGGCACGATACCACGAAACCGCGCCCGCGTCGGCCCCACCGCCCCCGGGCGCGCTCCATTTCCGAGACACCGTCTCCGGCTCCACCGCGATAGAATACGGCTGAAACCGCGGCGTGCGATTTGGCACGCGGTATGCATGTCAGTTCATCCGTTGAGGACCGATCAACGCGATCGGCCGCCAGGACCAAAACCAGATCGAAACCAGACCGCCAAAGGACCAACGCCATGAAAAAGATCGAAGCCATCATCCGCCACTTCAAGCTCGAGGAAGTGAAGGACGCCCTCAACGCCCTGGGCGTGAAGGGCATGACCGTCACCGAAGTCCGGGGCTTCGGCCGCCAGAAGGGCCACACCGAGACCTACCGTGGCGCCGAGTATTCCGTCGACTTCCTGCCGAAGGTGAAGATCGAGGTCGTGGTCGACGAAGCCGAGGCGCCGAACGTGATCAACAAGATCATGACGACCGCCCGCACCGGCCAGGTCGGTGACGGAAAGATCTTCGTGACGAACCTCGCCGACGTGATCCGCATCCGGACGGGCGAGACCTCCGGCGCCGCGATCTGAACGAAACTGCTTGGCTGCGGGGGCCAGTCATGGCCCCTGCAGCCGGCGGGCGAAAAAAGGTGTCAGGACTCTTTTCCGGTCAAAAGGGACTGTTCCCCAAAACGGTGTAGGCCGGAAAAGAGTCCTGACACCTTTTTTCGTCACCTTTTTTCCCTCATTGGCAGGCTGAAGCCTACCCTACTTCAGTGGGCGGGTCATCTCCACCGGCACGACCCACTCGTCGTATTGCTCGGGCGTGACGTAGCCCAGGCCGACGGCGGCCTCCTTCAGGCTCGTCCCCTCGATGTGGGCCTGCTTCGCGATCTTCGCGGCCTTCTCGTAGCCGATGTGCGTGTTGAGCGCGGTCACGAGCATCAGCGAGTCGTCGAGATGGTGCTTGATGCGGGCGAGATTCGGCTCGATGCCGGTCGCACAGTGGTGCCGCATCGAATCGCAGGCGTCGGCGATGAGATCGGCGCTCTCGAGCACGTTGTGCACCATCACGGGCTTGTAGACGTTGAGCTGGAAGTTGCCCTGGCTGCCGGCGAAGGCCACCGTGGCGTCGTTGCCGAAGACCTGCGCACAGACCATCGTCATCGCCTCGCACTGCGTGGGATTCACCTTCCCCGGCATGATCGAACTGCCCGGCTCGTTTTCGGGAATCGAGATCTCGCCGATGCCGCATCGAGGGCCGCTCGCGAGCCAGCGGATGTCGTTGGCGATCTTGAGCAGGGCGACGGCGAGCCCGCGCTCGGCGGCGCTCACGTCCACCATCGCGTCGTGGGCGGCGAGCGCCGCGAACTTGTTCGGCGCCGACACGAACGGATGGCCGGTCTCCTTCGCGATGGCGGCGGCCGCCACGTCGCCGAACCGCGGATGGGCGTTGAGCCCCGTGCCGACGGCCGTGCCGCCGATGGCGAGGTCGTAGAGGCCGGGGAGCGCCCGCTCCACCGCCTGGATCCGGTCGTCGAGCTGTGCCCGCCAACTCGAGATCTCCTGGCCGAGCGTGATCGGGGTGGCATCCTGGAGGTGGGTGCGGCCGATCTTCACGATGTCGGCATACCGCTTCTCGAGCACCGCGAAGACGTCGCGGAGGCTGCGGACGGCCGGCAGGAGCCGGTCGTGGATCACCTCGACGGCGGCGATGTGCATCGCCGTGGGAAACGTGTCGTTCGACGACTGCCCGCGGTTGACGTCGTCGTTGGGATGGACCGGCTTCTTCGAGCCCATCACGCCGCCGGCGATCTCGATCGCGCGGTTCGAGATCACCTCGTTGGCGTTCATGTTCGACTGCGTGCCGCTGCCGGTCTGGAAGACGACGAGCGGAAAGTGGTCGTCGAGCTTGCCGGCGATCACCTCGTCGGCGGCCTGCACGATCAGCTTGACCGTGGCGGGGGGCAGCTGGCCGAGTTCGCCATTGGCGAGCGCCGCCGACTTCTTGAGGATGCCGAGGGCACGCTTCACCGACCGGCCCCACTGGAATCGCTCCACGCCGATCTTGAAGTTGTCGCGCGAGCGCTCGGTCTGGGCGCCCCAGTAACGGTCGGCGGGCACCTGCACCTCGCCCATGCTGTCGGATTCGGCACGAAACTGCTGCGTTGGCATCGGTCACCTCCGCGGCACAGTGTAGGGCGATTTGGCGGCGCCGGAAGCCTGCCGCCGTAGACCGCTTGCTCCGCAAGCGGATCGGGATCCGCTTGCGGAGCAAGCGGTCTACTTGAGAAAGGGCTTGCGGCGTTCGCCGGCGGTCTTCACCGGCTCGGCGGCGACGGCGGCCGGCTCGCGCAGCCCCATGGCGAGCGAAAACCAGCCGTCGTTGCTCACGGTCTGCACGGCATGCATGCCGGCGAGCCGCGGGTTTTCCACCATGCGTTCCGGCAGCAGCGGGATCGGCCGCTCCTTCGGGAAGACCTTGCTGAAGATCGTCCGCAGGGCAAACTCGATCCGCCCCTGATGCCCCGGCCCGCTGAGCTGCACCGGCCCCTCCCGCTCGAGGAACACCTGCGGCGCGACGGTCGTCGGCTTGTAGGCCACATGTGCGACGATGTCGTACCAGTTGCGGCGGCCGCTCTCGATCGCGTCGAGCGCCACCCGCACATGCACGAGCCCGTCGCGGCACTCCACCCGCAGCGGCTGCACCTTCGCGAACGAGACCGTCACTCCCTCCGGCAGGTCGTCCGGGATCCGTTGTTCGACCCCGAGGCGATCGCCCATCAGGCGGATCAGCTCCTCGAGCGTGAACCGTCGCCCGCCGAGCTCGAGCCGCTCGAGGGCGTTGTTGATCGTCGAGTCGTGCACCTGCAGGCTGAGCATGGCGTCGGCCGGCGTTCGCGGACGCGGCGTGTGCGCGGCGAGCTGGGCATGGCCGGCGAGCCGCAGCCGCAGCGTGGCCGTCGTCGGCGTCGTCTCCATCCCCACCGGCATGGGCTCGAGGCCGAGCCGCACCATCGGCGACCAGATCCGTTCGCGAATCCGCTCGGCGAGCTCCGTGAACTTCGGCTCCGATTTGGCATCGACCTCCCGGCACGAGGTGTTGATGATTCGTTCGATCACCTCGCGGTTGGCCTGCGGCAGGCTTTCGTCGTGCTGATTCCGCACGATGTTGCGCACCACCGATCGCATGATCGGCACCGAATCGAAGCTCGTCTGCACGTTGGCCAGCTGTGTGCGGTTGGAGGCCACGCCCGTGGCATTGCCGAAGAGCAGGCCCTCCGAGCAGATCTTGATCGGCTTGCGGACCGTGAACGACGAATCGCCGTGCGAGGTGAGCGAGACCCCCGCCGCGTCGGTGACGGTGCGGCTCGACACGTCGCCATGCACCTCCAGATCGAAGCAGATCTCGTCGGAGTCGGGCGTGAAGCGGACCCTCGTCGACTGCTCGACCGTGCGCGTGCCCCGCACCTTGCGCCCCATCACGAATTCGTCCACCGGCCCCGTCATCACCGTCGTCTCGGGGAGCATCTTCTCGAGGAACTGCTGCTGCACGGCGACGCGGACGTTCGCGGAGAGGTAATGGTCGCGGACGGCCTTCGCCACGCCGGGCGTGCCGGGATGGCCCGTGGCCTCGAGCGCCGCAAGCGCGGTCGCCGCCAGCGCCGCATCCGCAGGGGCGAGCGACACCTCGAACCGCTCGATCGAATCGAGCAGCCTGGCCGTCTCCAACGCGATCGTGGCGTGCGCGGCGGCGTCGATCGGCGCCCCAGAGAGGCCGGCGGGCGGCGCGTTGATCACGGCGAAGAGTCCGGCAGCCGACCGCCAGACGGCCACGCGGCGGGCGAGCGCGAGCGCGGCTCGTCTCACGAGCGACGCGCTCGCGTGATCGGCCGTCGCGTCGGCGATGCCCATGCCGGCATGGACCGATTCGCCGAGCGTGACCAGCGCGCTCTCGGCGGTCGGATCGGCGGGGCCGGCGGTGGCGGTGACGGCTCTCAGCCGCGCGAGCGCCTCGGTCGCCCACGGCCCCGTGGCCGCGCCCTCGGCCGAAGCCGCGGTCGACGCGATCTGTTCGAGCTGCTGGCCGAGCTTCGCGGCCACGGGCCAGACCTTGATGTTCGGCGGCTGCGGCGCGGGCATGGCCGGCGCCGGCCCGTCGGTGGAATCGGCGATCGCGACACGGTCGCGGCCGAGCAGGCGCTCGGCCACCCGCAGCCGGGGGCGCACCGCCTCGCCGCGGAGACCATTGGCCGCCTGACCGCGAAGCCCGATTCGAGGCGCGGGCGCGGCGGAAGGCTTGGGCCGCGCGGTTCCGGGCGGGGCATCGGACCAGTTCACGCTGTCGGGATCGACCCACTCATCACCGGGCAACGGCGCGCTGCCGAGCGATTCGTGCGCCATCGGGCCGGCCTCCGGCAGCGGTCGAACCTCCGACAGTGGCTCGGCCTCGAAGGGAGGCTCGGGCAGCCGGCTCGGCGGCGGCGGCGGAGAAGGAACCGTTTGAGCGGGCGGCCTGGCCGTCTGCACGCGGACGACGAGTGCGCGAAGCGATTCCTCCACCGGCTCATGGTTTTGAGTCGGCTGCGGCTGCGCCGGCGACGGTTCAGCGGTCGGCAGCGCGGGCGTGGCCGGCTCGGCCGTTGCGGGCTCGGCCGTCTCGGAGATCACAGGCGCGATCGGAGCTGGCTGCGCCGGGATGGTGGCCAGCGCCGAACTCATCGCGGCGGCCGACCCGGGCTGCATGGCTTGCGTGTCGTTGAGCGCGAGCCGCTCGGCGGGCCGCGGTGCGGGAATCGACTCCGTCGGCGTCGCAGGCGGTTCGATCGCCGGCTCTTCGAGACCGAAGTAGGGCTCCGGCACCGGCTCCCAGGCCCGCGGCGCGAAGATGCCTGCCGTGAGGAGGAGCCCGGCGACGAACGACGAGACAAAAATCGATCCGGCGCGTTTGTCGGCCATTCCCCGCCCCCGTAGATCCCGCGATCGATCCTGTGAATGCAGCGCCGGGCGGCGACGATCTCCGCCCGCACAGGTGGATCGACGGGTACGACCCGAAAAATCGATTGGGCCAACGGCCCGCCCTCACGGTCTGCCAACGGGCGGTTTCACGCGGGAAATCTCCGCGAGCAAGGGCGGAGGCGGGGAGCGGCTGCTTCAGGCAGGATGGGCAAGCCGCGGCTCTTCGAGAATCGCCGTCCAGGCATCGACGAGCATCGTGAGATTCGCGTTGCGATCGATCGCATCGAGCGCGTCGAGCGTGTGGGCGAGTGCCGCCGAGGCATCTTCGTCATCGCCTCCCCAGGCCTCGACCGCCCGGGCGACGATCGGATCGGCAGGCACGTCCCCCGCCACGTGGCGCCGCAGCACGGCCCGCAGGTAATCGATGGCCTGGGAGAAGACGAGCCGCAGCCTGGCCCGACGGGGCGCCGCATCCTTGCCCGCCGCCTCGACGACGGCGAGCGTCTCGCGGGCGAGATCGACGCCGCGCAGCGGCCGTGCGGCGAGCAGCGCGAGGAGCCGGCCGCGAAATTCCCCGAGCGCCGGATCGAGGAGCATGCGCGCCCGAGCGAGGCTGCCCTCGGCCGCGGCCGCGATCGATCGCAGGCGGGCTTCGTCGATGGGCTCGGCCGCTGTCTCGCGCGAGAGAATCCTCAGCACCGCGTCGGCGGAGAGCGGTCGAAACCGCACGATCTGGCAGCGGGAGCGGATCGTCGGCAACTGCCGCTCGAGCGCCGTGCCCACAAGGATCATCACCGCGCCATCCGGCGGCTCCTCGAGCGTCTTGAGCAGACAGTTGGAGGCCTCGTCGGAGAGCAGGTCGGCGTCGAGGATGATCGCCGCCTTCCGGCTGCCGAGCGCCGGCCGCAGGAGAATCCGCCAGCAGAGCCCTTCCCGCATGCGGTGATCGGCATCGCCGATGAAGGCGTCGAGCGGAATCGTCGCGCGGTCCTCCGGCTTCTGCACGATGTCGATGTCGGGATGACTCCCCGCCTCGGCCTGCACGCAGGATGCGCAGGCGTCGCAGGGCAGGAGCCCGGGCCGGGGTTGGGCGCAGGTGAGTGACTTCGCGAGCTTTCGTGCGAAGGAGGACTTGCCGATCCCCTCCGGCCCGATGAAGAGATACGAGCCGGCGACGCGGCCTTTGGCCTCGGCCTTCACGAAGGCTTCGACGACCGCGTCATGTCCTTCGATTCCCTGCCACGCCATGACTCAGGCCAGCTCCGCAAAGCGTTCCGCGACCACACGGCGAATCCGCGCGGCGACCTCGTCGATGCCGCCGGTCGCATCGACCAACACGACGCGATCGGGGCTCCGCGCCGCCTCCGCATGGTAGCCCGCATGCACGCGGCGCCGGTAGCCGTCGCCACGATTCTCGAGCTTGTCGAGCGGCCGATCGAGCCGCCGCGCCGAGGTTTCGAGATCGACGTCGAGCACGATCACGAGATCGGGATGCAGGCCGCCGGTGGCCACGTCGGCCACGCCGCGAATGACCTCCAGATCGATGCCGCCGGCGTGCCCCTGGTAGACGATGTTCGAGAGCACGTAACGATCGGAGACCACCCACGCGCCGCGGTCGAGCGCCGGCCGGACCACCTGATTGACGAGCTGCGCCCGCGCGGCCATGTAGAGCATCATCTCGGCGGTGGGCGCCAACTCGAGATCGTGGCGGTCGAGCAGGATCGCGCGGATGGCGTCGCCCGCCGGCGTCGATCCGGGGTCGCGGCAGGTGACGACCGCGCGGCCGCGTTCGCCGAGCCACGCCGCCAGCGCGGCGATCTGCGAACTCTTGCCGGCGCCGTCGATCCCCTCGAGCACGATGAACCGCGCTGCAGCGCGAGCCGATGAATTTCCCGTCACCGCGCTCATTATCTCAGTCCTGTTCGGTGGGTCATGTGCAGCCCCGAGCCTCGCCTTGCCGTAGGACAGGCGTCTCTGCCTGTCTGCTGCGGGACAGGCACGGAGGCCTGTCCTACTCGAGCGGAGGCTTCGGGTGACCCGTGCCCCGTCGCCGGACGCTCGCTTCGTACGATACGGAAGCCCGACGCGCGAGCGAGGAGAGTTCGGGCGGTCTTGCGGTTCGGGTGGGGCCGGCGTTGATCGGAGTGGTGGGCGGATGGACCTTGCTTGCGCAGCGGGCTTCCGTAACTCGTCAGCATACGCCGGCTCCCGGGGCACGGGTCACCCGAAGCCTGTCCCACTCTAAAGCGGTGCAGCCCCGGGCCGGGTTGGGCGCGTTGACGCCTGCCGTTCATGGCTTTTGCTCTCGCGGTTTTGCCGGCGCCGCCAGGAGCCGCTGGATGCCGAGCGGGTCGGACGGGTCGAGCGGGGCGATTCGACGGCAGACGTCGCGGGCCATCGACTGCCGGTTCGTCTCGAGCAGGCAGTGCACGAGCCCCTTCGCTGCTTCGTGGAAGGGGCGATTGCCGGCCAGTGCGTAGGGAAGCGGCTGCGGGTTGCCGGCCGCCTCGAGCGCCTTGAGGACGAGTTCGTAGGCGCGGCCGAAGTGGCCGCGGGCGAGTTTCGGGTCGCCATCCTCCAGCGCGATCAAGCCGAGCTGCACGTGCGCGTCGAGGTGGTCGGGGCATTCCGAGAGGAGCCAGACGAGCTCGTCGCGGGCGATCTCGATCTCGCCCGCCTCCACCATCGCCTCCACCTCCTCGATGTCCTCCCGGCGTCGGCGGGCACACCGCGGGTGAACCAGCTCCCAGGCCTTGCCCGCGGGGGACTGCTGTTCTTTCACGCCGAGTTTGTCAGACATGGTGCCGTGCCGGGACCGCCGGGGGGGAACGCTACACTCCTCCCGTTGGAACGCACCAAAAACCTGTTTGCAAGGGGCGATCGTGGCGATGGGCAACGTGAAGGTCGAAGACCGTCGGACGCGGCCGCCCGCCGCCGGCAGGGTCGCGCCGCCGCTCGTGGCCTGGTATGCCCGGGCCCGCCGCGACCTGCCCTGGCGGCGGTCGCGCGATCCCTACCGCGTTTGGGTGAGCGAGATCATGCTCCAGCAGACGCAGGTGGAGCGGGTGAAGGTTTTTTTCAGCCGGTTCATCGCGGCGTTTCCGAGCGTGCGGGCGCTCGCGGCGGCCGACGAGCACGACGTGCTCAGGCGTTGGGAGGGCCTCGGCTACTACCGCCGCGCGCGGCAGCTCCATGCGGCCGCGAAGCAGATCGTGACCGAGCATCGCGGCCGATTTCCGCGGAGCCTCGACGGGCTGCGCGGCCTGCCGGGGATCGGCCGCTACACCGCCGGCGCGATTCTCTCGATCGCGTTCGACGAGCGGGCTCCCATCGTGGAGGCCAACTCGCGGCGGGTGATCGCGCGGCTCTTCGGTCATGCCGCGCGGCTCGACGGCCCCGGCGGCGACGCACCGATCTGGGAGATCGCCGAACGCATCGTGCCCGAGGAGGGCCCGGGCACGTTCAATCAGGCG
>JBIIOM010000231.1:0-4053 GCA_044336925.1 Pirellulales bacterium
CTGTCGCGCCAGCTCGAAGAGCTCGGGGCCGTGCTCGGCGAGCAGCGCCTTGTTGGCGGTGACGACGTCCTTTCCGTTTTCGAGCAATTCGACCATCATCGACCGGGCCGGCTCGAGCCCGCCGACGAGCAGCGCCGCCACCGAGATCGAGGGATCGCGGGAGATGTCGCGGATGTCGGACGAGATCTTGCCGCCCGGCAGCTGCACGCTGCGGGCCTTCGCCACGTCCTTCACGACCGCCTTCTCGACGACGATCTTGCGGCCGGCGTGCCGCTCGATGTGGTCCGCCGACTCGACGAGCAGGCGCACGACGCCCGACCCGACCGTTCCCATGCCGACGACGCCGACTCGCACTGGTTCAGACATTGAAATACCGATTCTTCTGCGGGGAAAACGAACGTCGATCCTAATGAGCGTAGGTCACGGTCGGAAGACCGCGTCGTCGCCCCGCCGAGGGACTGACGCTCGTGCCGATTGAACCGGTCGTAACGCCCCGGTCTGGCAGACGGCCGCGGCCCGTTTCGCAAGGACGACGCGTCATCCCACCGGCTTCCGCCGGAGCTTTTGGCGGAGCTTTTGGCGGGGAAGCGGGCTGCGTCCCCTTTTCATTCGTACCGGGTACCATGTGCCGACTTCTCGGAGGATATGGATCGTCATGAGCAAGCCCATTCGGATCCTGGTCGTCGGCTGCGGCCACATGGGCAAGTCGCACGCCAAGGCCTATCACGCGCTGCCCGAATTCGAGATCGTGGGCGTGGTCGCCCGCGGCGCGAAGTCGCGCCGCGATCTCTGCGCCGCCGTCGGGGCCGACTACCCGGAGTTTTCCGACTACGCCGAGGCGCTCGCCGCGACGAAGCCCGACGCCGTCTCGATCAACACCTATCCCGGCACCCACGCCGACTACGCGACGCGGGCCTTCGCGGCCGGCTGCCACGTGTTTTTGGAGAAGCCGGTCGCCGTGACGGTGGCGGAGGCCGAGGCGGTGGTGGCGGCGGCACGTCGGGCCGGCAAGAAGATGGTGGTGGGCTACATCCTGAGGGTGCATCCGACCTGGAAAAAGTTCATCGAGACGGCCCAGACGCTCGGCAAGCCGCTCGTGATGCGGATGAACCTCAACCAGCAGTCGTCCGGCGACATGTGGAAGACCCACAAGGCGCTGATGGAAACGATGTCGCCGATCGTCGACTGCGGCGTGCACTACGTCGACGTGATGTGCCAGATGACCCGCTCGAAGCCGGTGCGCGTGAGCGCCATCGGGGCCCGGCTCACCGACGAACTGGTTCCCGGCATGTACAACTACGGCCAGCTGCAGGTGAGCTTCGCCGACGGCTCGGTCGGCTGGTACGAGGCCGGCTGGGGGCCGATGATGAGCGACGTCGCCTACTTCGTGAAGGACGTGATCGGGCCGAAGGGCTGCGTGAGCATCGCCGGCGTGAAAGAGGGGGATGCCTCGAGCGACGACGTGGAGGCCCACACGAAGGCGGCGCTGCTCAAGCTGCACCATGCCGAGATGAAGGCTGACGGCTCGTTCGCCCGGACGGATGAATTCATCGAATGTGCCGGCGAGCCCGACCACGACGGCCTCTGCCTGCGCGAGCAGCGGTTCTTCCTCGACGCCATCCAAAACGACCGCGACCTCGGCGACCACATGGCCGACGCGGTGAACAGCCTGCGAATCGTGCTGGCGGCGGACGAAGCCTTCCGCACCGGCCGAACCGTCGATCTCTAAACCCTCAAACGGAGTCACACAGTTGGAAGCGACAGCCCGCGATTTTCTCGTCCGCCTGCTCGAGACCCCGAGCCCGTCCGGCTATGAGCAGCCGATCCAGCGGCTCGTCCGCGATTATCTCTCCGGCATCGCCGACACCGTCACCACCGATTCCCACGGCAACGTGATCGGCGCGAAGAACCCCGGCGGCCAGACGCGGATGTTCCTCGCGGGCCACTGCGACCAGATCGGCCTGATCGTGCAATACATCGACGGCGACGGTTACATCTCCGTGCAGCCGATCGGCGGCTGGGATCCGATGCAGCTCGTGGGCTCACGGGTCACGATCTGGACGGCCGGCGGCCCGGTGCCGGGCGTGATCGCGCGGAAGCCGATCCACCTGCTCACCGACGAGGAGCGGAAGGTGGTGCCGAAGATGAAGGATCTCTGGATCGACATCGGCGCCCCCGACAAGGCCGACGCCGAGAGCGTGGTCCGCGTGGGCGATCCGGTCACGTTCGAACTCAAGTTTCAGCAGCTGCGGGGCGACCGCGCCTGCTCCGTGGCGATGGACGACAAGATCGGCCTCTGGGTGGTGCTCGAGGCGTTTCGGCGGGCGTCGCAGGCCGGCCCCCTGCCCTGCGCGCTCTACGTGGCATCGACCGTGCAGGAGGAGATCGGGCTCCGCGGGGCACAGACGAGCTCCTACGGCGTCGATCCCCACGTGGCGATCGCCGTCGACGTGACCCACGCCACCGACTGCCCGACGATCGACAAGAAATCGGAGGGCGACATCGGCCTCGGCCGGGGGCCGGTGGTCTATCGCGGGCCCAACATGAATCCGCACGTGGTGCAGCGGCTCGTCGATGCGGGCCGCGATCGCGGCATCCCGATCCAGCTTGCGGCCAGCGGCCGGGCGACGCCCACCGATGCCAACGTCTTGCAGACGACGCGGGCCGGCGTGGCCACGGGCCTGGTGAGCGTGCCCAACCGCTACATGCACTCGGCCGTGGAGACAATTTCGCTGGACGACGCTGACCGGGCCGCCGACCTGCTCGCCGGCTTCGTCCGCGGCCTCGAAGGCGGCATTCACTGGGCCCCGTAGACTGCTTCAGGTAGACCGCTTGCTCCGCAAGCGGATCCCCCGGTTCCGCTTCGGGACGAAGCGGACTACGACTGCCAAAACGGCACGGCCCCTACCCCAGCCTGTTCTTGGCGACGTGTTTTGCCCGAGATAGGCGCCGGTCCCGCTGCTTTGGCACGCCGGTTGCTTCCTTTTGGGCCAAGCCGTTCAATGGCTGCCAAAACCGCATTCCCTCCGTCCATCCACGCCCCGCACCCCAAAGGAGTTTTCCGTGGCCAAACAAATGGTGTTCGACGATGAGGCCCGTCAGCCGCTGCTCGCCGGCGTCTCGAAGCTGGCCCGCGCGGTGAAAAGCACGCTCGGCCCCCGCGGTCGCAATGCGGTGCTCGACAAGGGCTGGGGCTCGCCCAAGGTCACGAAGGACGGCGTGACGGTGGCCGAAGACATCGACCTCGAAGACCCCTACGAAAACCTCGGCGCCCAGCTCGTGAAGGAGGCCGCCAGCAAGACCAACGACGTCGCCGGCGACGGCACGACCACGGCCACGGTGCTCGCCGAGGCGATCTTCCGCGAGGGCCTCAAGATGATCGCCGCGGGTGCCGACCCGATGGCGCTCTCCCGCGGCATCCACAAGGCGGTCGAGGCGGTGGGCAAGTCGATCCTCGCGATGGCCACGCCGATCAACGAGAAGAACAAGAAGGAGCTGATGCAGATCGCCACGATCGCCGGCAACAACGACCCGACGATCGGCAACGTGCTCTCCGAGGCCTTCCTCAAGGTGGGCAAGGATGGCGTGATCACGGTCGAGGAGGGCAAGCAGGCCGAGACGACGGTGGACGTCGTCGAGGGGATGCAGTTCGACCGCGGCTTCCTCTCGCCGCACTTCGTCACCGACGCCGACTCGCAGACCTGCGAGCTCGACAACCCCTACATCCTCCTCTTCGAGGAGAAGATCTCGAGCGCGAAAAACCTCGTGCCGCTCCTCGAGGCGATCAGCAAGGCGGGCAAGCCGCTCGTCATCATCGCGGAGGACGTCGACGGAGAGGCGCTCGCCACGCTCGTGGTCAACAAGCTCCGCGGCATCGTGCAGTCGGTGGCGATCAAGGCCCCGGGCTACGGCGACCGCCGCAAGGCGATCATGGGCGACCTCGCGGTGCTCACCGGCGGCCAGGCGATCTTCAAGGATCTCGGCATCGCCCTCGACGCCGTGAAGCTGAGCGACCTCGGCCGGGCCAAGAAGGTGATCATCGAGGCGGAAAAC
>JBIIOM010000232.1:0-4052 GCA_044336925.1 Pirellulales bacterium
GGGCTATGGGAGCGAGCGCACGGAAGCCCGCAGCGCCAGCAAGGTCCATCCGCCCTCCACTCCAACCAACGGCGCCCCCACCCGACCCGCGAGAAACGCGCCAACGCTCCTCGCTCGCGCGTCGGGCTTCCGTAGCGAAGCGAGCGTCCGGCGACGGGGTACGGGTCACCCGAAGCCGGTTTGGGCGAGCAGAGAGCAGAGAGCAGAGAGCAGGAGATCCGCTTCGGGACGAAGCGGTCTACCGTTCTCACCGATCCGCGTAGACCCGCGTGATCTCTTCCTTCGTGATCGGGGCGGGGTGGTCGTCGCTCGTCAGCTGCACCTGCACCCGCTGGTCGCCTTCGCGGTGGCCGCGGACGCGGATCCGGAAGACGGCCTCTTCGGCCGGGGCGAGCTTGGCGAGCGGCTCGAAGCCGACGGAGAGATTCTCGATCCGGTGCGCGGCAGGGCCCTTCGCCTCGACCGGCTCGAGTTCGCCGAGCAGCATGGCCGTGAGCCGCACGCCGCTGGCCGACTTCGTGCCCTGGTTTCTCACGCGGACGACGTATTCCGTGAGCCCGCCGACCTCGATCGGATCCTCGCTGTCGGTCACCTCGAAGGCGATGGCGGCCAGGCCCTCGACCTCGATCGTGTTGGCGACCTGGTCGGAGAGGCCGTCGGCCGAGCGGGAGGCCGTCACGATCTTCTGCTGGCCGAGCTCGATCGGCATCACCACGAGTTCCACGGTGCCGATCTCGCCCGCAGGGAGTTCCTCGAGATTCCAGAGCACGCGGTGGCCACGTTCGTCGTAGAAGCCGGCGTTGTTGGCCCGCACGAATTTCATGCCGGCGGGCAACTGGGCGGCGAGTTCCACCGACTTCGCCGGTGCCGTGCCGGTGTTGGCCATCGAGATCCTGCAGGTGGCGGGCCGCTGCAGGTAGCGGCGGGCCGGCATTTCGGCGGAAAGCTCGAGCGTCGGGGCCGTCACCTCGATCTTGAGCATGTGCTCCACCTCGATCTGGCCGTCGGCGCGGCCGACGAGCCGGATCGTGTGCACCCCCGGGCCGGTCGAGCCGAGGGAGAGGTCGATCGTGCGCGAGCCGCCGGGCTGCAGCTGGCCGACGTCGAATTCGAGTTCGCGGCCGGCGCGATGGCTGAGCTGCTCGGGCAGCGCGCCTTCGAGCACGACGCCCGTGGCGATGCCCGTGCCGGGGTTGCTGATCTTGATCGAGACGCTCACGTCGCGGCCGATGAGCACCGGCTTCGGATCGGCGGCTTCGATGAGGAGCGCGGGCTTCGTGGCCCGCGAGCGGACCGAGGCATCCGCGCGGAAGGTGACGCTCGCCACGCTGCCCACGTCGCCCTCGGTCGTGGGCATCACCTCCATCGCCACGCGGGCCTGGCCGCCGGGTGTCAGCGAGCCGAGCATCCAGAGGAGGTCGCCGCTCGAGCCACCGGTCGATGGATTCGCCGGGCTGGCCGGGGGCGTGGTGGCGATGAGCGTGGTGCCGACGGGCACGGAGTCGCGCAGCATGCATTCGTGCGCGGTCGCGCTGCCGACGTTGCGCACGATGATCTCGTAGCGGGCCGCCTTGCCCACCTGCACCTCCCGCGGCCCGCGCTTTTCGACGCTCAGCTGCGGCGTCTGCACGCCCTCGAGCTGCATGGGACCGGGGCGGCCCTGGCCGGTGGAGCCGCCGGCCGCCGCCGACGGTTCTTGCCGGCCCGCGTCCGCCGGCTGCAACGCCTCGGGAGCGGCCGTGATCGGCGGCGCGGCGGCGAACGGGACGGCGACTGCGGCGCCGCGGAGCGGATTCGTGCCGACGCTCGCGGTGGGAAGGAGAGCGGCGGCAGCATCCTGGGACGGTCGATGGGGGATCGGCGCCTCGGGGTCGCTGGCCGGATCTGGCGGCGAAAACGAGGCCGGCGGATCGACGTCACGCGCGGAGAAGGCATTGGCCCGGGGCGCCGGAACTGACGGCGTTGGCGTCGGTGCCGGTGCCGGCGGCGGCGCAAAAACGTCTTGCGGACTGGGAAGGGGTGGCTCCGGCTGGGCGAGATCGCCGGCGTCTTCAGGGAGCGGTTCGACGGAAACATCGGCCGCGGGCGGGGCCGGCTGATCGTCCGGCTGGGCTTCGGCTTCGTTCTCGTCCGCACGCGGTGATTCGGGTGTCGCGGGAGTGGTATCGAGCGCTGCCGGCGCCCCGGGAACGCTCGGCGGCTCCGGCTCGACCGGCTCATCGGCGGGCGACTCGGCATTGGCCGGAGACACCGGAAGAGTCTCGGAGTCGGCGAATCGCGAGTATCGCGGCGGCGTTCCGTCGGCGGCCACGACTCCATCCAGCCGATCGAGCGACGTGGGCTGGACCGCGTAGCGATCGCCTTGTGAAGGCACGGCGGGCGTTGCGGGGCTCGTCATGTCGAGTGCGTCGGGCGGCGCGATGGAATCGACCACGGCGGGGGCCGCCGGCTCGATCGCCGCGTTGGTTGCATCCGGACCGGTCGAACGGCCGAGGCCGATCGCCCATACGGCGGCGAATCCGGCGCAGCCGCTGGCGACCGCGCCGAGCACGAGGGGGAGGCTGGATCGCTTCTGGGGAACGACGAGAGCCTGGCGGGAGGGTCTGTCGGACATCGCTCAATCCTCGGCAGTGAGAGTGCGTCGCGCAGCGCCGCGGACGGGCCACGGCGAGCGGCGAGATGGAAAGCCGGGCCGGGGAATAGCAGAACCGGTGGCCCCGGGAGAAGGTCAGCCGTGGCAGAGGGCGGGCCTGGGGCCGATTCAGGCAGTGGCGAGAATCTGGCGAAGATGGAAGTGGAACTTGCCCAGCTTGCCGCCGTAATTGCCGGCCGAGATCGCGACGACATCCGGGGCCGCGGCGGCGCGAATGCCCGCCACCATGCCGGCTGCCACCGCCGCCTCGTCCACGCCGTCGATCACGATCTCGAGGCCGCACACGGCGCCGTCGAGAAGCTGGGATTCCGCCCGGCCGGCGAGCGACGGACAGAAGGCATCGTTCGTCGAGGCCTTGAGGCCTTCGTAGCGGGAGCCCACCTTGCTGCCCGAGCGGACGACGCCGCCGGGAAAGGGGGCGATCGTGCCGGGGACCGCCGCGATCGCATCGACGGCCCGCCGCGCGGCGGCGAGCCCGGCCCCGAGCGATTTCGACTCGAGGATGAAGTTGCCGCCGCCCACGCCCTTCTCGATCCCCATCGATTCCTCGACCAGGAATTCGCCGTCCATGACCGGCACCCGCCAATACCGGCGGCCATCCACCAGCTTCGTCTTCTCGAAGCCGTCGCCGAAATAGCGGATGTGGGAGCCGAGCGGCGCCCGCTCCGCGCTCTCCGGCAGCCCGTCGAAGACGCTCGCCGTGGGGCAGGTGAGCAGGCATTGCGCCGTGCGGTTGGCCACCGCCTTCGCCACGCCCTCGGCGGAAAAGCCGAAGGCCAGCACCGCCGCGCCGGGGCGACCGTCGGGGGTGGCGTCGGTGGGCAGGCGTCGCTCCACGCCGATTTCGGCATCGCAGCCGATCACGCTGGTGCCATAGCCGCAGGCGGCCCGCAGGGCCGCGTCGAGCCAGTGGTCGTCGTGGGCCGTCACCACCAGCCGGATGAACCGCAGCCGAAAAGCCTCGGCGAACGTGTCGACGATCTGTGTGGAACCGATGAGCACGCGGCCATCCTTTGCAAACGGGCTGCTGGTGTCGCCGCTCGTCCGGGATTTCATGTTCTCGCGGGACGACGATTTCGCATATGTTAAGGCTTCCAGCATCCGGTCACCAAGCACCGGCCACCACGCAAAGGATTCCCACGATGGCTGCCCCGCGCCCCCACCACCGCCTGACCAGCTTGTCCGTCGCGATCAGTTTGTCCGTCGCGCTCGTCGCCGCGATCCTCGCTTCGCCCGTCCGCGGTGAAGACGCGGCGGCCGGGGGTATTTCGATGGTGCCAAAGGACGCCGCCTTCGTGTCTGCGACGTTGCGGCTTCGCGAGCAGTACGACCTGCTCGTCAACAGCAACGCCTTCAAGTCGGTCCGCGAGATTCCCGCGGTGCAGCGGGCGATCGAAAG
>JBIIOM010000233.1:0-4045 GCA_044336925.1 Pirellulales bacterium
GTTTTGCGCGGGGCGGGTGGGAGCGTCGGTGGTGGGAGTGGAGGGCGGATGGACCTTGCTTGCGCTGCGGGCTTTCGTGGCGGTACGGAAGCCCGACGGGAGTGAAGGCGGTATGATGGTGGGACATCACCCACAGGAGCCCACCATGAAAATTCTCGTCGCCGTCGATGGTTCCCCTTCTTCGCTCGATGCCGTGTCGCTCGCCGGCCGGCTCATCCATCCGGCCACCGATGAGGTGGCGGTCTTCTTCTCGCCGCTCGAGGTGGAGAAGAAGCTCGCGGGGCGATCCGCGGCGCTCGTGGAAGGGGCCGCGGCCGCGGTCATCGAAGAGGCGGTGAAGCGGCTGCCCGCCGGGATGGCGAAGAAGGCCGAGCCGATCACGAGCTCGCAGCCGCCGGCCGTCGGCATCCTGGCGTCGGCCGAGACATGGAAGGCCGATCTGATCGTCGTCGGCGCCCGCGGCATGAGCACGGTCGAGCGTCTCCTGCTCGGCAGCGTTTCGCGAGCGGTGATCCATGGCGCCCATCTGCCGGTGCTCGTCGTGCGGTCCGCGCCGCCCGCCGAGGGCATGCGGGTGCTGGCCTGCCACCACGAGGCGAGCGCCGCGGCCGTGGCCGCCGTCGCCGGCAAGCTGCACTGGCCGGAATCTACGCATGGCCGCGTGATCGCCGTCGCCGAGTCGTTGCTCGCCGGCCCGCTGCCCTCATGGCTCGAAAACCGCGTCCGTGATCCCGACACCGCGGCGATCGCGAAGGCGTGGGAGCAGGAGCATGAAGTCGAGGTCGGCCGGCTCTCGCAGCGGCTCGACGCGTTTCAGAAGTCGCTCCCGAAGGCGTTTCATGGCTCGAAGCCGCTCATGCTCGAGGGCAATCCGGGCGACCGGATCATCGCCACAGCGAAGTCGGATCACGACGACCTGATCGTGATCGGCCGCACGCCCACCGACGCCCTCACGCGCTGGCTGCTCGGAAGCACGTCGGAAGCGGTGCTGATGCACGCCCATACGAACGTGCTGCTTGTGCCGGTGTCGCGGTAGTAGGGTAGGCTTTAGCCTGCCTCTTTAGCCTCTCTGACGTGGCAGGCTGAAGCCTACCCTACCGGGGGCAGGCTGAAGCCTACCCTACCGGCATCGTGCCACGAAGGCGGCGTAGTCTTTCGGCGTGTCGATGCCGCGGGCGGCGTGGTCGATCGCGCCGGCCACGATCGGAATGCCGGCCTCGATCACGCGAAGCTGCTCCAGGCTTTCGAGCGTTGCCAGCCTTGAGTCGGGCAGTTCGTTCCACTCCACGAGCACGCTCCGCCGGTAGGCGTAGAGCCCGACGTGCTGCCAGTAGAACGGCGGCTCGGCCGCGAGGAGCGAGTCGTTCCAATCGCGGGCCGCGGGCACCGGCGCGCGGCTGAAGTAGATCGCCCGCCAGGCGTCGGGCACAGAGAGGCCCACCGCCTCGTCGGCGGTCGGCTCGCCGCGCCAGGGAGTGAGCACCGCCTTCACGGCAGCCGGGTCGTGCAGGTCTTCCGCGCGCCGCAGCGGCGTCACGAGCGTCGCCACGCCGGCCTCCGGGCAGCGGTCGAGCAGCTCGATCGCCCGGTCGATGGCCGCGGCCGCCAGTTCGGGCTCGTCCCCCTGCACGTTCACGATCACCGACGCCTCGGGCAGTCCCGAAAGCGCCTCGACGATCCGCGCCGTGCCGCTGGGGGCCGAGGGGGAGGTCATCACGGCCTCGCCGCCGAAGGCCCGCACGGCGGCCGCGATCTCGTCGCTGTCGGTGGCCACCACCACCCGTGCGGCCCGCCTCGCCCCGCTGGCGGCCCGCCAGGTGTGTTCGATGAGCGTTTTGCCGGTCTCGGCCAGGAGCATCTTGCGGGGAAGCCGCTGGCTCGAGAGCCGGGCCGGGATCACAATGAGGGCGGATTGGGATGGGGTCATGGCGGCGGTTGTGGATAGACTCGCTGGCTGGTTTCGGAAACGGTTTGCAGGAGGAATTCTCGCCATGTGCGGCATCGTGGGCTACGTCGGTTTTCGTCGTGCGGCCGACCTGATCGTCGAGGGGCTCCGGCGGCTGGAATACCGCGGCTACGATTCCTCGGGCCTGGCCATGCTGGATGACGAGGGACAGATCGAGGTCCGCAAGGCCGCCGGCCGCCTGTCACGGCTCGAGAGCCTCGTGCGCGAGGACGTGCCCGACAGTTCGATCGGTATCGGACACACCCGCTGGGCCACCCACGGCGCCCCGACCGACGGCAACGCCCATCCCCACCTCGGCGGCTGCTGCGACGGCGGCGCCTGCCCCTCGCTCGCCGTGGTTCACAATGGCGTGATCGAGAATTATCGCACGCTGAAGACTCGGCTCGAGGCGGAGGGCTATGTCTTCCGCTCGGAGACCGATTCGGAGGTGATCGCCCACCTCATCGACAGCTGCCTCAAGCGGGCGCTCGCCACCGGCCCGCGGGTGACCGACGAACTGGCCGATTCACCGCGCGTGGTGGCCGTCCGCGAGGCGATCGCGCAGCTCCGCGGCACCTACGGCCTGCTCGTGATCTTCCAAGGGCAGCCCGACCTGCTCGTGGCCGCCCGTCTCGGCAGCCCGCTCGTCGTGGGCGTCGGCGATGGCGAGCACTTCATCGCCAGCGACGCGAGCCCGCTCGCCGGCCATGCCGACCGGATCGTCTACCTCGCCGATCACGAAGTGGCCGTCGTCACGTCCCACTCGCTCCGCGTGCTCCACCGCGATTCCGGACACATCGAGCACTCCGTGCTGCCGCTGGAGCTGTCGGTGGCCGACGTCGGCATGGGGGGCTATGCCCACTACATGCTCAAGGAGATCCACGAGCAGCCCGAGACCATTCGCGCGGCGATGCGTGGCCGGCTCTCCCGCGACGACGCCACGGCCGTCTTCGGCGGCTTGAACCTCACACCCGCGCAATTGCAGCGCATCAATCGGATCGTGCTCACCGGCTGCGGCACCAGTTGGCATGCGGCGCTCGTGGGGGAATACCTGATCGAGGAATTCGCGCGCGTGCCCGTCGAGGTGGAATACGCCAGCGAGCTCCGCTATCGCAATCCGCCGATCGACGAGGGCACGCTCCTCTTCGCGATCACGCAGTCGGGCGAGACGGCCGACACGCTCGCCGCCCTCCGCGAGCTGAAGCGAAAGGGGCACCCCACGCTCGCGATCTGCAACGTCGTCGGCAGCACGATCGCCAACGAGGCCGACGGCGGCGTCTACCTCCACGCCGGGCCGGAGATCGGCGTGGCGAGCACGAAGGCGTTTACGAGCCAGTGCGTGGTGCTCGCGCTCCTCGCGCTCTACTTCGGCCGGCTGCGGCACATGAGCTACGAGAAGGGGCTCGAATTCATCGACGCCCTCGAGCGGCTGCCCGACCTGGTCGCCGAGGCGCTCAAGGCCGATGCATCGATCCGCGCGATCGCGGAGAAGTATCGCAACGCCAGCACGTTCCTCTATCTGGGGCGGCAATACAACTTTCCGGTGGCGCTCGAAGGCGCGCTCAAGCTCAAGGAGATCAGCTACATCCACGCCGAGGGCTATCCGGCCGCGGAGATGAAGCACGGGCCGATCGCTCTGGTCGATCCGCTCACGCCGAGCGTCTTCCTGATTCCCCAGGGCGCCGTCTACGACAAGGTGATCCTCAACCTCGAGGAGATCAAGGCCCGCAAGGGGCCGGTGATCGCGGTCTCGAGCCGCGGCGACGAACGGGTGCGGGAGCTGGCCGACGACGTGATCGAGGTGCCCGACGCGCCCGATTTTCTGCAGCCGATCGTGGAGGCGATTCCGCTGCAGCTGCTCGCGTATCACATCGCCGTCCTCCGCGGCTGCGATGTGGACAAGCCGCGCAACCTCGCCAAGAGCGTGACGGTGGAGTAGCGGCAGGCTGGAAGCCCGACGCGCGAGCGAGGGGAGTTGGGGCGTTTTTGCGCGGGCGGGTGGGGGCGGCGTTGGTGGGAGTGGAGCGCGGCTGGACCTTGCTTGCGCTGCGGGCTTTCGTGGGGGTCTGCCGGGAGCAGCAATCCCGACGCCCGAGGCGC
>JBIIOM010000234.1:0-4040 GCA_044336925.1 Pirellulales bacterium
CGGGAGGGGTGGTTTCTCTGGGCACTGACGCTCCTCACCATCGCGGTCCCCACGCTCGTCGCCTGGCTGCTCGCCAAGCAGTTGCGGGCCGCCGACATGTGGGCCCGCATCGCCGCGGTGCTCGTGGCCCTCACGGCCGGCGGCGTGATCACCGCGCTCGGCTGGCCGCCGAAGCTCGGCATCGACCTCAAGGGGGGCGTGATCCTCGTCTATGAGATCGACGCCAAGAAGCAGGCAGACAAGGCCGTCGAGGCGGGAGCGGGTGAGGCCGCGCCGGTCGACATGGAGAAGCTCGTCGCCGCGGTGGCCCGCCGCGTGAATCCCGGCGGTCAGAAGGAAGTGACCGTGCGGCGGTATGGCCTCGACCAGCTCGAGGTGATCGTGCCCGACGTCGATCAATCGGAGGTCGATCTCATCAAGCGAATCGTCTCGAGCGCCGGCGTGCTCGAATTCCGGATCACGGCGAACCCCGAGGATCCGCGGCACAAGCGGGTGGTGGAACTCGGCGGCCGCACCGGCGGCACGACCGTGATGGACGGCGGCACGCCCGTCGGTCGTTGGGTGCAACTCGACACCGCCAAGATGAACCCCGCCGAGGATCGCGGGCTCGTCACGCGGATGATGCCCGATGGACGCGTCGAGGTGCTCGTTGTGCTCGATCGCTTCAACGTCACGGGCGGCTATCTCTCCCGGGCGGCATCCAGCTACGACCAGAACCTCCAGCCCTGCGTGAACTTCTCGTTCAACTCCGCCGGTGCCGCCCTGTTCGGCACGCTCACCGGGCAAAACCTCCCCGATCCGGCCAACCGGCTCGAGAGCCGGCTCGGCATCGTGCTCGACGACACGCTCCTCTCGGCGCCGACGATCCGCAGCGCGATTTCGGGCGACGGGCAGATCACCGGGAGCTTCAAGCAGGCCGACGTCGATTTCCTCGTCGGCGTGCTCAATGCGGGCAGCCTGCCGGCCGCCCTGCACAGCGAGCCGATCAGCGAGCAGAAGATCAGCCCCCAGTTGGGCGCCGATACGATCCGCTCCGGCGCCCGGGCGATGCTCCTGGCGACGATGGTGGTGCTCACGTTCATGCTCGCCTACTACCGCTTCTCGGGGCTCGTGGCCGATCTCGCGGTGCTGCTCAACATCGTGCTCGTCGTGGCCCTCATGATCTCGGTGAAGGCCGCCTTCACGCTCGCGGGGCTCGCCGGCCTCGTGCTCTCCGTCGGCATGGCGGTGGACGCCAACGTGCTGATCTACGAGCGGATGCGCGAGGAGACCGACCGCGGGGCCGGCCTCCGCATGGCGATCCGCAACGGATTCCAGCGGGCCTTTTCCACGATCGTCGACTCGAACCTCACGACGTTGATCACGGGCATCGTGCTCTTCGCGATCGGCACCGACCAGCTCAAGGGCTTCGCCGTGACGCTGATCCTCGGCCTCACGCTGAACCTCTTCACGGCCGTCTTCTGTTCCCGCGTGCTCTTCGACCTCGCGGAGCGGAATCGGTGGATCACGTCGCTCAAGATGGGCCGGATCTTCGGCCAGACCGACTTCAAGTTCGTCGCCTGGCTCTGGCCGGCGGTCATCGGCTCGACGCTCTTCATCCTGGCCGGCCTGGCGGCGGCCTGGCAGCGTGGCCAGGGTCTCTTCGACATCGATTTCACCGGCGGCACGAGCGTGCAGGTGGCGTTCAAGCCCGACAAGGCGCTCGACATCGCCGATGTGCGAAACGCCGTGGCCTCGCTCCCCGACGCGGCCGTCAGCGCCGTGACGTCCACCGAGGGCCCGACCAATCTGCGCTACAAGATCGACACGTCGCTTCGCAACGATGAAGAGGTGGAAAAGGCGCTGCAGGAGGCGTTTCCCGGGCGGCTGGCCACCTATTCGATGGGCTTCGGCGAGATCACGACGACGAAGGCCGAAAAGAAGGAGGGCGAGGGCGACAAGGAGGCCGTGCAGGCCTTGGGCACCGTCGCGCCGCTCGATTTCCCCGAGAAGATCAATCTCGTGACGCTCCGCTCCACGATCAAGGAGGCGTTCGAGGCCGAGGGCGTCGGCGACGCGCCGTTCGAACTCGAGGCCGAAGGCATGACGAGCCGTTCGCGGCCCTACCGCAACTGGGCGTTGGCGACGTCGGTCGAGCCGGATGTGGCCCGTCGCGTGCTCGAGCGGGTGGCGAAGAAGCTCAACGAGACCCCCGTCTATCTCTCGGCCAACACGATCGGCGGCAAGGTGGCCGGCAACACGAAGGTGACCGCTGTCTACGCCCTGCTCGCCAGCCTTCTGATGATCGTGCTCTATGTCTGGCTGCGATTTCAGAACGTGGCGTTCGGCCTGGCGGCCGTCGTGGCGCTGATCCACGACGTGCTCGTCACGGTCGCCTGCCTGGCGCTCAGCAAGTTCGTCGCGCCCTTCATGGGCTGGGCGCTCGTCGACGACTTCAAGATCAGTCTCGACGTCGTGGCGGCGCTCCTGACCATCGTCGGCTTTTCGATCAACGACACGATCGTGATCTTCGATCGCCTCCGCGAGCTTCGCGGCAAGGGGCAGTTCGTGACCGCCGGCATGATCGACAAGGCCGTCAATCAGACCTTGAGCCGCACGATCCTGACCTCGGGCACCGCGTTCCTGGCCACGTTGATCCTCTACGCGTTCGGCGGGCAGGGCATCCATGCCTTCGCGTTCGCGATGCTCGTGGGCATCATCACCGGCAGCTACAGCACGATCTTCATCGCCTCGCCGATCGTGCTCTGGCTGCAGAACCGGTTTGGCGGCGCCTCCGCCACGGCGCCGGCCGCCGCCCGTCCCGCCTGACGGCCGACCCGGGCGAGGCAATCGCCGGCGTGGCAAACCCTGCCGGCGGTGCGGGTCGTGTCGGTGTCGTGGGCCCGTGGCGACGGCAATGGAATGCCGGGCCGCGGGGCCGCGGTCGGCGGCATGGCGCATACTTCCCCCAGACAGGGAGGAAGTCGCATGTCGAAGCTCGAGCGGTCGATTCGGTTCGTCGTGGGCCTGGCGCTCGTGGTGACCGGCGTTTCGGTGGCCGCGCCGTTTGCGCTCGAACTGGCCGCGGCCAACGCACGCTCGCAGGCCTCCTCCGTGGCCGCCGACGTGCCGGCGCCCCCCGCGGCGTTCGAGACGCCCCACATGCCTTCGGGCTACGCGACGCACGCGATCCCCGACCCGCGGCTCGGCGGCTGGGAACACCAGCCCGCGATGGTTGCCGACGTGCCGCCGCTGCCGGGCGATGCGGCGCTGCCGACCGACGGCATGATGCCGTCAGCCTACGCACCCCCGCCGCCTCCGGCCCCGTTGCCGCCGGTGGCTGCCGACATGTCGCGTTCGACGCCACGACTCGACGCGGCCTATCGTTCGACGCTCGACGTGCCCCCGCCGCCACTGCTCGATGCTGATACTCCGCCACCGCTGGCCGTGGCCTGGTCGGCGAACGACGCCGCGCGGACCGGCCGCGCAGCGCTCGCCGCGGCTGCCCCGCCGCCGGCGGCCTCGTCGGTCTACGTGGTGCGCGACGGAGACGACCTCACCGGCATCGCAACGCGGATCTACGGCAATCCTGCGGCCGCCGACGTCATCTGGTCGGTCAACCGCGACCGGCTTACCGATCCGTCGCTCCTGCCAATCGGCATGGAGCTGCGGATCCCGCCGGCCTGGAGCGTTCCGACGGCCCGCAGCTCAGCCGCCGCCGGCGCCCCGCTCATCGAGCCGGTGCGGCGGCCCGGGAGCGTGCGGGTGGGGCCGGGCGAAACGCTCGAGACGCTCGCGCAACGGTTTTATGGCGATCGCACGATGGCGACGCGGCTCTGGGAGGCCAACCGCGACCGTCTCCGCAGCCCGGCGCTCGTCACGGCGGGCATGGAGTTGAGGCTGCCCTAGCTGCGGAGGCGCCGGCTCGCGGGCGGCAAAAGTCTCCTCCGCGGATGCAATTTCTCCGCTGACGACCTACGGCGCTGCCGACCTCAGAAGGTCGAAATTGCATACGCTCGTCGAGCTTTCGCCGACCCGCTCGCCTCCCCGCGCTCGATTGC
>JBIIOM010000045.1:0-13567 GCA_044336925.1 Pirellulales bacterium
GCCGCTGGAACTGGCCAACGGCATGGCACCGCTTGCGATGCTCGCCGCGGGGCTCGCGCTGGCGCCGCGCCCGTGGCGGCGCGACTGGCCGTGGCTGCTCGGCCTCCTTGCGCTGCTTGCCGTGATCGCGACACTCCCGAGTGCCGGGGTCTTTCGCTGGAGCTTCCGCTGGCTGCCGCTCTTCCACCTCGTGCTCGCGATTACGGCGGCTGAGGTCTGGCAGGCGAGCGAGACCGTGCCAAACAACACTCGCCACTCGTGGCGGCATGCGGGCGGCCTCGTCGCCGTCGCCCTCGGCACGGCCTACCTCGCCCTCTGCGGCTGGTCGCTCCCGATCTTCGACCGCCACATGCTCGATCTGGCCGTGATCGCCGCCCTCTGGGCCGCGGTCGGCATCGGGCTCGCCGCGCGGCCCGCGGCCACGGCCTGGCTTCCCGCCGCCGTCACCGCCGCGGCACTCCTCTCGCTCTTCCTGCGGGTGCCGCCGAATCTCGCCGTGCCGGTCTTTCCATTCGACGAGTCGTTTCTCGACGCGGCGCCGCTCGACCGCGACCGGCTCCACATGAGCCTCTACCTGGAAGAGGACCTGCCCTCCACGAAACTCCCGCCGGGCAGTCTCGGCCAGGCGTTTCGCCCCGGCAACTCCGCGATGCTCGCCGGCATCCGGATGATCAACGGCTACAGCCCCATCCACCCGCGGGGCATCGGCACGATGCTCCCCTTCGAGACGCACGGGCAGATGTTTCCCGAGGCGGTCCACTGGGTGTTTGCCGAAGGGGCGGGATCGGGCGACGTGCTCGCCACGATCGGCGTCGATGCGCTCGTGGTCTCGAAAAACGCCGCGCGGCTGGGTCGCCTCAACGACGATGAATGGGAGCAGGTCTGGTCGGGAGCCGAAGCCGGCGTCTTCCACCGCCGCGGCGTGACCGGCCGCTCCGCCGCGGTTCTGTCGCCGGACGCAGCTGCCGAGCAGGACGCTCACCGCACGCCGCTCGTGATCGACGGCCGCCACCGCGTCGCGATCAACCTTGCCGCCGCCACCACCCCACGGCTTGTCGTGTTCCCACGGCCCTGGTTTCCGGGCTGGCAGGCCACGCTCGACGGCCGGCCCCTCGCGACCACGGCCTACAAAAATGCCGCGATCGCGGCGCTGGTGCCGCCACACGCGGCCGGCCGGCTCGAGATCGTGTACCGCCCGCTTGGCTTCGCGCTCGGCCTGCCGATCGCCCTCGTGGCCGCAGTCGTCGCGCTCGTGATGAGCCGCCGTCAGGCCCAGCCTAGGGCTGCGGCGCACGCCCTCCGTCTGCCTGCTGATTCTCTTCCTCGGTGATACTCAGCCGACGCATTCGGTCAGCGAGTGCGTGCAGGCCGCGTTCTTCAAGTGCTCGCTCCGCGAGCGCATAGAGCCTCACACGCTCCGCCTGCGGTGCCCGCGATATCCCCGTGGCCCACGTCTCCGCCGCTGCGGCCGGATCGTCGCCTGCAAGCTGCGCAAGCCCCAGGTGGTAGGCCGCCTCGGCCGGCGTCTGCGAAAAGTCCACCTGATAGAGGCGCACATCCACGTCCAAGGCGGTGAGATCAACGGGCAGGCGGTACGGCAGCATTCGGAGCCAGGCTGGAATACGGCCGGTCGCCAGCAAGCGATACCCAAAACATTCCCGAATGGCCTCCTGCGGGGCGTCGGGATGCAGGAGATCGAAGTAGGAGCCGATGAAGTTTTGCTCCGAGATCATCGCGATATGCGTGATCCCGTGGGCCTTGATGAGCGCGGCCGCGTCTGCCGATGTCGGTGCCGAGAAAATCCGCGCGGCCGTTTTCAGCCCCTCCACGTTTTCCCAATACAGCGTGCCGATCGTCTTGAACCGTCCGTAATATCCGACCCCCGTAGATCCGAGGGGGCTGGAGAGCAGGACGATATCGCCCGTCGGCTGCGAGGCCCTCAGCGCTCCGGCGACATCCCGAAACAACGGCTGCAGTGCGTCCTGCGACGCGACCACGCCCGTCTCCAGCCGGGACGCCATCGCGCTGATTCTCGCCGCCATCGGCGGCACAAGGGTCAGGCCGCAGGCCGCCAGAACTGCGCCCCACCGCAGGCCCGCCGAACGCCCCGCGAGGCCGACCGCCAGCACGACCAGCAGCATGCACACGTGAGCACCGCTTGCGGTCATCAGCCACCGCTTCTGCCACAGCCCGAGTGCGGTGAAAAGCAGGGTCGCCATCATCGTGAACCAGAGCACGACGTCCCCCTTGTCGCGGCGAATCCACGCGAGGCCGATGCCGGCCAACAACGCCGCCCAGACCGGATCTACGAAGCTGCCCAGGGCTGTCACGGCGCGGATGCCGCCGCCTCCGAGCGGTGATTGAAATTCACCAATTCGCTCGTGAAGGCCGGCCATGAAGGGGTCGCTCATGGCGAAGACCCGTGGCCCTCCGATACCGATCGCGACGGGCACCGCCAGTATGCCGACCACCGCCGCCGCCAGCCTCGCAACGCCTCTCCGGCGGTCTTCGACGGAGCGCAATCTCCGTTGAATCACATCCGCCACGACTTCGCCGCCACAGAGCCAAGCCAGCGCGTAGAGCGGGTGATTGACCTCGAGTCGCATGCCGACGTGCGCCGGCGCATATTCGAGGAGATAGAAACAGACGCTCGCCGCCGCTCCCACCCGGCCCCACAGTCTCCATGCGTCGGCGTCGAATCTCGCACCCGCTTCCTCCATCCTCGGCCCCCGCAACACCGCCGCCACGATCGCGCTTATTCCCACGATGACGAGCACGGGTACGGTCGATGCAGCGCTCACCCCCATGCCGCAGCCGCCGCAGACCGCGGAAAATAAGGCGGCGCTGCGGACTTCCTCTTGCGATCTGGGCAGCACGAGCCTGTCGCCGTCGTCGGGCTGCCACCATCCCAAGCCCATGAACACGACGCCGAGCAGCGCCCCGAAAGCCGCCGCCGTGAGCAGCCCGTGGTGGTCGACGTAGGCCGGATAGAAGCCCTCGTAGAACCGGTCGCTGCCCGCCATGCCAAGCGCGACCACGATTCCCCCGAGCACCCCCGCCCGGCCGGCGACCCAGCCGGAGAATGCGACGATCACCAGCGACAGCACGCCAAGGTTGAGCCATGTCGCCGCTTGCTCCACGGCCAGCGGCAGTGGATCGCCAGTGCAGGCCCGGCGCAGCATCCCCGCAGAGGCGATCACCCATGCCCATGCCGAACTCCAGTGAACCTCACGGCCGGCCAGGGCGTTGTCGATGTCGGTGTGCCGCAGCCTCAGCCGATGGCACTCGGCCAGGGAGAGGGCATGTCGGATCCAGGTTTGGGCGTCGGACTCGAAGCTCAGCGAGGTGCGGCGAAGCGGCGTATCGACATGCTCAGGATTCCGCTCACCCATCACGCCGCTGAGCGCGAGATAGCGCCCGACCAGTGCGTTGTGCACCGCGAACAGGCTGATCACAGCGGCCCAGCACGCGATGAGGCAGAGCCACCTTGCGCAGAAACTTTCCCTGCTGAGCTGCATGATCCTACGCCCGCGGCGGCAGTTCGTCGTCGATCAAGGAAACGACGAACGAGGCGAAGATCACCTGGATGCCGCCGACGAGCAGTGACGTGCCGAGCACCATTTCGCGGATTCGACCGCCCGGGCCGAAGCCACCGCGGAGAAAGTCGAACGCCACGCCACCGAGCACGACCACCCCGACCGCGGCGAGCAGCGAACCGCCCAGCACGGCCTTGTCGTCGCGGATCGCGGCGACCCACCGACCGAGCCGCCGCGACCGGCCCACGAAGCCCCGCTTCGCCGCCCAGACGCGGGCGATCGTGCCGAGCGTGAGGCCCGAAATGCCGAGCTGAAACATCGCGCCTGCCGCGATCAGCCAGTGGTCGCCAATCCACAACCGGCCGAAGTGGGCCACGTCGTGCGGTGGCGTGCGCAAAAGCACCGCTCCGATCAGCGCGGCGAGAGCGATGAGCACCACCGACGGAATGACGAACAGCCACCGTGGCGAGAGCGCGAGCAGAAACCGCAGGTGCCGCCAGCCGTCGCGCCAGGGCCGCAGATGCGGCTTGCGGTCGCGGCCGTCCGGATGGAGCGTGATCGGCAGCTCCGTCAACTTGAGACCCTTGAGGGCCGCCTTCACCACCAGCTCGCTTGCAAACTCCATCCCGGGCGAGACGAGCTGCAAGTCGAGGGCCGCGGCGCGGCGAAACGCCCGCAGACCGCTGTGGGCGTCGCCCACTCCCGAGTTGAAAAAGAGGTTGAGCACGCCCGAGAGCGCCGGATTGCCGATGTAGCGGTTCATGGGTGGCATCGCGCCGTCCACGATCCTTCCCGTGAAACGGTTGCCCATGCAGATGTCGTAGCCCTCGACGAGCTTCGCAACCATCGGCACCCCTTCACGGAAATCGTATGACGCGTCGGAATCCCCCATCACGATGAATCGGCCCCGCGCCGCGCGGATGCCATGGATGAGCGCGGCCCCATACCCCCGCGTCGGGCAGTCCGTCACGCGGCAGCCCCGCGAGCGGGCGTAGGCCTGGCTGCCATCCTGGCTGCCGTTGTCGGAGATGAGGATCTCCGCGGTGAGCCCCTGCTCGGCGAGCCGCCGCACCGCCTCCTCGGCCGTGTCGATGCAGGCCGGCAGCGTGATCCGCTCGTCGAGGCACGGCATCAGGATCGTGACATCGACGGCATCGACCGCGGGTGCGGAGTCGCCCCCCGACAATGTGTCCGCGGACGTTTCGAGTTGGGACGTCATATCGGTACTCTGGAGGCCTTCAAACGACCCCCATGGTAAGGCTCCTGTGTTTCGTTTTCACGAAGGACCTGCGAACCTCGCGGCCTGCGGCCTGATCGCCGCGGCCGGGCTGGCCGCGTATGCCAACACGTTCGAGGCCCCGTTCGTTTTCGACGGCCTGCCGCTGGAGGAGCGGCTGCGGGCCCTGACCTGGAACCCGGCCGAGTGGTTCGGCACGAACCCTCGCACGATCGGCTTCTTCACGTTCGATCTGCAATACACGCTCCACGGCCGCTGGCTGCCGGGCTTTCATGCGGTGAACATCGCCATCCACGTGGTCGCGGCCCTCGCCCTCTTCGGTGCCGTGCTCGTCACCTGCCGCGGGCGGCGGATTCCGGCCGCGATCCGCCGCGACGCCGCTGGAATCGCCCTGGTGGCGGCCCTGTTCTTCGAACTGCATCCGCTCCAGACGCAGGCGGTCACATATCTCTACCAGCGGTTTGAATCGCTGATGGGGATGTTCTTCCTGCTGGCGGTGTTGTGTTTCGCGATGGCGGTTCGCGACGAAGCGGCGGCCGGCCGCCGGACCGGCTGGTTCCTCGCCGCCTGGCTCGCCGTGATCCTCTCCATCGGGTCGAAGGAGGTGGGGGCGGCGGCGCCGATGGTGCTTCTCTGGTACGACCGCGTCTTCGCAGCGACGTCGTGGCGCGACCTGTGGAAGCGGCGGTGGTGGTTTCACCTGCCGTTTCTCGCCGTCTTCGCCGCCGGGGCGGTGTATCTCTACGCGCAGCGGGAGCACTACGCCGCCGGAGGCATCCTCGATCCCAAGAAAATATCGCCGCTCACGTATGCGCTCACGCAACCGGAGGTGATCTGGCGCTATCTGCGGCTCGCCCTCTGGCCCCGCGGGCTGTGCCTCGACTGGGCCTGGCCTCCGGCGACGACGCCCGGGCGGATCGTGCCGCCGCTGCTCGCGATCCTCGCCCTCTTGGGCTTCACCGGCTGGAGCTCGGTGCGGCTGCCCCCCGTGGGCTTTTTGCTTGGATCGTTCTTCCTGATCCTCGCCCCCACGTCGAGCTTCGCCCCGATCGTCGATCTCGCCTTCGAGCACCGCATGTATCTGCCGCTGGCGCCGCTGGCGGTGCTCGTCGTGCTGGCCGGCCGCGCGGCACTGCTCGCGTGGGCCCGTAGATTCGGCATCGGTTCGGCCACGATCCGGGCGGCGGCGGGTGTCCTCGCCGCGACCGTGGCGATCGCCCTGGGTGTGACCACATTCCTCCGCAACGAGGTCTATCGCAGCGGCGTGACACTCTGGAAGGACGCGGCGGAAAAAGTCCCGGACAATCCCCGCGCCTACTCGAGCCTCGGTTGGCACGTGGAACTCGAGACCGGCGACAAGCTCGCCGCGATCCGCATCAATCGCAAAGCGCTGCAACTGAATCCCCACGAGGCCAACGCCCACCGCGGCCTGGCGATTCTCCTCTATGAGTCAAATCGGGCGGAGTCGCTCTTCCATGCCCGCGAGGCGGTGCGAATCGAGCGTACCGCCGACAACCTCAACAACCTCGGTATCCTGATCGCCGAGTCAGATCCGGCGGAAGCCGAAGCCTGCTTCCGCGAGGCGATCGCCATGGATGACCGCCTCGCCGCCACGAAGCTCAATCTCGGCAAACTGCTGGTGATGACCGGCCGCCGGGACGAAGCCGGCGAACTGCTCGGTCGGCCGGTGGGCCCCAGCGCTACCCCACGTCCCGCCGCTGGAAGAGCAGCACGGCCAGTGACAATAGCGCCGTGATCAGCACGGCCGCATACGCCGCCACACTCGCGAAATACTCCGGGCTGATCGCATGCCCCTGCGAGAGCGCGTCGGCCGCCCAGAAGACCTGCAGGTTTGGCACCGCCACGTAGAGCGGGGCGAGCAGTCGCACGAGCGGGCTCGCATCCTCCGCGAGCGACCGCCCCAGGAAAAACTCGCTCACGAGGCCGAAGAGAAATACGCCGCAGCAGATCAGGAGCGTGATCACCTGGTTGACCCGCGTGGAGGCCGCGATCGCCGCCGCCGAAAGCACGAGGATCGCGAGGAACACCATCCCGATCGCATACATGAGTTGCGGGTTGAAATCGGTGAGCGGGCCCTGTAGCCACCAGTCGCGGGCCAGGATCGAGCAGATGCCAACGGCGATCGAGAGCATGCCCGCGAGGCAGGCCGTGAGCGTGGAGGGAAATGGCCGCCGATAGAGATAGTTCAAGAGCCCCGCCGTGAGCAGTGCCAAGAGGCCAAAGAGCAGGCCGAACGTGAGCACGGGCCCGTCGTAGATCTCGCCGCGGCCCATGCCCATCTGTGGCTTATGCCGCACAGCGAGAAGGCAAGCGAGGGTGAGGATGTAATAGCCCACGCCGAGAGCCGCCGCCACGCCGAGAAACTTCCCCACGATCACGGCGGCCCGCGTGACGGGCTTGCTCACAACGGTGAGCACCGTCTTGTTTTCGATCTCCTTGGAGAGCACACTCGATGCCGTGAACGCGGCCAACAAAAGCCCCACGATCAGGAGCGTGCTCAGGCAGAGATCGATGAGGAGTTTCTCGTCCTCCCCCATCGTGAAGGCGGCGAGATTCACGTTGCAGACCATGGCCAAAAGCCCCACGAGCACCAGCACGATGAAGATCGGCTGGCGGATCGCCTCCAGAAAGGCATTACGGGCGATGGAGAAAATCGGCGGCATGCACACAGGATACCGGGGAAATCGCCCTCATCGAAATCTCATACGCGGCTGCATGATGGGGATGGCAGGATCAAACCCATGAATCGCGATGAATTGACATACAGCCGGGCAACGACGGCGGCCCTGGCCGGGCTCGCCGTCCAGATCGTGCTCTGCGTGGCCACTGGCCTGATCGGTGCCTGGGCGCAGAGCCCGGCGATCCAGGCGGCCACCTGGCACATCGCCGGCGGCATCCCGATCTGGATCATCCTCGCGATCATCTATCAGCAGCACCGCGTGGAGCGGACGGAGTCGCTGGCCGCCGAGAAGCTCGCCACGCAAGACGCCACCAGCGCCGCCATCTTCGGCGAGACGAGCGACGAACTGCAGCTGGCCCGCAACCGGCTCGACAGGCTCTATGCCTATGGCCTGCCGGCGGTGAGCTTCGCCGTGGCCATTTATCTGATCGCCGCGGGGGCCGCGATGCTCTACCGCGCCGCCGGCCTCGGCACCGACAAGGTTGCCCTCTCGCTCGCCAAAGACTGCAACCCCGTGGGACTCATGTTCGCGACCGCGGGCGTGGCCTTCGTGGCCTTCATCGCCGCCCGCTGGATCAGCGGCTACACGCGGGTGCGCGAATGGCAGCTGCTCCGCGGCGGCGCGAGTTACCTGATGAGCACGTTCCTCGTGGCGGCCCTGCTCTTCGCGGGGGCGGCCGCCGTGGCGATCGTGAAAGAGACCACGTTCTTCGAGTGGCTCGCCCGGCTCGTGCCCTGGATGATGATCCTGGTCGGCGGCGAGATTTTGCTCACGGCGCTCCTGGCCGCCTATCGCCCCAAGCGGCCGGGCGAGATCCCTCGGCCCGCGTTCGACAGCCGGTTCCTCGGGTTGCTCACGGCGCCTGAGTCGCTCGGACAGGTGGTGGGCGAACTGATCAACTACCAGTTCGGCGTCGAGGTGTCGCGAAGCTGGTTTTACCAGATGCTCGGCCGGGCGGTGACGCCGCTGACCGTGTTCGCAGGGGCGGTGCTGCTGGCCCTCAGTACGCTCGTGATCGTCGGCCCCGACGAGCAGGGCACGGTGCTCCGATTCGGTGCGCTCGCCCGCGGGCCGCTCGGGCCGGGGATGCATCTCAAGGCTCCCTGGCCGATCGAGACGTCGGAGATCTACCCGACGGGCAAGGTGCTCCAGCTCACGATCTCGAGCGACAAGCTCGGCCGGTTCGAGAAGAAGAGGGAAGGGCTCCTCTGGACGGGCGGCGACGACGACGCGGCCAAGATGGGCCTCGAGTTCTTCCTCTGTGCCTCCGAGACCGGCGACGGCAGCGGCAGCTCGCTCTCGCTGCTCGTGGCCGACGTGATCGTGCAGTATCGGATCGGCGACCTGGTGAAGTTTCTGGAAGGCTCGACCTCGGCCCGCGAATCGATCGAACTGGTCACACAGCAGGAGGCGAGCAATTACTTCGCGGGCAAGACGCTCGAGGAGCTGCTTTCCAAGGGCCGCACCGAAGGGGGTCCGGAGCTCCAGAAGCGGATCCAGGCCCGCGTCGATGCCCTCGGCCTCGGGTTTGAGATCGTGGACGTGGGCGTGACGACGCTCCAGCCGCCGCCGGGCAAGGTGGCCCGCGAGTTCCACCGCCAGATCGGCGCCCAGCAGGAGCGGGAGACGCTCGTGCAGATGGCTTACAAAGACGCGATCAAGACCCTCGCCAAGGTGGCCGGCTCCGTGGACCGCAGCCGCAAGATCAACGAGGCGATCATCCGGCTCGACGATTCCCGCACCGCCGCCGCCGAGGCCGCCGCCAAGATCGGCGCCCGCGACATCCTGCCGCTCACCGCCCAGCAGCTCGCCAAGCAGGAGCTCGAGATCGAGGAACTGCTCGGCGAGGCCCGCGGCGAGGCGGCCGAGATCGTGCACAAGGCCCGGTCGGACCGCTGGAAAAAGACGATCGGCGAGCGGTCTGCGCTCGAGCGGTTCGCGGGCCAGCTCCTCGCCTACAAGGCCGCCCCGGCCTACTTCCGCACGAAGCAGTATCTGGAGGTACTCGCCAATTCGCTCGTCGATCGCCGCAAGGTCGTGATCGCCGGCGACAAGGGGGACCTCCCGGTACTCAACCTCGACTTCAGCGACCCGACCAACGCCATCGACACGCTCATCGGCGAATGAAACGGTGAACCAATGAAAAATTCCTTCACGATCCTCATGGGCGCGGTGATCGCCGCCGCCCTGCTCTCCTACATGTTTCTGTATCAGGTGCGTTACGACCAGGTGGCCGTGCGCACCACGTTCGACAAGGCCGACGCCGGGAGCGTGCAGACGGAACCCGGGCTCAAGTTCCGCCTTCCATGGCCGATCAACAAGGTGACGCACTATTCGAAGCGGCTGCAACTGCTCGAGGACACCGTCGAGGAACTTCAGACGGCCGACGGCAAGAGCGTGATCGTGAAGACGTATCTCACCTGGCGGATCGAGAACCCGCTCGACTTCTACGTCACGCTCAAGGACCCGGCCGAGGCCCAGCGGCAGCTCTCCAGCCGGCTCCGCGAGATCCGCGGCCTCATCAGCCGCTATCGGCTCGACCAACTCGTGAACCTCGACAAAAACGCGATCAAGCTCGCCGAGATCGAGGACCAGGCGAAGGCGACGCTCGAGAAGTCGCTCGCCCAGTCGGGCTACGGACTGAAGGTGGAGAGCGTGGGCATCTACAAGATCGTGCTTCCCGAATCGACCACCCAGAAGGTGTTCGAGACGATGATCACCACCCGCGAGCGGCTCAGTGAAAACGCCCTCCAGGAAGGGCAGGCCCAGGCCTCCGCGATCCGCAGCGAGGCCGAGAGCGCCCGTGAGCGGATCCTGGCCTTCGCCGAGCGGCGGGCCCAGACGATCCGCTCGAAGGGGGACCGCGAGGCCAGCAAGGAATACGAGAGTTTCGCCGCGAACGAAGACTTCGCCGTCTTCCTCCGCAAGGTCGAGGCCTTGAAGAAGATGCTCGATCACAACACGACGTTCGTGCTCTCGGCCGACAGCCTCGGCATTCTCGACTGGTTCAACCGCGATCCCGGCCAGGCCGCCCCGGCCCAGCCGCGGGCCCCGCAGCCCCGGCCGCTGCCGCAGTGACGTTCCCGGAAAACACAGCGCCATGAGCGATCCAGCAGTCAACGAACTCCCCCCGCAGCAGACCGCCCCACCCCCGGCGCAGGCCGAGGATGTGGGTGACGCCTTCGATCCGGCGCAGCAGTCGCTGGCCGAGGCGCTCAAGGTGAGCTTCGGGATCCTCAAGTTCGCGATGTTCGGCCTGCTCGTGGCCTACTGCCTGAGCGGCACGTTCAGCGTGGGCTCCAACGAAGTGGCCCTCCGGCTGCGGTTCGGCGACTACGTGGGTGCTCCGGGGCAGCGGGTGCTCGAGCGCGGCACGTATCTCGCCGCGCCGTTTCCGATCGAGCAGGTGATCAAGGTCGACACGCGGCCCACCACGATCGATCTCGACCGCGAGTTCTGGTACGAAATCACGGGCGGCGGAGACTCGAAGGAGGCCTTCCGGTCGGGCCAGGCCCGGCCGCTCAACCCGATCAAAGACGGCTCGCTGCTTACGGGCGACTTCAACATTGCCCACGCCCGCTGGTCGCTCACGTACCGCGTCACGGATCCCGAGGACTACATCACGAACGTCGGCAAGCCCACGCTTGGCGAGGAGATCGTGCGGTGCGCGATCCAGCAGGGGATCGTGCAGGCCACTGCCCAACTGCCCGCGGAAGACTTCCTCAAGGGGGTGGTGAACCGCGAACTTGCGGTCGGCATAGCCCAGCGGCGACTCGACGAGATGAAGACGGGCCTCACGATCGACCAGCTCAATCTCGACCAGGTGACGGCCCCGATGGCCGTCGTGAAGAGCTTCGACGACGTGACCACCGCCGAGGCCGACCGTTCGCAGCGGATCGTGGCCGCCCAGCAGGATCGGACGCGAATCCTTGCCGAAGCCGCCGGCGAGGCCGCCGAGAAGATCGTGGGGCTCGTGACCGCCTACGAGCAGGCGGTCGAGGCCGGCACGCCCGCCGAGGCCGCCGCCGCCGAGGCGAAGATCGACCAGGCCTTCGCCGACTTGAAGGTGGAAAACGCGCTGGTCGGCGGGGAGGCCGCGAAGGTGATCAACGGCGCGAATACCTATCGCACGCAGGTGGTCGAGCGGGTGAAATCGGAGCGGGAAATGTTCGAGCGGCTCCTGCCGCAGTTTCGGCAGAATCCGCGGATCATCCTCTCGCGGCTCTGGGAGGACGCCCGCGAGCAGATCCTCACCGGGGACGTGGAGACCTTCTACACCGTGCCGGGCCAGCTCCAGCTTCAGCTCAACCGCGATCCCGAGATCCAGAAGATGAAGCAACGGGAGCAGCTCAAAAACTTGAAAAACGAGCAGAAGGAGATGCAGCGGGCCCGCCAGCTGCAGACCGGCAAATAGCGCAGGGAGGATCGAGATGATCTCGCAGGCGGCTGACGACTCGCGCCCCGTCGACATCAAGTGTGTCGGGGTCACGAAGATCTTTCGCGATTTCTGGATGCGGCCGCGGGTCCGCGCGGTGGACGGCGTCGATCTGGAGGTCCGCCGCGGCCAGGTCTACGGCCTGCTCGGCCCCAACGGCTCGGGCAAGAGCACCACGATCAAGATGCTGCTCGGCCTGCTCACGCCCACGGCCGGCCGGATCGCCGTGATGGGCAAGCGGCCCCGGCATGTGGATGCAAAGAAGGACATCGGCTACCTGCCAGAGGAGAGCTATCTCTACCGGTTCCTTTCCGCCCGCGAGACGCTCGACTACTACGGCCGGCTGTTCCGGATTCCGGCGCCGATCCGCCGCGAGCGGGTGAGCAAGCTCCTGGAGATGGTGGGGCTCGAGGCGGTGGAGCACCGGCCGGTGGGGGAGTTTTCCAAGGGCATGCAGCGGCGGGTAGGGCTCGCCCAGAGCCTGATCAACGACCCGCAACTGCTCATCCTCGACGAGCCGACGAGCGGCATGGATCCGGTCGGCGCCCGCCAGATCAAGGACGTGATCGAGAAGCTCGCCGAGCGGGGCAAGACGATCCTGCTCTGCACGCACCTGCTCTCCGACGTCGAGGATCTCTGTGAACGCGTGGCGATCATGTTCGGCGGCAAGGTCCGGGCCGAGGGCACCTGCGGAGAACTGCTCGAGCAGCAGGAACTGACGAACCTCCAGACCGACCGGCTGCCGGCCGACGCGCTCGCGGAGATCGAGGCCGTGCTCGCGAAGCGGGGCCTCGGGCTGCGGAGCGTCGAGCAGCCCCGGCGACGGCTGGAGTCGCTGTTCCTCGAGATCGTCGATTCCGCCCGCAAGGAAGGCACGCACACGAGCGGTGCCCGCAGCGGCGGCCAGATCGCCGACTTCCTCCGCGCCGGGGCAAGCGAGGTGGTTGGTGACGCCGATGCCGACGGCGAGGAGATCCTCGACTCGCTCGCCGCGAAGGCCGCGGCCCCAGAGCCTGCGCAGAAGGCTGCGGCCCCGGAGCCGGCTCGCGACGAAGACGACGCTCTTGCCGATCTCGTCGCCCGCCCGGCGGCCCCGCCGGCGGCGACTCGCCCGGCCCAGGCTCCGCAGGCGGTCGAGGCCGAGAGCGGCCCTGATGACGATTCCGATGACGACGTGCTCGCCTCCCTCACCCGCCGGTGAACCGATGGCAGCGACCCGACACACCTCAGGCACGCTCGACGACGGCAACGCATGGCGGCCGGTCGTGTTTTTCGCTGGCGTCCTGACCGCGATCGCCGCCGCCACGGCGGCCGCCGGCTGGCTGCTCGACGCGCAGGCCGCTCCCACTGTCGCCACCGCTGTCCGTCTCGCCGGCCTGATCGCCGCGATCGGCTGGACGTTTTTCGGCGTCTCGACGCTGCTGGGGTCAGGTCGCGGGACAGACGTCGGCCCGGCCACCCGCGCGGCCTTGCTCACCGCCACGCTCGCCGGCGGCAGCGGCCTTGCCGAACTTGTAGCGCGACAGGTGTCGCTGCCGCTGGGCGTCGTGCTCCAGCTCGCCGCCGCTGCGGCGCCCGGGCTCCTCTTCTGGCAGGCGTTCAAGGCCGCGCCCCAGTACCGCTGGCTGGCCACTGCCGTGGGCGGCTTGGCCGGCAC
>JBIIOM010000235.1:0-3994 GCA_044336925.1 Pirellulales bacterium
TCGCACAGGGCATGTGTGAGCGTGCCTGGCCGAGTCGAGCGACGGTTGTTCTGCTCGTCAGAGCAGGCACAGGGGTAGTCTCCTCGAGCGGCAAGACCTAACTCGTCACCCAGCGCGATCCTGTCGAGCGTCGCCCGCAGGCCCGCCGGCGACAAAGACCTGCTTCGTTGACGGGTGGCCAGCGGGCGAGGATTTGAGCGACTCGCTGCCTGATCCCGCCCCGTTACTTCGAGCCGCCCGAGATCCGGACCCACTCGACGGTTTTCGACATGATGCCGGAGCCGGCCACCATCTCGAAGCCACTGTCGGTCATGCGGATCGTCATGGGAACGAACATGCCGCGCTTGAGGGCGAACACCTCGCCCTTCCACGTGCGGCTCTCGGGAACGTACTCGATTCCGCGAAGCATTTCCGTGTTCACCAGTGCAGGGTTCGCCGCCTTGGCCACGCCACCCACATACTTTCCGTCCGCACCGAAGATGCGGATATCGACATCGGGCGTGTCGGATGGACGCCAGTCGCCGATGATCGCGTCCGCCGGATTGGCGGCCTGCTGAGCGATGGGTGATGCGGCGTCGGCACCACGGGCTGCGTGATCGGCGCCGAGCAGGCAGAGAATGACCGCGAGCAGGGCTGGCGCGAGACGGATGTGATGCAGTGCCATGGCTGGAGCCTTTCGTCCTGGGGAGAAGAAGCGATTTTGGCCGGAACCCTACACGCCCTGGCCCCGCGACGCCACGCCGGTTCCAGGGCAACCGTCACCCTTGGCCACCGAGGATTTCCCGCAGTCGCGTGGCCGGCAGCCGACCCAGGGCGAGCGGCTCCACGCCGCCGTCGAATGTGACTACCGTCTCGGCCCGTGACTTCCATTCGATCTGTTCGATCATTGAGAGCTGGACGATGCACGACCGGCCCACTCGTGCGAAGTGGCCGCCGGGCAGGGCCTTGTCCCATTCGCTCAGCCGGCGGCGGAAGAGCACCACCCGCGGCGGTCCCTTGAGCGCAATCCGCGTGTAGTTACGGAGCGACTCGATCCAGCAGATGTCGCCGACGGCCACCGCCGCCGCCGCCGACGTCGATCTCCGGATGGGCGGCGAGCAATTCCCGCATCCGTTCATTCGCGAGCGGGTCGTCGTCGACGAGCAGGGCTGTGAGCATCGTGATATCCGGGAGGTTTCGGGCCGACCGTGCAGGCAAATAAAAATTAGAAGGATCCCGGAGCCCGCGCCGGTTCGTGGGCCGGTGCCGGATTGGGTTCCGGCGTTCCGACAGACTCGGCCACCTTCGCCGTCACCTCCACCTTCAGCGGCATGCCGCTCGTCTTGGCCCCGTAGTGCAGCGCGTTCTCGAGGATCGGCTGGATCAGCATCGGCGGCACGAGCAAGGCATGGGCCGCGCGGTCGCAGGCGACGCGGCAGACGAGATTCGCGCCGAACCGCGCCTGTTGCACGGCGAGGTATTTTTCCAGGGCCTGCAGTTCCCGCGAGAGCGGCTCGAACGGGCGGGCCTCCCCAAGCGTAAACCGCAGGTAGTCGGCGAGGTCGCGGGTCACGCTCTCCACAGCTTCGGGGTCGTGCTTGCTGGCCACGACGGCGTTGAGCGCGTTGAAGAGGAAGTGCGGATTCATCTGCTCCTGCAATTGCTGCACCTCGAACTTCCGGGCGATCGCCTCCGCCTTCAGCATCCGGAGTTCCATGTCGATCGCGATCGCCTCGGTCTCGGCGAGTTGGATCTGGGTCTTGTAGAGATCCTCGATCGCCTCGATTCCGAAGATGCTCGCGCACCAGAAGCCGGCCGCGATGAGCCGCGGCACGAGCGGGCCGAGCTTCGTCTCGCCAGCCCAGTTGGAGGGCCCGCCCACGCCGACGGCGAAGAGCAGCAGCATCGATGCTGCGAGGGCCGTCATCGAGGCCAGCACCATCAGCGGCCATCGCACCCGCCTCGGCAGCCTGCAGAGGCGCGGCGTCTCGAACATCAAGTTCGCGGCGCTCATTCTCGTCGGCATCTGGATCTCACCGCGAATCGCCGTCGACGGCTTCCACTCGACCGCGGGCCTCTTCGCCGGGGCGCTCGCATGGCGGCGCAGTCTCGCTCGTCTTCGTGATCGCGACCGGCTCGTGGTTGCAGTGGGGCTGAGACCGGGCGGACCACGCAACGCCCCGACGCCCGCCACTCACGCCTTCCGACCCCGAATGGCAACGGCTGGCCATAGAGGCGGTCTTCAAGGACGACTCCCCGGACGATCTACGGCAGTAATCTCTCGAGCCCTCATCCTGCCTCCCGGATGGATCAAGAAACGGGGAGGACGTCATCCCCGAGTTCCCAATCAGCGGGCGATCAGCGGGAAAGCGGCAGGGTTACGAATCGACTGCAACGACAGGTCGATATCCAACTGTTTCCAGTAAAGATGGTCTTCGGTTGGTCGCTCCACCGAGCAGATCTGTGCAATCGTGGCATCACGAAACCATGGAAACTGTTCGAACGGCAGGAACAGTTCCTCTGCATCCAGCAGTACCCACAGCCCGTGCTGCGAGACGTGCGATATCTCAACCGCCAAAGTGCTTGTTCCAGGCATCGACGATCTCCTGCAAGTGATCTGTTACCAACTGCCTTGCTTCGCTGACGACGTGATCTGCAAGTCCGGTCTGCTTGGCGAGCTCAACCGCGGGCGATAGCCAAAACTTCGCCTCGCCATCCGGATGCGACACATGGCCGTTCTTGTCTCCTCACGAGAGAAGAAAAAGAAGCGATAGGGTCCATCTCAAAATACTGTCGGCGTCATGCTGTTCGGAATGGAAGCGGGCGGCGAGATTCGATCGCCATGCAATTGACACTCACGACATCTTATCCGAAACGGAAACGGTGCCAGCCACCAAATCTGGGCAAGATGCCAAGTTCTCCAACGAAGGGTGGTGGCTGGCACCTTTTCCACGGCTGGCCGTCGGACTCTACGAGTCCATCTTCATTGACCGCAGCCGCAGCGCGTTGGCCACGACCGACACGGAGCTCAGGCTCATGGCGGCCGCGGCGATCATCGGGTTGAGCAGGAGATGGCTCGACAGCGGATAGAGCACCCCCGCCGCGATGGGAACGCCCAACGCGTTGTAGACCAGCGCGAAGAAAAGGTTCTGGCGGATATTGCGCATCGTGTGGCGGCTCAAGTCGATCGCCTTGACGATTCCCCGGAGGTCGCCCTTCACGAGGGTCACGCCGGCCGATTCGATCGCGGCATCGGAGCCCGTGCCCATGGCGATGCCGACGTCGGCCGCGGCCAGCGCCGGCGCGTCGTTGATGCCGTCGCCGGCCATCGCCACCGTGCGCCCCTCCGCCTGCAAGGACCGAACGAGCGCGTGCTTGCCCTCTGGAGTGACGCCCGCGCGAAACTCGTCGATCCCCAGCCCGGTGGCGACGGTGCGGGCCGTCTCAACGCTATCGCCGGTGAGTATGATGAGCCGTAGCCCGAGGTTGTGCAGGCTGCGCACCGCCTCGGGCGTTGAAGCCTTGATGGGATCCGACACCGCAATCAGACCGGCAAGCCGCCCGTCGACGGCGACGTGCATCACCGTCCGTCCCTTGCGCTCGAGCGCCTCGGCCCGGTCGTCGAGGGCGGAAAGATCCGCCACCTGCTCCTCGGCGAGCCAGGCCCGCTTGCCGACGAGGACCTTCCGGCCCTCCACGCTCCCGCGGGCACCACCGCCCGTCACGGAATCGAAGTCGGCCACCGCCGGCACCGGGATGTTTCGGGCCGCGGCGCCCGCGACGATCGCCCGGGCCAGTGGGTGTTCGCTCTGCTCTTCGACGCTCGCGGCAAGCCGCAGGAGATCCACCTCGGTCAGGGACGCCACTGGGATGCACTCGGTCAGTGACGGGCGGCCCGCCGTCAGCGTGCCCGTCTTGTCGACGACCACGGTGTCAACCTTCTCGAGCCGCTCGAGCACTTCGGCGTTCTTGACCAGCACGCCTTCCCGCGCCCCGCGGCCGATGCCGACCATGA
>JBIIOM010000236.1:0-3987 GCA_044336925.1 Pirellulales bacterium
AGAACGAACCGAAGGCGGGAGGCCGGCTCATGGCGACCGCCAGCACCGCGGTGCACGGCGAGAGCGACATGAGAACGGCTGGAGGAAACCCCAGGGGCGGGAAGCCGCGGTGCGAGCCGCGAGTCCCCTCGGCCAACGGCCGAGCAGGCCACCGCGGTCAGCGCCGCGCGACGTCCTGCCAGATCCGTTCGACCTGGGCGTGAGTATATTCAAGATCGCCTGAGGTATCCACGGCGAAGGTTTTTTTCGGCGGCCCCCCGGCCGGCATTCCGGTGGGATCGCCCGCTCCGGAGCCCTGCCAGGAGGCCTCCCGGGCCGCCTGCTGCTCGCGGCTGATTCCCCGAGCCGCAAGCCGTGCACGCCGCACGCCCTCGTCGCAGGTGACGGTCACGATCGCATCGCAGGCCTCGGCCCAGCCGGCCCGCAGGAGCAGCGGCACGTCGAGCACCACGACCATGTCGCCGCGACCGGATGGCGGTTCGGCGGAGCGAAGCGATTCGAGCGCCTCCGCGATCCGGCGATGCACCCGCGGGTGGACGATTGTTTCGAGGTCGGCGAGGGCCGCGGCGTGGGATGGCGTTGGCCCGAAGACCCGCTCCGCGAGCGCCGGCCGGCGCACGAGCCCCGCGGCGTCGAGCACGTCGGCCCCGAACCGGTCCACGATCGCCGCGCGGACCTCGGGCTCCGCGAGCACCTCGTGGGCGATCGCATCGGCGTCGATACAAGAGGCGCCGAGTGCGGCGAAGCGTTTGGCCACGGTCGACTTGCCCGCCGCGATCGTGCCGACCAATCCGATGACGATCATGAGGCCACTCACTTTTCGCACTCGGCCCAGGTGCCGCCGGTGTGCACCGACACCTCGAGCGGCACTTCGAGCTGCATCGCCTGCCCCATCTCGTCGAGCAGGAGCCGCTCCGTCGCCGCGGTCTCGTCGGCCGGCGACTCGAGCACCAGTTCGTCGTGAATCTGCAGCACGATGGCGGCCTGCATGTGCGCTGCCTCGAGCCGATGGGCCACGCGGAGCATCGCCAGCTTGATCAGGTCGGCGGCGGAACCCTGCACGACCGTGTTGATCGCCGTGCGTTCGGGGAGCGAGAGCGCGAGGATCCCGGCTGAGTTGCGGCGGCCGGCATGGTCGCGGACGCCGGCGATCGTGCGGCGCCGGCCGAGCATCGTGGTGACACGGCCGTCGCGGCGGCAGCGGTCGAGGATCTCGTCCATGAAGGCCGCGGCGCCGGCGAAGGACTGAAAGTAGGCGGCGATGAAAGCCGCGGCGTCGGCCTGCGGGATTCCGAGCGCCTTGGCGAGGCCAAATCCGCTCTGCCCGTAAAGGATGCCGAAGTTCACCGCCTTCGCCGTCCGGCGCATCTCCGCCGTGACGGCGGCAGCGTCGATGCCGAAGACGGCGGCGGCGGTGCTCGTGTGGATGTCTTCGTGGGCCGCGAAGGCCTGCCGCATCCGCGCGTCGCCGGAGAGGTGGGCCAGGATTCGCAGCTCGATCTGGGAGTAGTCGGCCGCGATGAATCGCCAGCCCGCCTCGCGTGGCAGGAAGGCCGCCCGGATCTGCTGCCCCTCGCTGGTGCGGATCGGGATGTTTTGCAGGTTCGGGTCGCTGGAGCTCAGCCGGCCGGTGGCCGTCACGGTCTGGTTGAACGTCGTGTGGATCCGTCCGGTCGAAGACTCGACGAGCGCGGGAAGCGCATCGACGTAGGTGCTCTTGAGCTTGGCATACTTGCGATGCTCGAGCAGCTTCGCCGGCAGCGGATGGAGGGGGGCGAGCTCTTCGAGCACCTCGGCATCGGTGCTCGGGCCCGTCTTTGTGCGTTTGACGACCGGCAGGCCCAGTTCGTCGAAGAGCACCGTCCGCACCTGCAGCGGCGAGGCGATCGAGAAGGTGTGGCCCGCGAGCGCGTGGATCTCCTGCTCGAGCGCGGCAAGCCGCGACGCATATTCGCCCGAGAGTGCCGCAAGCACGCCGCAATCGATCCGCACGCCGCGGTGCTCCATGGCCGCGAGCACTCCCGCCAGCGGCAGCTCCACGTCGCGAAAGAGCGCCGTGAGCCCGGCCGCCTCGAGGCCGTCGGCGAGCGCCGGCCGCAGGGCCAGGACGAGCTGGCAGGCGAGCGTCGCCTGGGGCTGGTCACCGGGCCGTTCGAGCCCGGCTACGGCGGCCTCGTCGACGCCGATCCCCGACCGCCGGGCCACTTCGGCGAGCCCGTGGTTTCGCTCGCCGGCGTCGAGCAGGTAGGCCGCCAGCAGTGTGTCGAAGCTGCTGCCGGCGAGCTCGATGCCCGCCGTGCGGAGCGCGACCAGCTGCCGTTTCAGATCGTGCCCCACCTTCGGCACCGTGGCGTCGGCGAGCAGCGCCGCCAGCGGTTCCCCGGCTCGGATCAACTCAGACGCGACCCACGCCCGCACGTCGCCCGCCGCCAGCGCCATTCCCGCGGGGGGCGCGAGCAGCCTCCCCTCCGGTCTGGTCGCCACGCAGATCGCCACCGGCGCCGCCGCACGCAGCCGCGCGACGACAGTGGCGAGCGTCGCTGCGTCGGCGGGGCATTCCCAGGCCGTCGGCACGGTCGCCCCGGCCGTGTCGGCTTCGCCATCGAGATCGAACATCGTCCGCTGCCCGCCCGCCGGCTTCGCGGCGGCCTTCGGCTCGGCGCGGTTCGCGACCGCCGCCGATTGACGGGCCTTGCCGACCAGGCTCTGAAAACCCATCTCCTGCAGAAACGCGGCGAGCGAGTCCGCATCGGGCGCATGCAGCCGCCCGGCCTCCCAGGGCACGTCGACCGGCACGGCCGTATCGAGGCGGATCAGTTCGCGGCTCGCCCGGGCGGCGTCGCCGTGGGTGCGCAGGTTTTCCTGCCGCTTCTTTCCGGCCACGCTCTCGGGGTGCGCGAGCAGGTGGTCGAGCGTGTCGTGCTCCCGCAGCAATTCGGACGCTATCTTGGGGCCGATGAGGGGCACGCCCGGCACGTTGTCGGCTGAATCGCCGACGAGCGTGAGGTAATCGACCACCTGGTCGGGCCGGATGCCCCAGTCGGCGAGCAACTCTTCCGCGCCCATGAAGGCATTGGTGCGCAGGTTGAGGAGCCTGACCCGCTCGGAGAGCAATTGCCGCGCGTCTTTATCGGACGTCGCCACGATGCACGTGCCCCCCTGCCCCGTCACCTGCGTGGCGATCGTGGCGAGGATGTCGTCGGCCTCGTAGCCGGCGAGTTCGAGGCACGGGATCCCCATCACGCCCAGCAGCCGCCGCACGAGCGGAATCTGCGGCACGAGATCGGCCGGCATCTCGGCCCGGTTGGCCTTGTAGTCGGCGAACTTCTCGTGGCGGAACGTCGGCCCGGGCGCGTCGAGCGCACAAAAGAGGTAGTCGGCCTTCTTCTTCTCGATGATGTCGAGCAGGTCGCGGGTGAATCCGTAGATCGCCGCCACGGGCGTGCCCTGCGGCGACGACATCTCCGGCAGCGCGTGGAAGAGCTGATAGACCCGCGAGAGCGTGTCGATCACCCAGACCGATCGGCCGGCGAGATCGGGTACGGCGGATGGCGGTGACGGGGGCATCGGAGCGGCAATCATACCCGTGCGCACGCCGGTCAACGCGACCAACCCGGCACGGGGCTGCCGATGCCCCATCGCCGGACGTTCGCTTCGCTACGGAAGCCCGACGCGCGAGCGAGGAGAGTGGGGGCGTTTCTCGCGGGGCGGGTGGGAGCGTCGCTGGTGGGAGTGGAGGGCGGATGGACCTTGCTCGCGCTGCGGGCTTCCGGAGTTTGTCAGTCTCACGGCGGACGTTCGCTGCGCTACGGAAGCCCGACGCGCGAGCGAGGAGAGTTGGGGCGTTTCTCGCGGGGCGGGTGGGAGCGTCGTTGGTGGGAGTGGAGGGCGGATGGACCTTGCTCGCGCTGCGGGCTTCCGGAGTTTGTCAGTCTCACGGCGGACGTTCGCTGCGCTACGGAAGCCCGACGCGCGAGCGAGGAGAGT
>JBIIOM010000046.1:0-13392 GCA_044336925.1 Pirellulales bacterium
CTGCCGATTTTTGCTTGGCGAGCACTGCTCGCTGGTGCTCACCCGGCCCTCCGGGCCTGGCGCGTGTCAGTAGGGCAGGCGGCTGGCTTCACGCAAAACATCGGCATCCTGCCGATTTTTGCTTGGCGAGCACCGCTCGCTGGTGCTCACCCGGCCCTCCTGGCCTGGCGCGTGTCAGTAGGGCAGGCTTCAGCCTGCCGTCGGGAGATCCGCTTCGGGACGAAGCGGTCTACTTGCCGAAGCGGTCTACGATGACAGCTGCTCCCGGCGCAGGGCCGTGCTCGAGATGTCGATTCGGAATTCGCGCTGCGAGACGAAGTAGGCGATGCGGCGGAGCGGCTCGGGGGCGGGCAGCGTCGCCGGTTCCGCGAAGACGCCGTCGCGGGTGCGGCCGAAGACGATGAGCCCGCGGGCGTTTTCCGCGATCGTGCGGACGGCGCGGTCGGCCTCCTCCTGCGAGCCGCCGTAATACTTCGGCTCGGCGAGCCGCACGAACGTGTCGGCCCCCATCACGAACGTGCTCTTGGGGAAGATCGCGAGCTTCTCGACGAAGGTCGCGGCCCGGGTGAGCCAGAGCGTCTGCCCGCCGAACTGCGCCGCCCGCGCCTCGATCTCCTGATAGTCGAGCGCCGGCTTGTCGACGTTCGCGATCGAAAGCTCGTAGGCCAGCGGCCGTTCCGCGATCTCCTCGGCGATCCGCGCCATCAGCCGGTGGCCGTCATGGAGCGGGTCGAACGAACCCGGGAAGATGAGCTGGTCGCCGGTGGGCGCGGCCTCCGTGCCGGCGGCGAGGGATGCATTGCGCGAGCCGGCCAGAAGCGCCTGCCAAGGCTCCGGCGCCGCCGTCCGCTCGACCGTCACTGTTTCTTCCGGTCGCAGTCGGCCCGGCAGGAGTGCGGCCGAGGCGGAGCCCTGCGGCGCGCTCGCGAGGCATTCGAGCAGGAGCGCGGCCGCCAGCTCCTCTTCATCACCGCGGCTGCGGGCTCCCTTCTCGAGCACGACCGCGGCGACCGTCGTGGCGCGAAGCGTCTGCACCGCGACAAACACCCGATGCTCGCCGCGCTTCGGCTGCCGCGTGCGCAGGCTCGCGGCGACGGCGATGCCCACGGCCTGCTCGGGCGCGGCGCCGAGCGCCCGCGCCCGCTGCCAGGCGGCCATCGCGAGCCGGCGGGCCGCCCGCGACGAGCAGTAGGTTTCCTGGGGTCCGCCAAGCAGCCGATCGACCGCCTCGCGGGCGTAGGGGATCGCGGCCTCGAGCACGACACCGCTCGCGCCGGGCGTGGACACGAGGTGCGAGATCGCCGCCGAGCCGCCGCCGGTCGAGACGATCACGATCCGCGCGGCTGCGTGCTCGAGCGACTCGATCAGGCTGATCGGATCGGGAAGGTGCATGGGTGTGAGGGGAGGGGTTTCCGGCAGACTCTTCCGGCAAGGGCCGTGTCGGCCAAGCCGGCTCGGCGATGCCCGTCTTTCCGAGCCTGCGCCGTTTGCCAGCGTGGCTTGCGCCGCTGCAAAGACCGCTTCAGCGAGGCTCCGCGGTCTGCCGATTGGGTTCAGGGGAGAGGCAACACAATGATAACGCGACGCTGGTTCAAAATCGCCTGCCTGATGGCCACGCTGCAGATTCCGTCGGCGGCCCTGGGCGTCGAGCGCGTGCCCCGCATGATCAAGCTGGCCGGCGTCGACACGCCGGGCGACCCGGCGTTCACGCCGCCATCGGCCGCCGATTCGCCGGCGGAATCGTCGGGCCCGTTTGACACGACCCGCGGCGATCTCGGCGAGGACGACGACATCGCGGCCGGCAAGGCGAAGCGACGCGCCGCTGCCGAAAGGCGGCAGGCCGCCGACAAGATTCCCGATCCGCTCCGCGGCACGCCAAAGATCGGCCCCGAGGTGACGGGCCGCGATGCGTTGGCCTTGCTGTCGAAGCTTCTGCCGGGGCGCAGCGATTCGCCCTACGATTGGTATGCGCCGGTCGAGCCGCTCCACGTCGGCTGCGAGCCCTACGCGCTGCCGCCGTGCGTGCCGCCGCCGCCGTGCCATCCGAGCGAGCCGCCGCAGCCCTACGATCTCGTCGGCATCCGCGGGGTGCCGAGTGGCGGGCCGATCTACCGCGGCCCCTGCGAACCGCGCACCGGCACGCACGACCACTGCCACTTCCCGTGGTATCACCGGCTCCACGATCGCTTCGTCGACCATTTCTACCGCTGGAAGTAGGATTTTCGCTCCCCTCCCCACAGGAGCGACCAGCATGCGGGCTGCCATCATCGGCATCGGAGCGATCGCGCGGCTTCACGCGAAGGCCTTGGCCGACATTCCGGGCATCGAACTCGTCGCGGCCTCCTGCCGGACGGAAGAGAAAGGCAAAGCCTTCGCCTCCGAGTTTGGCTGCACGTGGCATGCCGATGCCGCGAAGATGCTCCGCCGCGAGAAGCCCGACTTCGTCACGGTGGCCACGCCGTCGGGGGCGCATCTCGATTCGGTGATGGCGGCGGTGCGGCGCGGCGTGCACGTGATCTGCGAGAAGCCGCTCGAGATCACGCTCAAGCGGATCGACCGGATGATCGCCGCCGCCGCGAAGGCGGGCATCACGCTGGGCGCCATCTTTCCGCAGCGATTCAATCCGGTGGTGCGCACGGTGCACGACGCCGCCGCCGCGGGCCGCTTCGGGCCGCTCGCCATCGCGGCCAGCTACGTCCCCTGGTGGCGCGACGACGCCTATTACGGCGCCGGCCGCTGGCAGGGCACGAAGGCGCTCGACGGCGGCGGGGCGCTCATGAACCAGTCGATCCACGGCGTCGACGCGCTGCAGTGGATCGTCGGCGCCACGATGCCGGGGCTCGCGCCGGGTGAAAACCCCGTCGAGAGCGTGATGGCGCTCACGGCCATTCGGGCGCACGACGCCGAGCGGCTCGAGGTGGAAGACACCTGCGTCGCCGTGCTGCGATTCAAGAATGGCGCACTGGGGCAGCTGCTCGCCGCGACGAGCCTCTATCCCGGCCAGCTGCGCCGGTTTCTTTTCGGTGGTCGCGACGGCACCGCGGAGATCCAGGAAGAGCAGCTCGTGACCTGGCGGTTTCGCGGCGCGGCCGCGGGCGACGAGTCCACCCGCGCCGCCTTCGGCGGGGCCAGCGCCACCAGCGGCGGCGCCGCCGATCCGATGGCGATCAACTATTCCTGCCACACGCGCAACTTCGAAGACTTCATCGCGGCGATCCGGGCGGGCCGGCCGCCCGCCCTCGACGGACACGAGGGCCGCAAGGCGGTGGCCATCGTCGAGGCCTGCTACAAGTCGGCCCGCACGGGCCGGGCGGCGAAGGTTGATTGACAGCCGCCCGCGCGGCATCGACCATGCTTCGCGGCTTCGATTCCCAGCCTTCACGGATGCCACGTCATGGCCGACCTGCCGCGATCGAATCATGCTCACGCGTCGAAAGCCGACGGCCCCTGGTATCGCGAGCTGACGCCCTACCACTGGTTCGTGTTCGTCGTGGCGTCGTTGGCGTGGCTGTTTGACTGTCTCGATCAGCAGCTCTTTCTATTGGCGCGGGGCTCGGCGATGAAGGCGCTCCTGCCCCCCGGCATGGATCCGATCACCTACGGCGGCTACGCCACGAGCATCTTCGTGGCCGGCTGGGCGACGGGCGGCCTGATCTTCGGCTCGCTCGGCGATCGCTACGGCCGCGCGAAGATGCTCACGCTCACCGTGCTGATCTACTCGGTCTGCACCGGCCTCTCCGCCTTCTCGAAGGGCTGGATCGATTTCGCGCTCTTTCGGTTCCTGACGGGGCTGGGGGTCGGCGGCGTCTTCGGGCTGGCCGTCGCCCTGGTGGCGGACACGCTCCCCGACCGCTCCCGCACCGGGGCGCTCGGCCTCCTGCAGGCGCTCTCGGCGGTCGGCAACGTGATGGCCGGCATCGTCAGCATGTATCTCGGCCACCTCGAGGGCATCAAGGCGATCGAGCCGGGCACGGCGTGGAAATACATGTTTCTCGTCGGGGCGATCCCGGCATTCCTCTGCGTGTTCATCCAGATGCGGCTCGAGGAGCCGGAGAAGTGGGTGAAGGCGCGGGAGGCGGGGCGGGCCGTCGGCGTGAAGTTCGGCTCGTATGCCTCGCTGCTCGGCGATGCGCGGTGGCGCACGCCGGCGCTGTTGGGCATGGTGCTCTGCGTGGCGGGCGTGATCGGCCTCTGGGGCATCGGGTTCTTCAGCCCGGAGCTCGTGGGCGACGTGATGGCGCGGTCGCTCGAGGCCGAGGGGGTGCCGGCCGACCAGATCACCGGCCGCAAGACATTCTGGATCGGCGTCAATTCGATCGTGCAAAACATCGGCGCCTTCATCGGCATGCTCGTCTTCACCCGGTTCGCGCAGAGCATGGGCCGCAAGCCGGCCTTCGCCATCGCCTTCGTCGCCGCCATGGTCGCCACGATCGGCTACTTCCAGTTCTTCAACGGCCGCAACGACATCTGGATGAGCGCCGTGATGGGCGGGTGCCAGCTGGCGCTCTTCGCCGGATTCGCGATCTACCTGCCGGAGCTCTTCCCCACGAGTCTCCGTAGCACCGGCACGAGCTTCTGCTACAACGTCGGCCGGTTCGTCGCCGCCAGCGGCCCCTTCACACTCGGCAGCTTGCAGGCCGCGTTGAAGGCGGGGGCGACCACGCCGGAGGCGAAGCTGCTGGCGTTTCGCAACGCCTGCTCCTACATGAGCGTGATCTTCCTGCTCGGCCTGGTGGTGCTGGCGTTTCTGCCGGAAACGAAGGGCCGCCCGTTGCCCGAAGACTGAGCGGCGCGGCAGGCGTTCGCACCAGCCCCACGGCAGGTGCTACATTGCTCAGGTCGTTTTTTGCCCCGTCGTTTCCCCCCTTTGTTTTTCGGAGAAGAAAAGTCTCATGCGTTGGGAAGGCCGCCGTCAGAGTCAAAACGTCGAGGATCGCCGCAGCCAGCGGGCCGCGCCCATGTTCGTCGGGGGCGGCCTGCTCACCATCCTGCTGATGCTCTTTCTGATGTTCATGGGCATGGATCCGATGCAGGTGGCGCAGATGGCGCCCGAGATCACGGCGCCGGCGCCGCAGCGGGCACCGTCGAAGCCGCTCAACGACGAGATGTCGCAGTTCGTCCGCGTCGTGCTCGCTGACAACGAAGATGTCTGGTCCAAGCTCTTTCCGCAGATGTTCGGCGGCCGGTATTCCCCGCCCACGCTCGTGCTCTTCACCGGACGGGTCAACAGCGCCTGCGGCATGGCGAGCGCCGCCGCCGGCCCCTTCTACTGCCCGCTCGACGGAAAGGTCTACATCGACCTCGCCTTCTACGACGAGCTCAAGCGGCGGTTCGGCGCGCCGGGCGATTTCGCCCAGGCCTACGTGATCGCCCACGAGATCGGCCACCACGTCCAAAACCAGCTCGGCATCTCGGAGAAGGTGCAGTCGATGCGGGCCCGGATGTCGGAGCGCGACTACAACAAGCTCTCGGTCCGCATGGAATTGCAGGCCGACTTCCTCGCCGGCGTCTGGGCGCACCACGTGGCCCGCTTCGCCGGCACGGTCGACGAGGACGACATCCGCGAGGCGGTCAACGCCGCCGCGGCGATCGGCGACGACCGGATCCAGCGGCAGTCGCAGGGCTACATCGTGCCCGACGCCTTCACGCACGGCTCGAGCGAGCAGCGGGTGCGGTGGTTTCTTTACGGCCTGAAGACCGGCGACCCGCGGCTCATGGATCGCGCCTTCGAGGTCGACAACCCGTAGCGCGGCATGCCGGGCGATTTCCGCCACGGAAGCCCGACGCGCGAGCGAGGTGAGAGCGGGTCGGGATTGGAAGCGGTTGGACCTTGCTCGCGCTGCGGGCTTTCGTGGGCGTGTTCTTCGAGGTGCTCCTCATGCAGATTCTCCTCACCGGCGCGACGGGCTACGTGGGCGGCGTGCTGCTCGCGGAGCTCGAGCGGCGCGGGCATCGGGTGCGGTGCCTCGCGCGGCGGCCGCACAAGCTCGCCGGGAAGACGGGGCCCACGACGGAGGTGATGGCCGGCGATGCCTCCGACCCCGCCGATCTCGCGCGGGCCTGCGCGGGGATCGACACGGCCTATTGGCTCGTCCACTCGATGGAGAGCGGCGTCGATTTCGAGCGGGCCGACCGGCTCGCGGCGGAACGCTTCGCCACGGCGGCGAAGGCGGCGGGCGTGAAGCGGATCATCTATCTGGGCGGCCTCGGCGCCGACGATGACACGCTCTCGGCGCATCTCCGCAGCCGCCACGAGGTGGGGGCGATCCTGCGGGCCAGCGGGCTCGACGTGATCGAGTTTCGGGCGTCGATCATCGTCGGGGCGGGGAGTTTCTCGTTCGACCTGGTCCGCACGCTCGTGGAGCGGCTGCCGGTCATGATCTGCCCGGCCTGGCTCGCCACGCCCACGCAGCCGATCGCGATCGCCGACGTCGTGGCCTATCTGGCGGCCGCCGTGGACCTGCCTTCCGGGGGGGCGCGGATTTTCGAGATCGGCGGGCCGGACAAGGTTTCGTACGGCGCTATCATGCACGAGTACGCCCGGCAGCGGCGCCTCACGCGGCTCATGATCCCGGTGCCGGTGCTCACGCCGCGGCTCTCGAGCCTCTGGCTGAAACTGGTGACGCCCGAATATTCGAAGGTGGGACGGAAGTTGATCGACGGCCTGAAGAACCCGACCGTGGTCACCAGCGACGCAGCGGTCCGCGAACTGCCCGTGCGGCCGCGCGGCCTGGAGACGGCCGTCCGCGAGGCGATGCTCCAGGAAGACACCGAGTTTGCGGGCAAGCGCTGGGCCGACTTCGCCGACATCGAAGACCTGCCCCATCGATACGGCGGCCGGCCGGAGGGGACGCGGCTCGTCGATCACCGCCACCTCGTCGTGGCCGTCGAGCCGGCCCGCGCGTTCGCGGCGATCGAGCGGATCGGCGGGAAGAACGGCTGGTATGCGGCCAACTGGCTCTGGTCGCTCCGCGGCTGGCTGGATCGCCTGATCGGCGGTCCCGGCATGACGCGGGGCCGGCGCGATGCGGAGAGGCTCGTCACGGGCGACGTGCTCGATTGCTGGCGGGTGGAGGTCTGCGAACCGCCGCGGCGGCTGCGGCTGGCGGCCGAGATGAAGATGCCGGGCCGCGGCTGGCTCGAATTCGAGGTGGTGCCGCGCGACGGCGACGTCACGATCCACCAGACGGCCGTCTTCGATCCGAAGGGCCTCGGTGGCCTCGCCTATTGGTACGCGATCTGGCCGCTCCACGAGCTCGTCTTCAAGAACATGCTCGCCGGCATCGCCCGCCACGCCGTGCGCCGGTAGGGTAGGCTTCAGCCTGCCCCACAAAAGGCAGGCTGAAGCCTACCCTACTTTGGACAGGCTGAAGCCTACCCTACTTTTGGCAGGGTGAAGCCCGTTCTACCCGTTCGATCTGGATCGTGGCGTGATCGATCCGGAACCGCTCGTGGAGGAGCTTCTTCGCCGCGGCGAGCGCGGCGTCGTGGAGCGTGGCGTCGGGAATGACGAGGTGCACGGTGAGCGAGGTCTCCGACGTGCTCGCCCCCCAGACGTGCAGGTCCTCGACCGCGCTGACGCCCGCGATCTCCCCGAGCGCCTTCGTGATCGCGCCCGTCTCGATGCCGCGGGGCACCGCGTCGAGCGCGAGGTCCACGCTCTCGCGGAAGAGGCCCCATGTGCCGGCGACGATCGCGAGCGTGATCGCGATGCTCACGACCGGATCGATCCACGTGATGCCGGTGAGCAGGATCAGGATGCCGGCCACCACCACGCCGGCCGAGATGGCGGCGTCGGCGGCCATGTGGAGAAACGCGCCGCGCACGTTCGCATCCCGCTGTCCGCGCATGAAGAGCAGGGCCGTGATCGTGTTGATGACGACGCCGATCGCCGCCACGGCGATCACCGTCGGGCCCGCGACCGGTTCGGGAGCCTGCAGCCGGTGGACCGCCTCCCAGAGGATCGCCCCACAGGCCGTGAGCAGGAGCACGGCGTTGGCGAGGGCGGCGTAGATCGTCGAGCGGCGGAAGCCCCAGGTGTAGCGTTCGCTGGGGGGGAGCCGCGCGAGCCAGTTGGCGCCCCAGGCGAGCAGGAGCCCGAGCACGTCGCCGGCGTTGTGGCCGGCGTCGGCCAACAGCGCGAGCGACCCGGCGAAAAATCCCGCCGCCAGTTCGGCGACGACGAACGCCGCGTTGAGCCCGACGCCGATCGCCATCGCCCGGTCGAGCCGGCCGTCTGGCAGCACGTGGGCGTGGCCATGCGCATGCCCGTGCCCGCAGGTCTGTCCGCGATGCAGATGGTCTGGATGGGCGTCGGGCATGCGATAGGATCATACCCATGACCACGTTCTCCGCCGCCAGCCGGCTTTTTTTCGTGCCGTCTTCAGCCTGTCAGGAGCACTCATGAACGCATTGCGAGTCGCCGCCATCGGTCGCACGGGACGCGGCGATTGGGGCCACGCGATCGACGAACTCTGGGCCGGCGTCGAGGGTGCGCAGCTCGTCGCGCTGGCCGACGAATCGGAGGCGGGGCTCGCGAAGGCCGTCGCCCGCCACAAGATCGAGGCCGCAAACGGCTTTCGCGATTGGCGGAAGATGCTCGCCGACGTGAAGCCCGACATCGTCGCCATCTGCATGCGGCATATCGACTGTCATGCCGAGATGGCGATCGCCGCCGCCGAGGCCGGGGTGAAGGGCATCTTCATGGAGAAGCCCTTCGTGCCGACCGTGGCCGCGGCTGACGCGGTGGTGGCGGCCTGCCAGAAGGCGGGCACGAAGCTCGCGCTCGCATTCGTCAATCGCCATTCGCCGGCCTATCTCGCGGCCCGCGATCTCATCGAGGCCGGCCGCATCGGCAAGGTGCTCGAGATCCGCTGCCGCGGCAAGGAAGACAAGCGCGGCGGCGGCGAGGATCTCTGCGTGCTCGGCTGCCACCTGCTCGATCTCATGACGGATCTCGGCGGCAGCCCGCAGTGGTGCGAGGCGGCGATCTCGGTCGGCGGTCGTCCGATCACGAAGGAAGACCTGGTCGAGGGCCCGGAGGGGATCGGGCCGATCGCCGGCGACAACATCGCGGCGATGTTCGGCCTCGCCGACGGCCCGATCGGCTATTTCGCGAGCGTCCGTGAGGCGGGCCTCAAGCAGCCGAACTTCGGCGTCACGGTCGTGGGCACGGCGGGCGCGGTCCACATCCGCCTCGATCACATCCCGCATGTCTACCTGCGCGAGGCCCCGCTCTGGCGGGTCGACAAGGAATTTCCCTGGAAGCCGATCGGCCCCGAGGGTCTCGATTCGCCGCCGCCGCCGGCGAGCGACGCCGACCGCGCGGCGGAGCGGGCCGCCTGGGGCCGCCGTGCCGCGGCCGATCTCGTCGATGCGATCATCGAGGATCGGGAGCCCGAGACGGGGATGTATGCCGGCCGCCGCACCGTCGCGATGACCACCGCGGTTTACGCATCCGCGTTCTCCGGCCAACGGATCGAGTGGCCCACGCCCGGCAAGTAGGACAGGCTTCAGGCTTCACGCAAAACATCGGCATCCTGCCGATTTTTGCTTTGCGAGCTCCGCTCGCTGGTGCTCACCCGGCCCTCCGGGCCTGGCGCGCGAAAGGAGGGCAGGCTTCAGCCTGCCGCTTTGGGATCCGCTTGCGGAGCAAGCGGTCTACCCGTCCTACGCCACCCCCGACAGCGCGTTACAATGCTCGGCTCCCCCAGCGAGCACACGGATGAGCGCGCAGCACTTCGCCCACCTCCACTGCCACAGCCACTACAGCCTGCTCGACGGGGCGAGTTCGATCGACCGGCTCGTCGAACGGACGGTCGAGCTTGGCATGAACGCCCTGGCGATCACAGACCACGGCAACCTTCACGGCGCGCTCGAGTTTTATCAGGCCGCGAAGGGGGCGGGGATCAATCCCGTCATCGGCTACGAGGCCTACATCGCCCCCGGCAGCCGGTTTCAAAAAGACGCCGGCAACCAGAAGGATTCGAGCTACCACCTCACGCTCCTGGCCCGCGACAAGACCGGCTTTGCCAACCTGCTGCAGCTGGCGACGAAGGCCTATCTCGAGGGCTTCTATTTCAAGCCGCGGATCGACCGTGAGATCCTCGAGGCGCACAGCGAGGGGATCATCTGCCTCTCGGGCTGCCTGTCGAGCGAGTTCAACCGCTCGCTGATCGGCTCGTCGCGGGAGCAGCGGGAATCGCTCCGGCAGGCGAAGGAGATCGCGGGCTGGTTTCAAAAGCTCTTCGGCGATCGCTACTTTCTGGAGATCCAGGACAACGGCCTTGCCGTGCAGCGGCAGGTGACGGAAGCCGCGCTCGAGATCTCGCGCGAGCTCGGCATCCCGCCGGTGGCCACGTGCGACTGCCACTACGTCAACCGGGAAGACGCCGAGGCGCAGGACATCCTGCTCTGCGTGAACACCGGCCGGTATCGCAGCGATGCGAGCCGGATGAAGATGGACTCGAGCGAGTTCTATCTCAAGAGCCCGCAGGAGATGCATGCGGCATTCGACGGGCTCGATCGGGGGCTCGTGACGGAGGCGGTCACCAGGAGCCAGCAGATCGCCGATTCGGTGGCGATCGAGCTCGATCTCGGCAAGCGGCATTTTCCCGGGTTCGACGTGCCCGCGGGCCGCACCGCCTCCGAGGAACTGCGACGGCTCTGCCTCGAGGGGCTTCGCGAACGCTATGCCCGCGTGCCGAAGCGGTGGAGCGAGGAGCCGGGCCCCGGCGGAGAGCAACAGCTGCACGCGGTGGTGATGGAGCGGCTCGACCGCGAGCTCGGCGTGATCGACACGCTCGGCTTCGCGAGCTACTTCCTCATCGTCTGGGACTTCGTGCGGTATGCCCGCGAGCACGACATCCCGGCCGCGGCGAGAGGCTCGGGCGTGGGCTCGCTCGTGGCCTATTCGCTCTATCTCTCGCACGTCTGCCCGCTCGAGTACGACCTGCTCTTCGAGCGGTTCCTCGACATCAATCGCCGCGAGGCGCCCGATATCGACATCGATTTCTGCAAGGAGCGGCGCAGCGATGTCATCGACTACGTCAAGCAGAAGTATGGTGCGGCGAACGTCGCCCAGATCGGCACGTTCGGCACGCTCGCGGCGCGGGCGGCGATCCGCGACGTGGGCCGGGCGCTGGGGATGCCGATCCCGCGGGTCGATCAGATCGTGGCGCTCGTGCCCGACCAGCTCGGCATCTCGCTCGCGGAGGCCTCGGCGCCGGGCACGCAGCTGGCGGCGGCCTGCGAGGCCGATGGCGAGATTCGCGAACTCGTGGATCTCGCCGGCCGGATCGAGGGCCTCGCCCGCAACGTGGGCACGCATGCGGCGGCCGTGGTGATCGCCGACCGGCCGCTCGTGGAATACGTGCCGCTGCAGCGGGTGACGGGCAAGGAGGAAGTGATCACGCAGTGGGCCATGGGCGACGTCGAGCGCGCCGGGCTCATGAAGATGGATTTTCTCGGCCTCAGGTATCTCACGGTCGTGGCCAAGACACTCGAGATCATCAGCTCCACCACGGGTCAAAGACCTGATCCGTTTGCGTTCCCGCTCGACGACGCGGAGACGTTCGCCACGCTTTGCCGCGGCGAGACGAAAGGCATCTTCCAGCTCGAGAGCGGTGGCATCCGCGACCTGCTCCAGCGGATGAAGCCCGACCACTTCCTCGACATCGTCGCCGTCAACGCGCTCTACCGTCCCGGTCCGCTGGAAGGCGGCATGGTGGACGAATACGTGAACGTGAAGCACGGCCGCAAGCGGGCCGAGTTCCTGCATCCCGTCATGAAAGACGTGCTCGGCGAGACGCACGGCGTGATGGTCTACCAGGAGCAGGTGATGCGGATCCTGGAGCGGCTCGGCGGCATCGAGCTCTCGAGCGCGTATACCTGCATCAAGGCGATCAGCAAGAAGAAGCTCGAGACCATCGCCGCCTTCCGCGAGCAGTTCGTGAAGGGGGCGCAGGCCCAGGGCCTTTCGAAGCAGCAGGCGGAGGAGGTCTTCGCGCTGATCGAGAAGTTCGCCGGCTACGGCTTCAACAAGAGCCATTCGACGGCCTATGCGCTCCTCGCCTGGCAGACGGCCCATCTGAAGACCCACTGGCCGATGGAGTTCATGGCCGCCCTGCTCTCGGGCGACATCACGGGCCGCAACTTCAAGAAGAAGGACGCCCTCGTCGAGCACATCGAGGATTGCCGACGGATGGGGATCGAGGTCGCGCCACCCGACGTGAATGCCTCGGGGGTCGATTTCACGGTGTCGGGCGGAAAGATCCTCTTCGGGCTCTCGGCGATCAAGGGCTGCGGGCAGCAGGCGTCGGAGGCGATCTGCGCCGAGCGCGAGCGGGGCGGGCCGTACCGCGATCTGGACGACTTCTGCGGCCGCGTCGATCCGTCGGTGGTCAACAAGACGGCGGTCGAGAGCCTCGCGAAGGCGGGGGCGCTCGACTCGCTCGGCGGCCACCGCGGCGCGATCCTCGCCGGCATCGAGCGGGCGCTCGCCGCGGGCGCCGCGCGGATGGCCGACCGCAAGAGCGGCCAGAAGAATCTCTTCGACGCGTTCGACGAGCCGGCGCAGGCCGCCGCGGCGCCGGTTCCCTCGGGCCTGCCCGACGTGCCGCCGCTCTCCGACCTCGAGATGCGGTCGAACGAGAAAGAGGTGCTCGGGTATTACGTCCACAGCCATCCGCTGGCGGAGTTCAGCGGCATCCTCGGCGCGGTCTGCACGCATGGCACCGGCGGCCTCGGCGCCGCGAAGGCGAAGAGCGAGGTCGTGATCGGCGGCCTCGTGGCGGCGCTCAAGCTCTCGAACGTGAAGCAGCCGCGGCCAGGCTCCACGCACACCCGCTACGGGATGTTCGATCTCGAAGACATGGACGGCCTCGTCCGCACGATCTGCTGGCCGGAGGACTATGCCCGGCTCGGCGAGTTCATCCAGCCCGACGCCGTCGTCGTGGTCAGCGGCTCGATCGACCGCCGCGCCGGCAGCGAGGAGACGAACCTGATCGTCAACGAGCTCGTGCCGATCGCCGCGATCTGGGGGAAGCCGGTGCGGAGCGTGACGGTGCGGGTGGCGGAGCCGGGGCACGACACGTCCACGCTCGACCGGCTGGCGGAGATCGTCCGGCGGCATCCGGGGCAGACCCCGCTGCGGCTCGTGATCGATCTGGCCGACGGCCGCCGCGTGCTCATGGAGGCCGACCGCGACAAGGTGGCCTGGTCGCAGCAATTCCTGGCCGAACTCACCGACCTGGTCGGGAATGGAGGGGTCAGGACGGCCGTGACGATTGGGCAAAAACGCCGCGAGGAGCCGGCTCGCCGGGGCCCGCCCGGCCGGGCGAATTTCCAGCCGGCGTAGTAGACCGCTTGCTCCGCAAGCGGATCTCACCCGGG